>JAHFUL010000018.1:28515-33300 GCA_023265155.1 Acidobacteriota bacterium
GTCTCCGCGATCGGTGACGGCCGCCGAATCATCTTGTCCAGATCGGCGCCCGCCGGCACCATCGGGTACACCGTATCTTCCTGCTCGACTCTGAAGTCGATGACCGCGCCCCGCTGCTGTCGCGCGGACTGCACCGTGCGCTCCACTTCGCCTCGGGTGCTCACCGTCGCGCCCCAGATGCCAAACGCCTCGGCGAGCTTCTTGAAGTCCGGACCCGAAATGGGGGTCGCGGCGTACCGGCGCTGGTAGAAGAACTCCTGCCACTGCCGGACCATCCCCAGATAGCCGTTGTTGATGATGGCGATCTTGATGTCGAGCTCTTCCTGCACGAGCGTCGCGAGCTCGGGGCACGTCATCTGGAAGCCGCCGTCGCCAGCGATCACCCACACCTCGGCGTCGGGACGCCCCATCTTCACGCCAATCGCCGCCGGCAGGGCAAACCCCATGGTGCCGAGCCCGCCCGACGTGATCAGCGTCCGCGGCGCTTCGTGCTTGTAGTACTGCGCCTCCCACATCTGGTGCTGGCCGACGTCGGTCACGACGATCGCCTTGCCGTCGGTGATCCGCCAGATGTCGTTGATCACGTGCGCTGCGTACAGATGCCCATCGTCGGGCAGGTTCTGGATGTCGCGCACCGCCGAATCGCCTTTCAACTCCGTGATGTGGTTCAGCCACTTCGATCGATCCTCCCGCCTGACGCGCGGGGTCCAGTCGCGGACGACGGCGCCCACATCGCCGGCAATCGCCGAGTCGACCTTGACGTTCTTGTTGAACTCCGCGGGATCGATGTCGACGTGGATCTTCTTCGCGTTGAGCGCGTACGTCTTGATGTTGCCCGTGACGCGGTCGTCGAACCGCATGCCGAGCGCGATCAGGAGATCGGCTTCCTGGATCGCGGTGTTCACCCACGCCTCGCCGTGCATGCCCATCATCCCCAGGTTCAGTGGATGCGAGGCCGGGAAACAGCCGATGCCGAGGAGCGTCATCGCCACGGGCACCTGCGCCTTTTCGGCGAACGCCTGGATCGCCGCTTCCGCTCCGCTCAGGATGATGCCATGCCCCGCCAGGATGAGCGGGCGCTCCGCCGCATTGACGAGTTCGATCGGATCGACGCCGCTCGAGTGACCCGGCCGCGCGAGCGAGGCGAGGTCTGGAGCCGCCTCCTCCCAGTCGAATTCGCACTTGCCGAGCTGCGCGTCCTTCGTGAAGTCGATGAGCACCGGTCCGGGGCGGCCGCTGGCAGCCACCGCAAACGCTTCGCGAACTGTCGCCGCGATGTCGCTGGCGCGCGTCACGAGGTAGTTGTGCTTGGTGATCGGCAGGGTGATCCCGGTGATGTCGGTCTCCTGAAACGCGTCGGATCCGATGAGCGGGCTGCCGACCTGACCGGTGATGCAGACGATGGGTGAGGAATCCATCATCGCGGTCGCGATGCCCGTCACCATGTTCGTCGCGCCGGGGCCGGACGTCGCGATGGCGACACCCACCTTGCCGGTCGCGCGCGCGTAGCCATCGGCCATGTGCGTGGCGCCCTGCTCGTGCCGGACGAGGACGTGGTGGATGGGATAGTCGAGCATCGCGTCGTACGCCGGCAGGATGGCGCCGCCCGGATATCCGAACACCACGCTGACCCCCTCGCGCACGAGCGAGTCCCAGAGAGCCTGCGCACCGGTCATTGTTTTCTTTTCCATGATCTACTCCCACCACAACGATCAACGCGGAGTCCGCAGAGGTCGCAGAGAACACGTTTGACATCAACCCAAAGACACTCCGCGCGCTCCGCGGCCTCGGCGTCAGTCGTCGGGCTCTGTGCTCCCACACACCACCCAAAGGTGGTCTGCGTGCTCTGCGTCCTCTGCATTGAATGTCGCGTCAACCCGTAATCGCTCCGGTTGATGCCGACGACACCAGCCGCGCGTATTTCGCGAGGACGCCGGTCTGGTATCTCGGGGCCGGCGGCGACCATGCCGCCAGCCGCGCCGCGATTTCATCCGCGCTCAGCTCCACGTCCAGTCGCCGCTGCTCCACGTCGATCACGATGATGTCGCCGTCCCGAACGGCCGCAATCGCACCGCCCCGCGAGGCCTCGGGCGACACGTGGCCGACCGTGAACCCGCGGGTCGCGCCGGAGAACCGGCCGTCGGTCATCAACGCGACCGAATCCCCCAGCCCCGCGCCTACGATCGCCGCCGTCACGGCGAGCATCTCGCGCATGCCGGGCCCGCCGTTGGGCCCCTCGTACCGGATCACGACGACGTCGCCCGCTTTGATCGCCTGCTGCTGCACGGCCTCGAACGCCGCCTCTTCGCTGTCGAACACCCTGGCCGGCCCGCGATGCAACGCGCGTTCAGTGCCCGACAACTTGAGCACGCCGCCGTCCGGGGCCAGATTGCCGGACAGAATCACCAGGCCGCCGTGCAGCTTGAGCGGCCGCCCGAAGGGACGGACGACTTCCTGCCCAGGGGTTTCGACCGCGTTCGCCGCTTCCTCGGCGAGCGTGCGGCCGGTCACCGTCGGCACATCGCCCTTCAGCGAGCCGCCGTCGATGAGCCGCTTCATGACGAGCAAACTGCCGCCCGCGTGGTGAAGATCCGTCGCGACGAATCGGCCGGCCGGCTTCAAGTCTGCGATGAGCGGCGTCCGGGCGCTGACGCGATCGAAATCATCGAGCGTCAGCTCGACACCAGCTTCCTTTGCGATCGCCAGCAGATGCAGGACGGCGTTGGTCGATCCACCGGTGGCCGCTACCACGGCAATCGCGTTCTCGATGGCCGCGCGGGTGAGGATGGTCCGCGGGCGCACGCGATCGGTCGCGAGTTTCACCACCTGCCCGCCGGTCGTACGGCCGACAGCCGCCTTCGCCGGATCGGTCGCGGGCACGCTGCCGCTCCCCAGCGCGGCAATGCCGAGCGCTTCGCAGACGATCGCCATCGTGTTGGCCGTGAACTGGCCGCCGCAGGCGCCTGCGCCAGGGCACGCGACGTCCTCGAGCTCGCAGAGATCCTGGCTCGTCATGCGTCCGGCCGCGTGCGCACCCACCGCCTCGAACACGTCCTGCACGGTCACTTCCCGACCCTGGAACGTGCCCGGCGCAATCGACCCGCCGTACAGGACGGCGCCCGGCATGTCGAGCCGCGCGAGCGCCATGACGGCGCCGGGAATCGTCTTGTCGCAGCCGACGAGCACGACCAGCCCGTCGAAGCCGTTGCCGCGCGCGACGAGCTCGATGGAGTCGGCAATCACCTCGCGGCTCACCAGGGAGGCCCGCATCCCTTCGGTGCCCATCGTGATGCCGTCGGAGATCGAGACCGTGTTGAATTCCATCGGGGTGCCGCCGGCCGCGCGAATGCCGTCCTTCACGTGCCCGGCCAGCGTGCGGAGGTGCAGATTGCAGGGGCCGATTTCGATCCAGGTGTTGGCGACGCCGATGAGCGGCTTGCGCAAGTCCGCATCGGTGAAGCCGGCCCCCTTCAGCATCGCGCGCGCGGGGGCGCGGCTCGGGCCAGTCGTCAGGGGATTGGGTCCGATGGTCACGCGTGCATCTCGAGAGAAGCGCCAGCCCGATCGGCCGGCGCGGGTTTACAGCTGGGATACGACCCGAGCACGCGGAGCATCGGCGCAAACTCCGCCAGATGCGCCAGCGCCCGGGCACAGGCCACATCGTCGCGCGCCGCCGCCAGATCGGCGTAGAAGAGGTACTCCCACTTGCGATCCGGCACCGGTCGCGATTCCAGCTTCGTCATGTTGATGCCGCGGAGCGCGAATACGCTCAAGGCCTTGAACAGCACGCCTGGCTCGTTGGCGAGCGTGAACACGATGCTCGTCTTGTCGGGCACGGCCGACGAGAGCGGCGGACCACCGATGACGAGGAAGCGCGTCGTGTTGTGCTCGTAGTCCTGAATGGACGACTTGAGAAGCGCGAGGCCGAACACTTCGGCGGCGCGCGCCGAGGCGACTGCGGCCGCGGTGTCCATCCGGCCGTCCGCGATCATCTTCGCGCTGCCCGCGGTGTCGTACGTGGCCGTGATCTCGACGCCTGCCAGCGTGCGGAGGAAGCGGTCGCACTGCGCGAGCGCCTGCGGGTGCGAATACACGCGCCGGATATTCTCGAGCGTGCTGCCCGGCAGCGCCAGCAGATGATGCACGACCGGCTGCTCCAGCTCGGCGATGATCGGCAGCTCGTGTTGAAGGAGCAAATCGAAGTTCCGGTGAATGCTGCCGCCAATCGAGTTCTCGATGGGCAATACACCGTACTCGGCGGTGCCCCCTTCGACCGCCGCGAAGACATCCTCGAACGCCCTGCAGGGCATCAACTGCGCATCAGCATGAATCTGCTGCGCGGCGGCCTCGCTGAAGGCTCCCGGCTCACCCTGATAGGCAATTCGCATCGCGGTCATCCAGACGCTACACGCCCGACCTGAAGGTCGGGCCTACGATTCGACCCTGAAAGGCTACACGCTCGCATCGCGGTCATCCACACGCTACACGCCCGACCTGAAGGTCGGGCCTACGATTCGACCCTGAAAGGCTACGCGCTCGCATCGCGGTCATCCACACGCTACACGCCCGACCTGAAGGTCGGGCCTACGATTCGACCCTGAAAGCCTACGCGCTCGCATCGCTGTCATCCACCCGTGACACGCCCGACCTGAAGGTCGGGCCTGCGATTCGACCCTGAAAGGCTACACGCTCGCATCGCGGTCATCCACACGCTACACGCCCGACCTGAAGGTCGGGCCTACGATTCGACCCTGAAAGGCTACGCGCTCGCATCGCGGTCATCCA
>JAHFUL010000019.1 GCA_023265155.1 Acidobacteriota bacterium
GCTGCTCGTCGAGCTCGCCGAGTGCGCGTGCGAGGTCTTCCTCCAGCCGAGCCGCCGTCTGCGCCTGACGCAGACGCTCGGTCAAGTCTGATAACTCGGGAACTGTCGGATCAATGTCACGAACCCGCTCGAGCGTTTGCGACGCCTCGTCGAGACGGCCGTTCATCAGCGCTGTCCGGGCGCCTGTCAGCAGCGTCGTGAGACGCTCGACACGCTCGTGTTCGACGCGCCGCTGTTCTTCAATCTCACGAAGGGTGAGACGCAGTTCTTCGAGCGTACCCGCCACGAGGGCATTCGACGTCGGTTGGAGCGCCTCCAGCGACTGGAGTGCCGCCTGGTGTTCACCATTGAGGAAGCGGCGCCGGGCGTCGTCGACGCCGGCGCGGATACGAGCCTCCTCCTGTCTCTGCCTGAGTGCGGGTTCCGCCGCGACCCTGACAGCCTGCGCTTCGGCGTTGTCCGGGTCGAGAACCAACGCCTGCTCGACCTCGTGCAGCGCCGATGTCAGATTGCCGCCCTCATATGCCGCCCGCGCGCGGCTGATCGTCTCGCGAACAGCCGTTGAACGCACACGGGTTTCTTCTGCCAGGACCTCGTCACGAACTTTCGCGATCTCGGGGTGGGTGCGTGACAGCTGGGACGCGGCATCCAACGACCTCCGCGCCGCGGTCGTCGCTCCGCGCGTCAGGTGCTGTCGTGCTTCGGCGAGCTGCGCCTGTACTTGCTGTTCGTTGATCGTCGCGTGAATACGATCGATGCGCGAGATGGCTCGTGCGTCGGAGGGGTTGAGCATCAGTACCTGTTTGCACGATGCGATCGCGGCCTGATAGTCCCCTGAATCAAATGCGCGCTG
Organism: Acidobacteriota bacterium; assembly: GCA_023265155.1. Lineage (GTDB taxonomy): Bacteria > Acidobacteriota > Vicinamibacteria > Vicinamibacterales > CAVVIG01 > JBGOTP01. The sequence continues at coordinate 854 of JAHFUL010000019.1, forward strand.
CGCGGCGGCCAGATGTTCTTCAATTTCCTGCGACCGTGATCTGGTCACGTCGCGATTGGCCGGGGGTGGTGTTTTCCGCGCCGGAATCGGCACATCCGGAGGCGAGATCTCAGTCGGCGGCGCAGCCTTGACGGCGGCCGCCTGCGGACCCAGGCGAATGCTTGTCAGCTCCTTCTGAACGGCCGCGATATTCTGAAACCGTCGATCCGGATTCGTCTCGAGCGCCCGGTCGACCAGGCGCACGAGACGCGGGTCGAGGTCCGGGCAGTATTCAGTGATAGGCCTCGGGACGCCGTTCAAGATCTGATGAAACACCTCGTCAGGAAGCTGGCCCGGGAAGGCTCGTTGATGCGATAACAGCTCATACAACACCGCGCCTAGAGAGAAAATGTCCGCTCGGGTGTCGACGGGAGTGCCTTTGATTTGTTCCGGGGACATGTAGTTCAACGTCCCCATGATCGTGCCCGGCACGGTTATCCCGGTGGCGATCAGTTTGGCGATTCCGAAGTCCAGAATTTTGACGGTTCCCTCGGGGCCCACGATCAGATTGGCTGGCTTGATGTCCCGATGAACGATGCCTGCCTCATGAGCGTGCGCAAGCCCGGCGCAAACCTCTTCAGCCAGCTGCAGCTTGCGCTGGACAGATAGCGGCGGCCGCAAGCACACCAGGTCGGCGAAGGTTTCGCCCCGAACGTACTCCATCGCGATGAACGGCAGGCCGTCGTGTTCACCCACGTCGTAGATGGTGACGATGTTGGGATGACTCAGGCCGCCGGCAGCCCTGGCTTCGCGGGAGAAACGGTCGCGAAGCTCCGGGGTGTCGTATTCGCGTCTGAGCAGCTTGATGGCCACGTAACGACCGATCCGCGGATCGCGCGCGCGATAGAGTGCACCCATCCCGCCATGACCGATCAGGTCGACGACCTCGTAGCGCCCGAGGAATGGTGGAATCTTCACAGAGTCTGTTGAATGCCTGGCTTTAGCCTCAAAGCCCCCGGTGAACGTCGATCACCGCTGACGGGTCGGTCTCGCCAGTGCGGTCGGCGCCAGGGGTCGGCGATCTGCGGGTCCCGCTCGTTCATCACACTCATGCGCAGCCGGCCCACCGGGCGAATCACGCTCGTCGTCAACTCGTCAGCGGCAGCGACTTGTACCACGGGCTGCCAAGGTGCTCGCGGTACCTTTTCAGTCTTTGAACGGGAAAGCGTTCACTATAACAGGGATCGGGAGCAAACCACGGATTGGACAGGCATTCCGGACGGCCTCGAAGCGCCTCATGCGAAAAGACTCATGTGATTGATTTTTGTCCCCACGGAGAAAACCCGCGCTAAACTGCTTCCAACGTGTGGATGATCAAGCTGCTCACTCGTTCGTTGCGCTCTGTTGCACCCGTGCTTCTCTGGTCTCTCTTCGTCAGCGGTCCGCTTGCGGCTCAATCACCGACGCCGCGACCGCGGCCGCCAGCACCCGGGACGATGGTGTTCGTGCACGTCAGGAACGCGGAGGGCCGTTTGATGGCGGGCGTTCAGGTGCAGGTGAGCGGCGCGAGCACTGGCCAATTCACGACCGATATCGAAGGGACCGTTCGCCTTCCGTCGATGAGAGACGGCTCCTATCATCTCCTGTTCGAGCGAGACGGGTTCACTGCGGTGCAACGGGAGCTGACGTTGCGCGGCGGGCGGCCGGATGTGATTGATGTCGTGCTCAGTATTGCCCCCCCGCCCGAACCTCCGGTGCTTCCCGAGCCAACATCACAACCACTGCCACCGGCTCCGTCGGTGTCGCCAGAATCTGCTCCGCCAGCTGTGACGTCGTCCGGGGCGGTGACGAGAGGGGAAACGGCAGCACGGGAGAAGACGGTCTCAATCACGAGCTTTCTCGAGAAGAACTTCATAGGCGGCCGGCAGCCGCTCAAAGAATCCGTACTCGGTTGCACGACGACGGCACGAACGAGGCTGTTGCAACTCCGAGATGCGCTCGCGGAACACGCGCACGGCACCCTCGACGAGACGCTCTACGTGATCGCCGGTGAAGGAGCTCTGGTCGTGCCGAAGCACGATGACGTGCCTCTTGGGCCAGGCTCGCTGGCGATTATTCCGAGCGGCGTACCGCACGCGATCGAGCGTCGCGGCAAGAACCCGCTGATTCTCCTGTCGACACTTTCAGGAGAGCCCTGCCACGAGGAGACGACGCCGCAGAAGCAGGAATGAACCGAAAGCCTCTGCGTGAGGTTCTAAGTAGAAGGGAGTTCTGCCGCGATACCCGCGAACCTCAGTAACCCGCTAACCTCTGGGGGTGTGCTAGGGTATGAAATGACATGGCTTCGAAGTCGGCGCCCATCTATGCCAACGTGGTCCATATTCGGCTAACGGACAACGAGCTCGTTTTCGAATTCGGTTCGCATTTTCCGGATAAGGGGGCAGACCAGGCACCACCCTCAGACTACGTACCAGATGTGCGCGTGGTTTTGCGGTCCGGCGTGATGGAGGCGATTGTCCAGGCTCTGTCGAAGACCTTTGAGGAACGCCAGGAGGCGAACGCTGAAGGGAGTGGTACCAGCGCGGCCCCGAAAGTTGATATTGAGGTCCACAACCCATGACTCTGTGCGTTGCGGATTTTGCTGAGCCCGAAATTGTTTCCTGGCGCGTTGATAGCCGGACCACGGCTCCTGCTGCTCCGATCCGACCCGACGTCGTGGTAAGGCGCGTTACCCCTGCTGGTTTTTGGCTGCTGGGAGCGCAATTTTTTTGTTCCTTTGCAGATGTTCGTTCTCCACGGGCGGGTGTCATTACGCAATTGGAGGACGGCTATGAGGTTCTGCAGCCGATTCCGTATCGGGTTTCACGACAGGGCGAGCAAGACTTCATTGCGACTTTTGAGGAGGGCAACATCGCGATCAGCGGTGTCGACCCGCACGATGCTTATCAAAGCCTGCTAGCTGATATTCTCGACACGTTCGACTCCCTTGTGGCCGCGCCTCGATTGAGTCCGGCCGCTGTCCGTCAGCTTAACGTGCTCCGCGAATTCATCAGGCGTGGCTAGCGTTCTCACTGCGCGAGAAGCCCTGGCAATAGCGAAGAAGCTGGACGCAGAACTGTCTGAGGGCCGGAAACACCTACGGGTGACCGTTCGGCTCAACGATCAGTTGGTAGGCAGCTACGGAATTCGACGAGGCGGGAATCTCCCGCACGATTTCGTTCCCCGCCAAATTCACGCAACAACCCGTCAGGCGATCGATCTCGCTCGCTGTCCGCTAACAAAAGAAGCGTTCGCAGCCATACTGGTTCAACAGGGCATTATTCACGCGACGTAGCCCGAGCCGTTGCTATCGGTTTGTTGCCTTCACCCCCAAACGGCAGGTCCGAGTGCCTTCAGGATCTGTGTGCTACCTGGAATCTGCGTGTCTGTCGGAATCGCGATAATTCCTGAGCAGAAGTGGTGACCCGGGCGGGGATCGAACCCGCGACCCTCTGATTAAAAGTCAGATGCTCTACCACTGAGCTACCAGGTCGTTGCGCAGCGATTCATTCTACTCTCCGGCCAGGCCCTTTTTTCTTTCACGCTATACTGATTCGGATCCTCGCGCGCAGCAAAATCACTGTATGACGAAAAATGCCGCCCGTCTCGTGCTCGTCGTGGAAGACGACGTGTCGGTTCGCCGTCCACTCGTGAAATTTCTCGAAATGCACGGCTTTTCGGTGTCGACGGCGGAGACGTCCGACGAAGGGCTCGAGGCGTTGACCAAGCAGCGGTTCGTGGCGGCCGTGATCGATTTGCGGCTCCGGCGTGGCAGCGGGCGCGACATTGTCGTGGCGACGCCGGCCGAGATCCCGGTCATCATTTTCTCGGGCGTGCCTTCGGAGTCCGCGGAGCTCGAACGCGTGCGGCCGAGGACCCGACTCATCGAAAAGCCGTATTCCCTCGTGCTCCTCGTCGAAGCGCTCGAAGAGATGCTCGCCGGGGCCGGCTCACAGAATCTTCATCCCTAGCGCCGACAGCGCCAGTTCGGTCCCGAGCTGCGCGGTCATGTTGCGAATGTCGAGCGTCGGATTCACTTCGACCAGATCGAGCGAGGTGAGCAGGCCCGAGTCGGCGACGATTTCCATCACCATGTGCGCTTCACGATAGTCGAGCCCGCCCTTCACCGGCGTGCCGACCCCCGGTGCAATCGACGGGTCGCACGCGTCCATGTCGAAGGAGACGTGGACGCCTGCCGTGCCCGTGCCCGCCAGCCTGACGGCCTCCTCCACGATGGTGGCGATGCCCTGCCGGTCGATATCCTTCATCGTGAACACGTGGACACCTGACGCGCGAACGGAGACCTTCTCGCGTTCGTCGAGATTGCGGACGCCGATGAGCACAGTGTGAGCCGGAATGACTTTCGGGCTGAAACCACCGACTCTGGCGAGCTCGGCCGGTTCCTGGCCGAGGAGCGCCGCGAGCGGCATGCCGTGCACGTTGCCGCTCAGGGTGGTGGCCGGTGTATTCATATCGCCGTGCGCATCGACCCACAGAAGCCCGAGGGGCAGTCCTCGCTCCTCTCTGGCCCAGGCCGACACGGCAGCGACCGACCCGGCGCCGAGGCTGTGATCGCCGCCGAGCACGATCGGCAGCGCGCCCTCGTTGAGCGAGGCGAGCGCGACGTCATGCAGGCGCTGGCAGACGCCGGCGATGTCGTCGATGTACTTCTTCCGATCGTCCTTTGCATGACGAATCTCTGGAATCGGCGCGACCAGATCGCCTTTATCGACCGTGGGCCAGCCGAGCGCCTCGATGCGGTCCCGCAGGCAGGCGATGCGGAACGCCGACGGTCCCATGTCCACGCCTCGCCGGCCGGCGCCAAGATCCAGTGGTACACCGATCAGGTGAATAGCTTTCATCAGCACCTTCTTTCGTCTGCCTTCGGATTCCAGCTCTCTGCTTTCAGGCGAGGATCAGGAGAAGGCGGTGTCTCATGTGGGACGGCCTGCACTTGGCCGTGCGCCGCCGGCCAGAAAGCGTGAAACCCTGTCGGCCATCGCGCGGCCGTCGGCAATGCAGTCGGGGATGCCGACGCCACGAAACCCGCTGCCGGTGATGAATAGACCCGGGTGAGCCTCGAGCAATCGGTCGATCGCCTGCATTCGCGCCAGATGACCGACCTCGTGCTGCGCGCTCGCGCGGTCCCACCGGTACACGCGGGTCAGGAGCGGCGGTCCCATCACGCCGAGGATCGGCCCGATCGCGGCCAGCGCCCGCGTGGTCAATGCCTCGTCGGACAGTTCGAGCGCCCTCGGGTCGCGTGCGCCGCCCACGAAGACGCGGAGGAGCACACGGTCTGCAGGGGCACGATGCGCCCATTTCGACGAGAGCCACGATGCCGCGAGAATTCCAGTCGCTTCGACGCGAGGAACCACGAAGCCGGATCCATTGAGGGGATGCTGAACCGCGGTCCGCGGGAACGCCATCGCGATAGTGGCTGTAGAGGCGTAGGGTATCTGGTCGCACAGGCGCGCGAGCGCCTCGTCTGCATCGCGGATGACATTCGCCGTGACGTAGGCCGGAGTTGCAAGAACAAGGGCAGAGGCGTGGAACCGGTCGTTCGAGGATGTTTCGATTGAGAAGGAGGGGGCTAATGGGTTCGCGAAGTTCGCTGGGTTCACCGGGTTCACGAGGTTCGTTGGGTTCACCGGGTTCACGAGGTTCGTTGGGTTCACCGGGTTCACGAGGTTCACCGAGTGAATTACCCGGGCGACTGGTGTGTTCAGGCGAATCGCGCCCGCGGGGAGGGCAGCGACGAGGGCCTCCACCATCTCACTGAGGCCACCGGGAAGCGATCGAAACGCTCCGTCCGGCGACGCCTGGCTCGGTTGGCGCCGGAACGCCCGGAGCAGGCTCCCATGTTGTCGCTCGGCTTCAGTAAATCGGGGAAACAGCGCTCGCAAGGAGAGGCGATCGACGTCGCCGGCATGGATCCCGGCCAGCAGCGGCTCGGCGAGATACGCGGTGGCTTCGGCGCCGAAGCGCCGCGTCATGAACGCGCCAATGGACTCGTCCGAGTCGTCTTCCAGAGGCCGAGGCGGTACGAGGATTTCGGCTCCCATGCGGAGCTTGCCGGCCCAGGAAAAGAGCCGCGTTCGCACGAACGGGCCCACACGCGTCGGAATCCCCAGAACAGACGACGAGGGGAGCGGATGCAGAGTCTGGCCCCGTTGAATGAACGCCAGCCGTGGTGGCTTGGTTGGAATCAATCGATCGCCGAGCCCGAGCGCTCGACAGAGTTCGATGCCATCGGGCTTTTGCACGAGGAGCGCGTCGGGCCCGCCATCGATCGTGTATCCGTCAACCCGCTCGCTCAGAATCACGCCACCGGCTCGTCTGCCCGCTTCAAGGAGAACGAACGGGTATCCGCGGCGATCCAGCTCGTAGGCTGTCGCCAGTCCGGCGATGCCGCCGCCGACGATGACCACCGGTTGCATCAGTTTCCTGCCAGTTTCATAGGTGCTTCTGGACGAGATCCTGCAGCATGGCGATGAACGTGGGCGAGGTATTCAGGGAGTCCGTCCGCCGGAGCGTGGCCCCGCCAGACTCCGCCGTCGCGCGGGCTTGAACGTCGATGTCGAACAGGATCTCGGTATGGTCGCAGACGAACCCGATGGGTGCGATCAAGAAATGCCGGGCGCCCTGCGCCATGCGCTCGATGATCAGCTCGCTGATGTCCGGACCAATCCATGGCTCCGGCGTTCGGCCAGCGCTCTGAAACGCCCGATAGTAGGGCGGCCGGAGCCGGGCAAGTCCGGCCACGCCGTCCGCGGTGGCAGCGACTTGCGCGGCATAGGGATCGCCGCTGTCGATCACGCGTTGCGGAAGTGCGTGGGCGGTGAACACGATCTCTTCGTCGTCTTCCGGGTCTTCCGGGTCTTCCGGGCAAGCCGCGCGAAGTTTCTCCGCGAAAGCCTCGAGCAACAGCGGGTGATCGTGGAACGCAGGTACCTGATCGAGGCGCATCCCGGCGGGCAGCGCCTCCAGTGCGGCGTCGAAATATTTCGTGACGCTCAGCGTCGAAAACTGCGGCGCGAGCGGAATGCCGATGACGCGTGTGACGCCCGCGGCTGCCAGTTTCTGAAGCGCGTCCCGGATGAACGGCGTCCAGTTCCTCATGCCGACAGCGACGGGGATCTCCGGCCCCAGCCGCTCGCGGAGCGCCGCGGCCTGCGCCAACGTATGCTCCGTCAGCGGTGATCGGCCGCCAATGGCTTCATAGTTGTGCCGCATTTGGGCGACGAGCGCATCGGAGGGCGGCCGTCCGCCACGGACCAGGCGCAGGTACTCGGGCATTTCGTCCATCGAGGACGGCGTGCCGTGCGCCATCAGGAGAATGCCGGTAATCACGTCCGGCGGTGTACGTAACGGGCGAGCGCCTGCACGTGCTCGACCGGGGTCGAGGGGAGGATGCCGTGGCCCAGATTGAAGATGTGGCCCGGTCGTCCCGCGGCGCGCGCCAGCACGTCGTCGGCGGCGGCGAACATGCGGTCGGTCGGACCAAGCAGCAGCGTGGGATCCAGATTGCCCTGGACGGCCCGATCGGTCCCGACACGCTCCCAGGCGTCGTCGAGCGGCGTTCGCCAGTCGATCCCGATGACGTCGCCGCCGGCCTCGCGCAGCTCGGGCAGGATCGCGCCGGTGCCGACACCGAAATGAATCGTGGGGACTCCCGATGTCGCGAGCACGTCGAAGATACGTCGCGTGTGCGGGAGGACGAATTCGCGGTAGTCGCGCGCATTGAGCGCGCCCACCCAGGAGTCGAAGACCTGCACGGCATCGACTCCGGCTTCGATCTGCGCGGTGAGATAGTCGGCTGTGACGTCGGCCAGCCGTTCACACAGGCGATGCCACGCGGCGGGCACGCCGTACATCAGTGCCTTGGTTTTCGCGAAATTGTTCGAGTGTCCGCCCTCAATCGCGTACGAGGCGAGCGTAAACGGGGCGCCGCCAAAGCCGATCAGTGGAAGACGTCCCGCGAGCTCGATCTGGATCTGCCGAATCGCCTCGAGCACGTGCGCGAGCGCGTCGCGCGGGTTGAATCGGCGCAGACCATCGATGTCCGCTTCCGTCTGGATGGGGTTCTCGATGGCCGGACCCTCGCCGCGGATGAAATCGAAGCGGATCCCCATGGGCTCGAGGGGCAGCAGCAAGTCGGAGAACAGGATGGCCGCATCGATCTCGAGGCGGCGGACTGGCTGCAGCGTCACTTCGGTCGCCAGTTCCGGCGTGCGGCACAATTCGAGCAACGAGTATCGCTCTCGCAGCGCCCGATACTCGCTCATGTACCGGCCCGCTTGTCGCATGAACCAGACGGGCGTCCGATCGACGGGCTGCAGGCGGCAGGCGCGGAGAAATCGACAGCCCGAATCGGTCAGTGGGTCACCTTGGGAAGAAGCAGCGTGCGGGCCAGGGTGACCAAATCTTCGAGCCACAAGGGTTTGAATTTGAGCGCCGCGCCGAGCTGCTGCAGTTCGGCCGAGATCCGGTCGTCGAGGAAGTAGTCGCCGGTGACGATGGCCACAGGCGTGTTACGTTGTTGGTCGTTCGCCCTGAGTCTCCTCAGGAAGGAGAGGCCATCGACCAGTGGCATGCGCAAGTCGAGAATGATCGCGTCCGGGCGAGCCGTTTCAGCTTCGCGAAGGCCCGTTTCTCCGTTCATCGCGGTGAAGACTTCGTATCCTTCGAGCCGAAGAATTCGCGCGAAGCTGTGTGTGACGCTCTCGTCGTCGTCGATGATAAGGATCGTCCCGGTCGGGCCATCGGAGCGGAGCGCTGACACGCGGTTATTGTAACAGACCATGGAATTTAGGGGCCTTCGACAAGGCAGGACGTTGGGTAGAATGCGTCGAGGCCATGTTACACTTAGGGGTTTCCTACCCGTGAGTAACCAGACGTTCACCCCTGCTGCGACTCCAGAAGTCCACGGTCACCGCTGGCGCGGAGACTCCTGGTGAGTCCGATTCTGGTGCGGCCGGTCCGCGAACAACTCGAGCACGACCGCATTATTCGGCTTCTCCTGGTCAAGTCTCGACGCCGCTATGACGCGGGTATGAATCCAGGCACCGAGCAGAACGCCGCGGTTGGCAGCGGCACTTCCTCCGTCTATCCCGATCTGGTCCTGTTCTCGCAGGAGCGCGGCCATCGCCTGCAGGCGGTCGTCGAGGTTGAGACCGGCGAGTCGGTCAACCATCTGGAGGCGCTCGCACAGTGGGCGAACTTCGCCAAACTCAAGGCCGCGTTCCACTTGTACGTCCCATCAGGCATGGTCGAGGTAGCGCGGCGGCTGTGCGAGGACAATCAGATCCATGTGAGCGAGATCTGGAGCTATCACAGCGTGGGGGACGAGGTTCGGTTTACGCTCGTGCATCGCACCCGTGAGGTGGTCGCGGTCCCGAAACCGCGTGGGACGGCAGCTCCAGTCCGCGCCAAGGTGAGGGCAGGCGCTGCAAAAAAACGGACGGCTCGCAGCAGCACGAAGCCCCGGTCGCGCGCCAAACCGACGAAGAAACGCGCACGAACACAGAGGCGAAAGTAGGCCGTGCCCTTCGTCAGGTTTTCACGAGACAAGCGCGGCTGTGAGTACGTCTACCTTGTTCACGCTCCCGTCAGTCGCGGCGGCGCGTCGCGTCCTCGTGTGCTCTACTGGTATCGGACTCCGCCGGGAGTGAGAGTCGGCCGGGAGCCTTTCGACGCACCGGTCCGCGAAGCGCTCGAAGCGCAAAACCCCGATCTGACCTTTGACTGGCAAGAAATTCTCGAAGCGCAGGCGCCGCCGCCGCCGGAGGTCGAACACTGGCGTGAGCGCCGACGGGCAGAACGATCCGCCAAGCTGGCCCGGGCCGCCCGGGAAGAGCCGTCCGCTGCCCCAGACCCGTGGGCCGATGCCGTCTCAAATGCCAATAGCCCGGGCGAGCAGCGGGCCGGGGAGCCAGCGACACCGACTAACAGTCCCGAGGTAGCGCCGAGTACCGCTCTTCCGGAGGCGGACACTGCAGCGTCGGCGGAGCAGCCCACGGGCCGTCAGCGACGCCGTGGGGGTCGCCGACGCAGGCGAGGAGAGGAGATCCAAGCCAGGCAGCCGTCGACGCCGCTTGCGTCCGACGCACCTGCCGTCGCCGCGCCACCAGAGCCCCCACCGCTCGATTCCTCCGAGGATCAGGACGACGAGACCACCACTCCTTTTCGGCCGTCTTAATCCCGACCCGGCCATCCAGCCGGCGTGGCATAATGAGCAGGCTATGGCTTTACCACACAACAGGTTCTGGTCGTTCGCGGTCTGGGCTGGATTGACGGCCACTCTGGCGGCGCAAACGCCTGCCGCTCAACAGCCGCCGCAAACCCCCGCCAGGCAACAGCCGACGTTCCGCGTCCAGATCGAGCTCGTCTCAACCGACGTGACCGTCAAGGACGAGCGTGGTCTGTTCGTGGACGACCTCCGGCAGGACGAGTTCGAGGTTTACGAAGACGGCGTCAAGCAGAAGATCGTGTCGATGACCATGTCGCACGGCGGCCGGATCTCGAACGTGCTCGCGGCGCCGCCTCCGCCCCCACGCGAAGGAGTGGTTCTGCCGTCGGTTCGCAAGGTCAACGATACCTCCGGCCGCATCTTCCTGTTCTTCGTCGACGACTCGAATCTGCAGTTCCGGAACTCACCAAAGGTCCGGCAGATCTTTCAGAAGATCGCCAAGCAACTGCTGCACGACGGCGACATGTTCTCGATCGTCTCGAGCGGCACCTCCACGATTTCGGTCGGGATGACCTACGACCTCAAGCGGCTCGATCAGGCCGTGCAGAAAATCACGGGCGACGGACTGACCCCGAGCGAGCTCGTCGAACGAAGCATAGGCGGCAGCGAAGGACCAACCGAGTTGCGATTCCGCGCGCACGTGGCGTTCTCCACCGTGTTCGACGCGCTCGCGCAGCTCGAGCAGGTGCACGACCGCCGGAAGGTCCTCGTCTGGATCAGCGAGGGGTACGACTACAACCCGTACCAGGCGTCGCGGTACGGTCTGCTCGGTCCCAACTCGTCGTTCAGTCAGGGGCTCGGGAACCTGCTCGATAACATGTCGGCGCTGCCCGAACCCGACCCGGGTGCTGATCCGTCCGCGGTGGGCAACTCGGACAATCCACTCAAGCCGTCGTCACTGAACGCCGCGGGAATACAGAGCGAGACATTTTCAGACGCGGATCTCTTCCGTGACATCGCCGAGCTGACGAGAGTCGCCAATCGAGCCAATACCACGATCTACACCGTAGATCCGCGCGGCCTGGTTGGTGCCATCGACATCGATCAGAACGTTAACCCGCGAGAGTGGAGCGAGTACGTGCGTAAGTCGCAGGATACGCTGCGCATCATTGCCGAAGAGACGGGCGGCACTGCGCTCGTGAACAGCAACGACTACGACAAGGGGCTGAAGCGGATCGACAACGAGTCGAGCGATTATTACGTGCTGGGCTACTACTCGAGCAATGCGGACCGGACGAGGGCCCGTCGCAAAATCGCCATCAAAATCACTCGAAAGGGTGTGAACTGGATCGCGCGCGAGGAGTATCTGATCAAGGCGACGCAGATCGGGGGTCCGCGCCCTTAGCAGTCCGTGGCGCAAGGGAGTTGCCGCTCGAAAAAGGGGTCAGACCCCTTTGCGACACGCGAACACACAGGGGTCAGACCCCTTCTTCTGCATGCGCCGCCGACTGTCTCCTCCCCAATCCCCATAAAGTTGACACCCAGGGCAGGCGACTGGTGAGTTGCCGAGCTTCCAGCCCGAGAAACGGATCGAGCACCGTCTTGATTCTTGCGAGGCCGTGCAGCCGCAGGCATTGCGCCGGCAGCCGGGATGGGAACGTCGCATGGTGCGGCCGAGCGCGGTCGCAGCGTTGAATCGTCTCGTGGTAAGAACTATGAGGCTGTACAGCCACAGATGTGTGGCTACAGGGTCACCGGATAACCGAAACCTCGGTCAGGAGGCTTTACTGGCGAAGACAACAGGAGGCATGACAGTCGGTCGAGAGGCGGCAACAGTATGGTTGCGTCGGTGACCCTGACTGCCGCAGCGCTCACCCTTCTCCTCGACGTAGCTGACTTCGCGGCTGGTCGCGACTTCGCGATATCGGCCGATGACACAGCCGCACCCGAGAGTCGTTAAGCCCAGAAACCGAACGAGACTCATTGAAATCGATCCTCACTTCCCGCCGAGCAAACTCTGTGCCGCTGAGCTTCTGGCGCCGAAAACGCTGAGAGCTTTGTGCTCCTATAAGGATATCGGCGCCCTGGAAGAAAGATATCCGTCGAACCTGGAAAATAATAGTTGCGTGAACCAGACAATCGAAGGACTGATCCAAATAACAGGAGAGGGATGGCTGCCGCGTTCGGCTTGCGCGTCCAGGCCCCGGGCGCAAACGGGTTGCCGCTTGACCGCCTCCTTCGATCGCCCGGCCTTCGACGAGGCGTTCGACCAGGTCAAGAGGCACCCGGCGGCGGCGACAGGTATCAGGTCCATGACACTTTTCGCATGGAAGGTACGTTTGCAGGACACAGGCACCGCGCAGAGCCGCGCCAGCCAGGCCCGCCGCGCAGGGTAGGAAAGGAGCCGATGATGCGAACGCTATCGCTGGCGCTCGTCGCGGCGTACGCAGTGTCCGGCTTGAGCCGGACCGTGATCCCCGCGCAACAACTATCCGGCATCGAAACGCTTCTCCAGGAGCCTGCGGTCCGCGGCGCCCTCGATTCGGCTAGGAGCACTGAGTCTCTGACACTCGACGACCAGGTTCGGTTTTGCCAGACGGCGGCGCCGCCTTTTCGCGAGGCCGCCCGAGGCGAGCATTTGCGGCGTGCGTTTGTGCAGCTCGGGCTGCAGAATGTGCGGGTCGATCCCGAAGGGAACGTGCTTGGCGATCGTCCAGGACTGACGCCCCGTCCGCATGTCGTCGTGGCGGCCCATCTCGATACCGTCTTCCCGCCCGAAACTGACGTCACCGTCAGGCGCGCGGGCGCCACGTTCAGCGGTCCCGGAGTCGGCGACAATTGCCGGGGCCTGGCGGTGCTCGTGGCAATTGTCAGAGCCTTACGGTCGGCAGGAGTGAAAACTCCGGGATCGATCACGTTCGTGGCGAACGTCGGGGAAGAAGGACTTGGCAACCTGCGCGGTGTCAGGGAGCTCTTCGGCGTGGGCAAGGGCGGCGCCGGTTCCGCGAGAACGGCGCCACGACCCGACATCGATCGCTTTGTGTCGATTGACGGTCCCGGCGTGTACGTCAGCCACATTGCTGTTGGAAGCCACCGATACCGAGTGACGTTCAAGGGCCCAGGCGGCCACAGCTATGCGGCGTTCGGTACCGCGAGCGCGATTGGGGCGCTCGGACGCGCCGTGGCGAAAATCGCTGAACTTCAGGTTCCGGACCAGCCAAGGACCACCTTCAACGTCGGACGGATCGGCGGCGGGACAGCAGTGAACGCCATCCCATCGGACGCATGGATGGAAGTGGACCTTCGCTCATCGGATCGGGCGGCGCTCGCGTCGGTCGACGCGAAATTCCAGCGCGCCCTCGAGGCAGCCGTCACTGAAGAAAACGCCCGGTGGGGAAGGGCAGGGGTGATCACGGCGTCGCGAGAGCTTGTCGGCGATCGGCCATCCGGATCGATACCGGCCAGCAGCTCCATTGTGCAGACGGCGCTTGGGGCGGCGAACATGCTCGGGTTGAACGCTCAGTTGTCGGAGGCGTCAACCGACGCGAATCTTCCCATCAGTTTGGGAATCCCCGCGATTACGATCGGCGGCGGCGGCGTTGGCGCCGACGCCCACGCCTTGACCGAATCGTTCGACAGCACCGAGGCGTGGAAGGGCACGCAACACGCGCTGCTCGTGACTGTCGCGCTCGCGCAGAAGTAGCCGTCAGGGGGTCTGTTTCAGCTGCTGAAAGCGTTCGAGATCCCTCGATCGCTGGCGGACAGCCTGCAGGCGAGCCTGAACGAGACGGATGAGAAAGAGCAGGTGGAGCAACCCCACGACGCCGTACTCGATGGCGATGCCACCGGCGAGCACGACCGGAACGAAGTTGAAGAGGGTCGCCAAACCGAAGATGATCGCGAACAGCGGATCAGGCGCGCCTCCTGGAAAACGCCTGCCGTACGCCATCGCCTGCTGCTCCCACTTCCGCACTGACTCGTCGTCTTCGTAGAAGACCTGAAGGTAGCGACCGATTCGCTCCACGCCGGTATGGAGGGCGAAGACGCCCTCGAACGCGGCAGCCAGTACGAGAAGGGGGAGGAGCGTCGCCACTGCCCAGGGAGCCCACGCGATTGTCAAGACCGTCAGACTGCCCCACGCCGTGATTCCGGCCAGGACGAGCCAGACCCGGACGGTGCCGCGCTCCCGAATCGTGTCGCGAAGGGCGCGATAATCCTCCAGTTCACGCGGCGTCACATTTTCTCCTGGGACTCCCGCTCGGGGCCTCCTGAGACTTGTGCTCGGCGGTAGACCGACCGATAAGCGGCCTGTGGGAGCTGGACCCGCAAGCTGGACCGGATCGCGCGATAATTCCCTTGCAGTCTATGAATTGTCTGCTAAGCTCGTTCAACGTTCGGCCCCAATTTCATACGCTGAGAATGCTCTGGTGATCAGAAAACCATTTTTCTGGATCGCTTCTGTTGTGCTGATCGGGCTTGTCGGGATCGCCGTTCCGACGACCGCAGCCCAGACGGCGAAACCCTCGACGCCAGCCGCCGCAGCTGGCGCTCGTCCGCGAGCGAAGGCCACCACCGCGAAGCCTCCGGCGACCAAGGCGGCGCCCAAGCGTTCAGCACCGCGATCTCAGTCGCGCGCAACGACGCCTGCCCGCGCGCGCGCGACGGCGAACGCTCGCGAGATCGCCAACACAATTCTCCCCCGCTACAAGGTCGACGCGAGCGGCGACCTGGTGCCCGACCTTCGCGCGGCGGCGGCGATTATCCTCAACCCGGAGACCGGCGAGGTGCTCTGGGAAGAGAACTCCCAGAGCCAGCGCTCGATTGCGAGCATCACCAAAGTGATGACCGCGGTCGTTTTTCTCGAGAGCAATCCCGATCCGATGCAGGAAGTGACGATCGCCCGCGGTGACGTCTATCAGGCGTCGACGACGAAATTGCGCGTCAACGACCGGGTGACCATCGACGATCTTCTGCACCTGCTGCTCATCCCTTCGGACAACGCTGCGGCTCGCGCCATCGCCCGCATCTCACCACAAGGATCGACCGATTTCATCACACGCATGAATACGAAAGCGGTCGAGATGGGCCTCGTCAGCACGCGCTACGCCGATCCTTCGGGCCTGCTCTCGGACAACGTGTCGTCGGCGTACGACATGGCCCGTCTCATCGCCTCTGCCTCGGCGGACGAGCGGATTTCGTCGATCATGCGCACGCCGGAGTACACCGTGCACGCGGCCAAGCGGACGTTCACGTTCCGCAGCACGAATCAGTTGCTCGGCAAGGGGGATTTCGATATCCGCGCCGGGAAGACCGGCTTCATCACCAAGGCAGGCTACTGCCTGGCGACGCTCCTCCAGTTGCCGCAGGGCGGTCAGCAGGTGGCGGTGGTGGTGCTGGGCGCGCGCTCGAACGCCGGGCGCTTCCTTGAAACGCAGAACCTCTTCAGCTGGCTGTCGAACAAGGCCTCGAGTATCTTCGCGACACAAACTCCAGTCGCCGCCCCTCAGGAGTAGCGCGGGGCTCGCGCGGCAAACCTCACCCCACATATCCACGTTGCATCGCCGCTGCGTCGAGCGGAAGCGTGGCGATCGCGTCCACCGACACCAGCACGGGCCTCGTGCTGTGACGGCCGTCGTAGGCCTTCAGGTACCGCCGGCACACGTCACAGGCATAGACGCGGTAACGGCCGTCGCGCGTGGCGAACGAGGTGACGAGGGACCGGTCGGCATTGGCACAAAACGGACACGCGAGCGCGTCGAACGCCCACTGGGCAAGGCAGCGGCCGCAGACGAGCCGCCGCTCCGCGCTCGGCATGATGCAGGCGAACTCCGGTTCCCAGCCGCAGAACGGGCAGTGGCCGTACCGCCAGATCTTGGGATCGACGGACTGTACCAGCGCTTCAGCGCAGCGAGCCAGGAAGGGCCGTAGCGCCAGCACGAGCACCTGGTCGAGGCTGGCTGGCGATCCCGCTGGAGTGCGGTCACTTGGATTCATCCCCGGCTCGACGCCTGCCGTCGCCTGGTACCACTGACTGACCAGTGGTTCCAGCCTGTGGCCATCTCGTCCGAGCGTCAGAATCTCCTGGTGCTCGGTGCGATCAAGTGCCTCATACCGGTACAGGATGTCTGCGGTCTGGCGAAACGTCAGGCGGAAATCACTCCAGTTCAGCGGAATGTCCCCGAAGCGCACGATGGGGCGTCCGGCTCGTTGCTGGGCGGCGAGCCAGTCCGCGTCCGATTGGATCCAGGGTAGCGGCACTCGGCCCTGGATCCGGCGCTGGACGTCCATGAGCGCGAGCTGCATGGCGACGGCGGACTCGAGCTCCGGGTGCGCGATCCCGAGCTCTTTGAGCTCCACGACTTCGCGCGAATCCCGGCGCGAGGTGCGGGCGGCAGGTTGAGTCACGGCGAGGATTGTACAATTGGCGGGCCTGACATGGCTGCGACTCGTCGAGCGGCGACTCGGCTACCGTCGGTTCTGATGATCGGCTCGGAAGCACTGCCGTTTGCGAAGACCGGCGGACTTGCCGATGTGCTCGGCGCCCTCCCGCCTGCGCTCGGACGCCTGGGCTGGGACGCCACGCTCGTTCTGCCTCGCTACCGGGGCGTCAGAGACGGCGTGTTCGTCGATCGCATTCCGATTTCGGTAGGTGGGCAGCCGGCCAAGGTGGGATTCTTTGAAGCGCGCGTCAGCGACAGAGCGACAGCGATCCTGGTCGACGCGCCGGATTTGTTCGACCGCGACGGGCTCTACGGCTCTGAACACGTCGACTATCCGGACAATCCGAGGCGGTTCGCGCTCCTCGCCCGTGCAGCGCTGGAGTGGGCGGCGCTCCGTGGAACGCGGCCGACGGTCGTGCACGCGCACGACTGGCAAAGCGGGCTGGCTCCGGTGTACCTGAAAACGCTTTATGCCGGCCACCCGGTGTTGAGCGGCACACCGAGCGTGTTCACGATTCACAATCTCGCGTACCAGGGTCTGTTCAGTGCCGATTGGATGCCGCGACTCGATGTGCCGGCATCGGTCTTTTCCCAGGAGGGTCTCGAGTTCTGGGGGCAGATCAGCTTTCTGAAGGGCGGTATCAACGCCGCGGAAGCGATCACCACCGTCAGTCCCCGTTATGCCGAGGAGACGCAGACACCGGAGTTTGGCTGCGGTTTCGACGGCGTGCTACGCCGGCGCGCGGCCGATCTCGTCGGCATTCTGAACGGCGTTGATGTCGACGAGTGGGATCCGCAGCGGGATCCGTATCTGCCCGCACATTACAGCGCAGCGGATCTTGCCGGGAAAGCCGTCGCAAAGTCTGAATTGCTGTTGCGGTTCGGTCTGGCGCGGGATCCCTCCGCCATGAAGCGGCCGCTCATCGGGATGATTTCGCGGATGGTCGATCAGAAGGGACTGGATCTCGTCGCCGCGCTCGCCGATCGACTGCCGGTCCTTCCCGCCTCGTTTGTCGTTCTGGGCGCGGGCGAACCGAAATACCAGGACTTCTGGCGCAGGCTCGCCGCGAGGTTCCCCGATCGGATCGGCGCGCGGATCGGGTTCGATGAGCCGCTCGCGCACCTGATTGAGGGTGGCGCCGACATGTTCCTGATGCCGTCACGGTTCGAGCCCTGTGGCCTGAACCAGATGTACAGCCTCAGGTACGGCACCGTTCCAGTCGTGCGTGGGGTGGGTGGTCTGTTCGATACGGTGCGCGAGGGTGCCACGGGCTTTGTCTTCGACCAATACACGCCAGAGGCGCTCCTGGAGACGCTGCGCCGTGCGCTGGCAGCCTTTGGTAATCCTTCAAAATGGCGGGAACTGCAGCTCGAGGGCATGAAACAGGATCATTCCTGGGACCGTTCCGCCCGGGAGTACGTCACAATATACGAGAAGGTGAGCAGGAACCCCGGCTGAGAGCAGCCGCGGTCATCAATGCCGGCCGCACAGGGGGTGACGGCTCGGGTTGTTTTGCCCCGCAACAGATAGGACGACGATGGCAGCGGAGAATGTGCAGACGTTCACGGATGGTAATTTCGAGGCGTCGGTTCTGAAGGTTGGCGGCCCCGTGCTGGTTGACTTCTGGGCGGAGTGGTGCGGCCCCTGCAAGCGGCTGGCTCCCACCGTCGATGCGCTCGCGCTCGATTACGGCGGGAAGGTGACAATCGGCAAGCTGAATGTCGATGAGAATCCGTACACGACCGTCAAGTTCAACGTTCGAGGCATCCCCGCGCTGCTCCTGTTCAAGGGCGGCCTGGTGGTCGATCAGGTCGTCGGTCTGATGCCCAAGGAAGACATCAAGAAGGTCATCGACAAATATCTGTGATCCGAAACGTCATCATCATCGGGTCTGGCCCGGCGGGACTGACCGCCGCCTTGTATACCGCTCGCGCGAACATGCAGCCGCTGGTCATCGAGGGGCTGGAGGCGGGCGGTCAGCTGATGCTGACAACGCTCGTCGAGAACTATCCCGGCTATCGGGAGGGCATCATGGGGCCCGACCTGATAGCCGATATGCGCGTCCAGGCCGAGAAATTCGGGGCGGAAATCATACAGAGCCAGGTGACGGCCGTGGAGCTCTGCGCCCTGCCCCTTGTCGTTCGGACGGCGGAGGCGGAGTTCCGGGCGCGAACCGTCATCATCGCAACCGGCGCCTCGGCGCGACTCCTCGGGCTGCCGTCCGAGCGCACACTGATGGGGCACGGAGTGTCGACCTGTGCGACCTGTGACGGTTATTTCTTCCGCGGTCAGGAGATCGCCGTTGTCGGCGGCGGCGACTCGGCGATGGAGGAAGCCCTGTTCCTCACGAAATTTGCGACGAAAGTGACCGTTGTGCACCGGCGCGGGACGCTCCGCGCGTCAAAAATCATGCAGGACAAGGCGCGAGCGAACGCGAAAATCGAGTGGCGCCTGAACGCCGAAGTGGATCAGATCAACGACACCACCGCGGGCGAGGTGACGTCGATGATGCTGCGCGACGTGAACACCGGCGCCAGGACCGAACTGCCGGTGAGCGGCGTGTTCGTGGCCATCGGCCACACGCCGAACACGTCGTTGTTTCATGGACAGATCGAGATGGATGCGAACGGCTACCTCCTGACGCACGACGGCGCGAAAACGAGCGTGCCGGGGGTCTTTGCCTGCGGGGATGTGCAGGATCATGTCTATCGGCAGGCCATTACGGCGGCGGGAACCGGCTGCATGGCGGCGCTGGATGCCGAGCGTTACCTCGACGGCCTCCCGGAACATCTGCAGACGGCGTGAGAAGAGGCCAATCGTCGATCTGCAAATAGTAAATCGCCAGATCGTCAATCGCCAAATCCCGCTCTCAGTCTATCCACCCTCCTCCCACCACCACGTCTCCGTCGTAGAAGACCGCCGCCTGGCCGGGCGCGATCGCCAGCTGGGGAGCGTCGAAGATCACCTCGGCGCGCCCGTCGCCAATCGATCGCACGGTCGCGGGCGCAGGGTGATGGCGATGACGGATCTGGGCCGTGACACGGAGCACGCCGGCCGGCACGTCGATCATCCAGTTGACGCCCGACGCCGTCAGCCGTGTCTGTTCGAGCGACTGCTTCGGCCCGACGACCACTTGCCGCTCGCCAGGCCTGAGCGCCACCACGTACAGAGGGGCGCTGTTCGCCCCCCCGGGCGCGGTCACAAGCCCAAGACCTTTCCGCTGGCCGACCGTGAAGCGATGGATGCCCCCATGTTGGCCGACGACGCGGCCGGCCTGGTCGACGATGGCGCCGTTGGTCGATGAGGGTGGCGCACGCCGCTCGATGAACGACTTGTAGTCGTGATCGGGGACAAAGCAGATTTCCTGGCTGTCAGGCTTGTCCGCCACGGGGAGCCGCCGGTGGCGGGCGTACGCGCGGACGGCCTCCTTGTCGCGATCCCCTACTGGAAAGCACGCACGTGCCAGCTGATCCCGTGTGAGTGAAAAAAGGAAGTATGCCTGGTCTTTGGTCGCATCGACGCCTCGCCTCAAGAGGTGCCGTCCGGAGACCGGGTCGCGCTCGACCCGTGCGTAGTGGCCCGTCGCAACGGCGTCGGCGCCAAACCCGCTCGCCCGATCGGCTAGCGTGGCGAACTTGAGATCGCTGTTGCAATGGGCACACGGCAGCGGCGTCCGTCCAGCCGAGTACTCGCGGACGAAGTTGGCGATGACCTGTTCGTCGAACTGCCGCTCGAAGTTCATGATGTAGTGCGGGATGTTGAGGGCGGCGGCGACCCGCCGGGCATCGTGAAGATCCTCGAGGGAGCAGCAGCTCCCGAACGGGCGATCCCCAGAAAAGTCGTAGAGCTGCATGGACAGACCGATGACGTCGTGACCCTGCTCAGCCAGCAGGGCGGCGGCCACCGACGAATCCACACCGCCCGACATCGCGACGACTATCCGCATGACACCTCTGTCGTCCACCGCCAGAGAACCACGAAATCACGAAGTCACCAGGATGAGAGACTTCGTGTTCTTCGTGGCCTCGTGATGCACACGCGACTCAAAGCAGCTACGTGCGCCCGACTGCCTGTGCGCCGGGCCGGCTCCTCAAGCTTCGCAGCTTCTCGACGAGTCTCGGCAGCACGGCCACAACGCGATCGACTTCCTCCTCGGTCGAGAAGATCCCCAGACTGAATCGCAGCGAGTTCTGCGTGCGATGGGTGGGAAAGCCCATCGCGCGCAGCACGTGCGACGGCTCCAGCGTGCCAGACGAGCACGCAGACCCCGTCGAAATTGCCACGCCGTCGAGATCGAGCGCGATGAGGAGGCTCTCGGCCTCGACGCGATCGAAGCTGATGTTCGTCGTGTTCGGCACCCGGGCCGTCCGCAAGCCGTTGATCGCGGTGCCAGGCACTTGGCGCAGGATTTCTTCCTCCAGGCGATCCCGGAGCGCACCCAGACGGCCGGCCTCGCCGGGGATTTTCGCGAGCGCCAGACGCGCGGCCAGACCCAGTCCGGCGATTGCCGGCACATTCTCGGTGCCGGCGCGGCGATTCCGTTCGTGTTTGCCACCGGTCAAGATGGGCTGCATCCGTGTGCCGCGCTTGATCCAGAGCGCCCCTGCGCCTTTGGGCCCGTTGAACTTGTGAGCAGAGAGCGCCAGAGCATCGACGCCGAGCGCGCGCACATCGACCGGAATCTTGCCAACCGACTGCACGGCGTCTGTGTGCATGAGGGCGCCGCGCCCGTGGGCGATGGCGGCAATCTCGGCGATGGGCTGAATGGTCCCGATCTCGTTGTTGGCGTGCATCACGGATACGAGGGCGGTCTCGTCGGTGAGGGCCTCACGGATCCGATCCAGTGACACGACTCCCGATTGGTCCAGCTGAACGAGCGTGGTGCTCCATCCGCGCCGGGCGAGCGCCTTGAACGTGTTGAGGACCGCCTCGTGTTCGATGGCGGTCGCGACCAGATGCCGACGCCCCGTTGCCTCGAGCGCTTCAGCCATGCCTCGAATGGCGAAGTTGTCCGACTCGGTTCCGCCGCTCGTGAACACGATTTCCGACGGATCGGCGCTGATGAGCCGAGCGACCGACGATCGCGCGTCGTCCATTGCGGCCTTGGCCTGCTGGCCGAAGTGGTGCACACTCGAGGCATTTCCGAAGATCTCACGCGTGGCGCGGTCGACGGCGTCAGCCACGCCAGGAGCCAGAGGGCTCGTCGCGTTGTAGTCAAAGTAGACACGCATGTGTGAACCTTACATCCTATCACTCCCGCTAACCATAGGTAACAAAAGGACTAGACAAGGTTCTAGGGGAACCATATACTGACTGGACTTTGGGGTCCCCAGCCCCACAACGGCAGATACCTTTGGCGCCCGGCCGTGGATAGTCGGAGGATGACATGTGGAAACGGGATGAAGCCGTCCGGCCCGCCGCCGGACAACAGCCGGCTGCGCCGCAGCCACCCGCGCCGAGCGTGGCCGGGACCACTCCAGGTCCTCGTTTTGAAACGGGCAGCAGTATGGAGAAGGACATCGTGAACATCGGAAAGTCTGTCGTCATCAAGGGCGAACTGAATGGCAGCGAGGACCTGACCATCGAAGGTCACGTCGAAGGCACGATTCAGCTTCGCGACCACGTCCTGACGATCGGGCCGAACGGCCGCATCAAGGCGCAGGTTTTTGCGAAGGCCGTCATCGTTCTCGGTGAAGTGACCGGCAATGTGACTGCCAGCGACAAGGTGGACATTCGCGACGCGGGATCGGTGGACGGCGACATCGTTTCGCCACGCGTGGCGATTGCGGAGGGCGCGCATTTCCGCGGCAGCGTCGACATGCAGCGCAAGGGCGTTGCCGCCGCGCCGCCGCCGCCGGCCGCCAAAGCGACCCCGCAGAGCCCTGCTGCGCCGCAGCCGGTCCCGCAGGTCGCTGCCGTCCAGCGCGCCTGAACGAGAAGTCAGACGAGGAAGGGCAGAAGTCAGAAGGACTTCTAACTTCCCCCTTCTGAACATGGGTCTGCTAGATCGCATTGCACCGCGTCGAAGCGAATCGGAGCCCTTAGCCCCGACCGTCGTTGTCGGCGACCCCACCTTTTCCACGAAAGCGCTTCGCAAGTTCCTCACGGCCCTGACGGCTCGCGAGTCCCCCGTGCTCCTCGACCTGGGTCCTGTCGTCGGCAGCAACGTGAGCTTCTTCGGCGAACAGCTCGGCTGCAAGATTTTCGTCGAGGACATCTTCGCGGATCTCGATCGACATGTCCGGGGCGACAAGATCGATGCGTTTCCTGATTTTCTGAAGAAGCGCTTTCACCAGGTTGACGATTCGGTAAACGGCATTTTGTGCTGGGATCTCATCGACTATCTCGATCGGGCGTCCGCGCAGGCCCTTGCCGGGCAATTGACCCGGGTGCTGCGGCCGGAAGGGGCGCTCCTGGGATTCTTCGGGACGGCACAACCACCTGACATCCGGTATACGAAGTACATCATTGTCGACGAACTGAATCTGAGGCATCGCTCGTATCGCGCGGCCCGCGGGCGACAGACAATTCTCCTGAATCGCGATATCATCCGGCTGTTCGGAGGCCTGAGGGTGTCGGATTCCTTCCTCCTGCAGAACAACCTCAGGGAAATCCTCTTTCGAAAGCCTGCATAGGTTCCCGGTCACGAAGGCCACGAAATCACGCAATCACGAAACCGCACGCGGAGCCCAACGTGCGATCCGAGCTTCGTGTTTCCGAGTTTCGTGTCTCCGTGTTTTCGTGGCTTCGCTTCGTGTCCTTCGTGGCTTCGCGGCATGCAGGCGGTCGAACATTCCCCTGCCGCTCGCAAGAGGGTAGACGTGGCGCGTCCAGTCATTGCCCTTCTGACGGATTTCGGTCTAAGGGATCATTACGCTGGCGCGATGAAGGGTGTCGCGCTCGGGATCTGTCCGGAAGCGACGCTCGTCGACATTTCCCACGAGATTCCGGCGCATGACGTCCTGGCCGGAGCCCTCGAGCTCTCGGCCGCCTATCGATACTTTCCAGCCGGGACCGTCTTTCTCGTCGTGATCGATCCAGGCGTCGGATCGGCGCGCCGCGGCATCGCGGCCGAGGTCGGAGGCTACCGCTTCGTCGCTCCGGACAACGGCGTGCTGTCGGTCGTCCTCGATGCCGTGCCGCCTGAGAATCAGACGGTCGTCGTTGCGCTCACCGAGGCCCGTTACCAGCGACCCTCGGTCAGCCGGACGTTCGAAGGCCGCGACCGTTTCGCACCGGCTGCGGCATGGCTGGCGTCGGGCGTCGATCTGGCGGCGCTCGGGCCGCCGGTGGAGGCCGAGCGCCTGCAGCTGCCCCGACCCACGCTGTCGGACTGCGCCATCGACGGAGAGGTGCTGCGCGTCGATCGATTCGGCAATCTGATCACGAATATCGATCGCACGACCGTCGAGAATCTTGCGGACGGTGGGCGGCTGACGATTCGAATCGGCGGGTGCGAGCTCCCCGGCGTGGTCTCGACCTACGCCGAGGCCGCGCCGGGTCGCCTGTGCGCGCTGTTCAGCAGCTCAGATCATCTGGAGATTGCGGCCAACGGCGCCAGTGCGGCCGCCGAGGTCCACGCCACCCGCGGCACGAAGGTCCGCGTCGTGCGGGGACCTTGAACCTTCGTGATACCATCCCCCCCGCCCATGATCAGCTTCGAACTTTCGGACGAACAGCGATTGCTCGAGCAGTCCGTCCGCGAGTGGGGCTCGCGGGAAATCGCTCCACATATTCGGGACGCCGATCGTCAGCACCGGTTCGATCGCGAGCGTGTGCTGGGCGGCATGGCCGCGCTCGGTCTGCTCGGCATCTCGGTTCCCCAGGAGTACGGCGGGGCCGGGATGGATTACATCTGTCTCGGTCTCGCGAGCGAGGAGCTCGAGTACGTCGATACGTCGCTGCGCGTCATCATGTCGGTGCACGCGGGCCTGAACTGCCTGTCGCTGCTGTCGTGGGGGACTGAAGATCAGAAACAGCGGTATCTCGTCCCTCAAGCGCAGGGCAGGAAGATCGCCGGCTATGGCCTGACCGAGCCCGGCGCGGGGAGCGACGCGCGCGCGATTCAGACAACGGCGGCGAAGAACGGCGACCGGTACGTGCTCAACGGCGAGAAATCATGGATCTCGCTGGCGGATGTTGCCGACAGCTTCATCGTCATTGCGTGGACAGACGCGGAGAAGAAAAAACAGCGCGACCCTGGTGGCCTCAGCGCGTTCATCGTCGAACGCACCTTCAAGGGCTTCTCGAGCGGGCCGATGAAGGAGAAGTGGGGCATCCTCGCGGGCAACACCGGCTGGTTCAAAATGGACGGCGTCGAGGTGCCCGAAGAGAATCTGATTGGCCGGGCGGGCGAGGGTTTCAAGATCGCGATGTTCGCGCTCGACCAGGGCCGCTTCACGGTCGCCGCCGGCGCCACGGGCCTCATCCGCGCGTGTCGCGACGCGAGCGTGAAATACGCCAGGGAGCGGCACGCCTTCGGCGTCGAGATCGGACAGCACCAGCTCGTCAAGGAAATGATCGCGCAGATGGAGTCGGACTATCAGTCGGCCCGGCTGCTGTGGCTCCGATCGGGCTGGATGAAGAACAATGGCCAGCGCAATACGAGGGAGACCGGACTCGCGAAGTGGTTTGCCACGGTCGCGTCCGAACGGGCGGCCGGTGATGCTGTGCAGATCCACGGGGCGAACGGCTACTCCGACGAGTATCCGGTCGGCCGCTTTTACCGGAATTGCAAGGGCGCGGTCATCTACGAAGGCACGCGCGAGATTCACAAGCTGATGCAGGCCGATTATCTGCTCGGCTATCGAACCGATCGCCCGACCAGGTGCGAGCTCCCGGCCTACAAGCAGGAAGTCAAGAGTCAACACTGAGAATGCCGTTCATTTATGGATTCTGATCTCTCGCTCGAATTCTTGAGGGTCGTCGAGGAAGCCGCAATCGCCTGCGCGCACACGATGGGCAAGGGCGATCGGCACCATTCCGATCACGTGGCAGTCGAGGCGATGCGGCGCGTCATGGACACCGTGCCGATCGACGGCACCATCGTCATTGGTGAAGGTGAGCGCGACGAGGCGCCGATGCTGTACATCGGCGAAAAAGTCGGCATGGCCCAGTCGAAAGGGAACGGGGGCTTCGAGCAGGTGGATATCGCCGTCGATCCGCTCGAAGGGACGAATCTCTGCGCAACGGGCGCGGCCAACGCCATCGCCGTACTCGCCGCATCGAACCGCGGTGGCCTGCTGCACGCACCGGACCTCTACATGGAGAAGCTGGTGGTAGGTCCGAGCTCGAAGGATCATGTGAATCTCGACGCGCCCGTTCAAGAGAATCTCACCGCGATCGCGAAGTGCCTGGACCGGCAGGTGGAAGATCTGGTCGTCATCGTGCTGGAGCGCGAGCGGCACCAGAAGCTCATCGCAGACATCCGCGCGACCGGAGCCCGCATCCGGCTCATCGGGGACGGAGATCTGTCGGCTGGCATCGCGGCGGCTGTCGTGGGATCGGGGGTCCACGCGGTGATGGGCACAGGAGGCGCGCCGGAAGGCGTGATCACGGCCGCTGCCATGCGCTGCCTGAACGGCGAGATCTTCGCACGGCTCGTCGTGACGAAGCCTGAGCACGAGGAACGTTGCCGCACGATGGGGATCACGGATTTCAAGAAGGTCTACCGATCCCGGGACCTGGCGTGTGGGGACAGCATCATTTTTGCTGCGACGGGAGTGACGGACGGGACCCTGATGCGGGGCGTCCGGTTCTTCGGCGACGGCATCCGCACCAGCTCGGTGATTATGCAGAACAATCCGCACCGGATCCGGTTCATCGACAGCATTCACGTCGCGCCTTCGGGCGACGTCAAGATTCACTTCTGATTCGCGTGATCAGGCTGCGGATCGACGCGAACCTGCCCGACCCCGCCGTGATCGATACCGCCGCAGCCGCGATTCGCCTGGGCGGGCTGGTCGCTCTGCCCACCGACACGCTCTACGGCCTGGCGGCCGATCCGTTCAACCGCGAAGCCGTGCAGCGGGTCTTCGCGGTCAAGAGGCGCAGCGCCGGGCAGCCCTTGCCGCTGGTCGCCGCGGACCTTGCGCAACTGGTCCGACATATCGGCGAGCTCTCGCCATCGGTTCGGCGGCTGGCCCTCCGTTTCTGGCCCGGTCCGCTCACGCTCCTCGTGGCTGCTCCGCCGGCGATTGTCGCCGAAGCGACCGGCGGGACCGGGCGCATCGGCGTTCGCGTGCCCAATCACCGAGTGGCGCTCGACCTCTGCCGCGCCTGCGATCGCCCACTCACGGCCACCAGCGCGAATGTCAGCGGACAGCCTGCGTCGGACGACCCGGATGTCGTCGCCGCCTCATTTTCTGACCGCTCCCAGATCGATCTACTCCTGGACGCGGGCAGGACGACGGGCGGACCGCCGTCAACGATCGTGGATCTCACAGGAGATGCGGCGCGGCTTGTACGGGCCGGTGCCATTGGATGGGAAGAAATTCTGGCATGCCTGCAGGCGTAAGCCGGACCTTCGGGTCGGGCGTTCGCACGTCCACCCGCGGCTCGCGCGCTCGCGAGCGAGCGGCGCTGGTTGGTCTCGTCGCGGGACGCGCGCGCCGGCTCGACGCTGAGCGCTCGATGGACGAGCTGGCTGGGCTCGCCGACGCCGCCGGCGCCGACGTGGTGCTGCGCGTGCTGCAGGAGCGGGCGAAGCCCGACCCGGCGACCTTTCTCGGTTCCGGCAAAGTGGAAACGCTGGCGGTGTCGTGCAGCGAGACGGGCGCCGGCCTCGTCATCTTCGACAGCGAGCTGACGCCGGCACAGCTCCGTCAGATCGAAGAGAAAGTCGGGCAGAAGATCCTCGATCGCACCCAGCTCATTCTCGACATCTTCGCGCGCCGGGCTCAAACGCGCGAAGGCAAGCTGCAGGTGGAACTGGCACAGCTCAAGTACCTGTTGCCGCGCCTCGCGGGATCCGGTGACGCGCTGTCGAGGCTCGGCGGCGGGATCGGGACCAGGGGCCCTGGTGAAACGAAGCTCGAGACCGACCGCCGTCGGATCCGCGCGCGCATTCATTCCATCAGCGGAGACATCGAACGCGTGCGTCAGCGCCGGGCGCAACTGCGGGAGCGCCGCCACAAGGCGTCGGTCCCCACCGTCGCGCTCGTCGGCTACACCAACGCCGGCAAGACAACGCTGTTCAATCTACTGGCGGGTGCACGCGCGGAAGTTTCGGATGCGCTGTTTGTCACGCTCGACCCGCTCGTGCGGCAGGTGCGGCTTCCGGACAATCGCGAGCTCCTCGTCTCCGATACGGTCGGTTTCATCGATCGGTTGCCGCACGCGCTGGTGGCCGCCTTTCGGGCCACGCTCGAGGAGGTCGTGGGGGCCGATCTCGTCCTGCACGTCATCGACGCGGCAGCGCCCGATCGCGAGCGGCGGATCAGCGCGGTTCAGCAGGTGCTCGAGGAGCTCGGAGCGACCGGTGTGCCGATTGTCGAGGTCTACAACAAGTGCGATCAGCTCACGGCCGACGAGCGTCGCCGGCTGCAGGATTCGGATCCCGCCGCCCTGTGCATCTCCGCACTCCGGCACGAAGGAGCGGATGAGCTGGTGGAAACCATCGCCTCCCGTCTGGCTCTGGATGTCCGGCGTGTGACGCTCGCCTTCGATCCGGAGAGCCCGGTCGATCGCCAGCGGATCGCTCAACTCTATCGGTTGGCCCGGGTCCTCGTTCACGAGTCCCGCGATGGCCGCGTCTCCATCGTCGCCGATGTCCCGCGACGCCTCCTCGCACGCCTTCGGCCCGACGCGAGGTAAACTTTGATTATCATGCGCACGCCCGCAGTCCTCGTCCTGATTGGACTGATCGCCGTGGGCGCGTGCGCGCCGAAAATTATTCCGGCGCCTGTCGTCACCGCGCCAAGATTCCCGCAGTTCACGCAGCCCCCGGTGCCGGAGTCACTGGCGGGGACGAGCGCGGTGAGCGCCTACGATCTCGGCTGGCGGCTGTTCCAGGCGGGCGACCTCAAGACCGCCGAGCGGGCATACGCGACGGCGCTGAAAGCATCGCCGTCTTTCTATCCGGCGGAAACCGCGAGCGGCTACCTCGAGCTCTCACGCAGCGATCCGAAGGCCGCGCTGCCGTACTTCGACAGCGCGCTGGAACACCGGCGCGACTATGTGTCTGCGCTGGTGGGACGCGGCCAGACGCTCGCGGCCCTGGAGCGCGAGTCGGAAGCCGCTGAAGCCTTCGCCGCGGCGCTGGCGGCCGATCCCTCACTTGTCGATCTCTCCCGCCGCATCGAGGTCCTCAAGTTCCGCGGGGTAGAGAAGGATCTGGCTGCGGCCCGGCAGGCGGCGCGGTCAGGCAGGCCCGACGAAGCCATCCGCGCGTATCAGGCCGCCATCGCGAGCTCGCCTGACAGCGCGTTTCTCTATCGTGAGCTGGCCGCCGCCGAGGCGGAGAAGGGCGAGACCGATCTCGCGCTCGCGCACGTCCAGCGGGCGACGTCGCTCGATCCCGCCGATGCCGCATCGTTTGCGCAGATGGGGGAGTTGCTCGAAGCACGCGGAGACGTCGACGGCGCTCTCGCCGCGTACACATCGGCGCTGACCCTCGAGCCGAGCGAGGTGGTGGGGGCGCGGCGCGACGCGGTCCGCGCGCGCGCCGCCCTGGCGCGTCTCCCCGAGGAGTACCGCGCGATTGCGGAGGCGCCGCAGGTCACACGCGCGGATTTGGCCGCGCTGATTGGGGTTCGTCTCGGAGCGCTCCTGCAGTCCGTGCGGACCGGCGATCCCGTCGTGGTCACCGACACCCGGGCAAACTGGGCCGAGCCGTGGATCATGACCGTCGTTCGCGCCGGCGTGATGGAGCCGTACGAGAACCACACCTTTCAACCGAGGGTGGTCGTTCGCCGGGTGGACCTGGCCCAGGCCGCAAGCCGGCTGCTTCAACGTCTTGCCGCGATGTCACCCACGCTGGCCAGGCCGTGGGAGAACGCGCGCGGGCGCTTCAGCGATATGACGCAGGGCCATCTGGCATATCCGGCCGCGTCGGTTGCCGTGGCAGCGGGCGTGATGGCCGTTGGTTCGGACACCGCGTTCCAGCCTTCGCGCCCCGTGACGGGTGCCGAGGCGGTCCAGGCCGTCCGGCGATTGGAGACACTGGCCGGACTTCCCGGCGCCCGAGACAGCAATCGGCCATGACCGCGTGGACGACTGCCAATCAGCTCACGATGCTGCGAATGCTGTTGATCCCGGCGTTCGTGATTCTCGTGGTTTACGGGCACCTGGGTTGGGCGCTGACGGTCTTCGGCACTGCCGGTCTGACCGACGCGCTGGACGGGCTCATCGCGCGCCGGTCGGGGCAGAAGACCCGTCTGGGCGCATGGCTCGATCCGATGGCCGACAAGCTGCTGCTGGTCAGCGCATTCGTCGTGCTGACGGTACCGAATCTGGGATTGGCGAATCAGCTGCCGATCTGGCTGACGGTCCTCATCATCAGTCGTGACGTGGGAATCGTGCTGACCGTGGCGGTCGTCAACCTGGCGATCGGGCCGCGGACGTTCCGGCCGTCGATCTTCGGCAAGACGGCGACGGCCACCTATATCGTCACCGCGGTCGTCGCGATGTTCTTCAATTATCGTGGATACCACTCGTCGGTTGTCGAGCTGTTCGTCTATGCCTCTCTGGTTATTACGATCGTGTCCGCCCTCCACTACATGTGGCATGCGGCGCGTATCATCGAGATGACGTCATGAATCGTAGCCTTCGTGCCGGCTTCGCGATGTCGCTGGCTCTCGCGAGCGGGGCCCCTGCGCAGAGCGCCTCGAAGCAAGCCGTTGTCGACACGGCTGTGGGGACCTTCATCATCGATCTCACGCCGGCGGCCGCACCCAATCAGGTCGCGCATTTCGTGAAAACCGCCGAGGACGGTGGGTACGACGGAACGATCTTTCACCGGATGGTGAAGTACGGCATGGTGCAGGGCGGCGATCCGTTGACGAAGGACCCCGCAAAACGAAGCACGTACGGCACCGGAGGCCTGAACGCCGTCAAAGCGGAATCGCGCGCGCCGAAGATGACCGCAGGCTCGGTGGCTGCAGTGATGATTCCCGGCAGGCCGGACAGCGCCGGGGCGCAATTCTTCGTGGTCATCGTCGATCAACCGGCGCTCGACGGACAGTACACGGTCTTTGGCCACGTGTCGGATGGTCTGGAGGTCGTGCAGAAGATTTCGGAGACGCCGACCGATGCCGCGGGTCTGGCGACGGAGCGTGTCGAAATCCGCCGGGTGACCATCCGGGACACGCCACCGCCCGTGCCCGAGCCGTTCTCCACCGAATCCATCCAGGAGCTCGCGCTGTATCGCGCGATCCTGGACACCAGCGCCGGACCAGTGGCGATTGAATTGTTTCCGGACAAGGCGCCCGGACATGTTCGCCAGTTCCTGCGCCTGGCCCAGAGTGGGGTCTACGACGGCATGGCCTTCCACAGAGTGGTGCCAGGGTTCGTCATCCAGACGGGCGCCCTGTCTTCGCGCTCTCTGCCGCTGACCGACAAACAGCAGAAGCTCGTTCAGAATCTGCAGCCGGAATTCAACGACACGAAGCACGTGAAGGGGATTGTCTCGATGGCCCGCGGAGATGATCCGGCGAGCGCGACCACCTCGTTCTTCATTTGCACGGGCGTGGCCAGCGCGCTCGACGGTCAGTATACGGCGTTCGGGCGAGTGGTCGAGGGCTTGTCGGTCGTTGACGCCATTGAAGGCGCGCCCCGGACGAATGAGACGCCGAACGTCCGCATCGACCTCAGGACCGTGCGCGTCGAGCGGACAAAGCCGTAGCGCGGTACGCAGCGCGGCCCTTTTAGGGCCGCGTATTCGCGGGGCCGAGAGCCCCGCGCTACGAGGGGCGGCGTTTCACGTCGCCGAGAGCCCCGCGCCACGAGGGGCGGCGTTTCACGTCGCCGAGAGCCCCGCGCCACGAGGGGCGGCGTTTCACGTCGCCGAGAGCCCCGCGCTACGTCGTCGGAATCACTCTCGTCACCCGGATAGGGACGCCTACCAAATACTCCACCTGAATCCGATCACCCGGCTCGAGGTT
>JAHFUL010000020.1:0-11018 GCA_023265155.1 Acidobacteriota bacterium
CCCGAGACGCCCGAGAAGGGCGAGACGCCTGAGACGGCCGAGGCGCCCGAGCTGAAGCTCGGGCCGACGTCCGCACGTTCGTACGGTGGTTTGTACACGGGCTGGGTGTCGGCGGCACGATAGCCCCGCGATCCCAAGAACTGGTCGATACGTTGCGTCAGCGCCTCGGCGGTGATGCCCTGCGGTTCGTAGGCCCGACCTTCAGGTCGGGCGCCGCCGGTCACCGCCGAGCTGAAGTTGCTTGTCACGCCCGAGCTGAAGCTCGGGCCTACTCTGAGGGCGGGAGCGATCTCGTACGCCAGCCGCTTGATATTCAGCAGGTGGCGCGGCGAGATGTTGTCCGACGTGATGTTCCCGCCGTAGCCGCCGCAGCCGAGCGTCATCGCCGGATCCAGCCCGGTCGTCAACCCGATTGAACCATGGGTCGTCGGCGTGTTCACGACGATGCGAAATGCAGGTTTCTTGAGCCCGAATTCCAGGATGACCTGCTCGTCCTGCGAGTGGATGGACATGGTGTGTCCCATCCCGCCGTATCGCAGGATCTCTTTGCAGCGTTCGCACCCTTCGCGCCAGTCGTGCACGACGTAGAAGGAGAGCACCGGACAGAGCTTCTCGATCGACAGGGGATAGTCGCGGCCCACGCCCTCCAGCGGCGCGATGAGCACGCGAGTGTTCGAGGGGACGGTGAGACCGCACTTTTCGGCGACGGTCGTGGCGGATTTGCCGACGAGCGACGGATTGGGCAGCCGCTGCGGCGTCACCAGCACGCGCGCCACCGCGTCCATTTCGTTCCTCGAGAGAAAGTATCCCCCCTGCGACAGAAACTCCTGTCGTACGGCCTCGACGATCGGCTCGTCGACGACCACCGAGTTCTCTGAAGAGCAAAGCACGCCGTTGTCGAACGTCTTGCCGGTCACCACGTCCCGCACCGCCTTCTTCACGTCGGCGGTGCGCTCGATGTACGCCGGCGCGTTGCCGGGTCCGACGCCGTACGCGGGCTTGCCCGCGCTGTAGGCGGCGCGCACGAGGCCCATCCCGCCGGTGGCCAGAATCACGGCCACGTCGCGGTGCTTCATCAGCTCCTGTGTCCCCTCGATCGTGACCGTCGTCATCCAGCTGATCGCGCCCGGCGGCGCGCCGGCGCGGCGGGCGGCCTCGTCCATCACCTCAGCGACGCGCGCGATGCATTTCACCGCCGCCGGGTGAGGGCTCAGGACAATCGCACAACGCGCCTTGAGGCAGATGAGGATCTTGTAGATCGCCGTAGATGTGGGGTTGGTTGACGGCACCACCGCGGCGACCACGCCGAAGGGTTCCGCGATCTCGATCACACGGCGATCCGCGTGCCGCGCCACGACGCCGACGGTTCTCATCGGCCGGATGAAGTCGTAGACCTTCTGAGAGGAAAAGAGATTCTTCTGGATCTTGTCGGAGACCACGCCGTAGCCGGTCTCCTCGACCGCGAGCCGCGCGAACGCTTCGGCCTGCCTGGTGGCGGCGGCGGCCATTGCGTCGACGATGGCGTCGATCTGATCCTGGCTGAGCTCCGCGAGGACGAGCCACGCCTGTTTGGCGCGGCGCGCAAGCGTGCGCGCCTCGGCGATGGAGGCGAGGTCGCGATCGGTCTGTGAGGAACTCGTTTCCGCCATCGTGTTACAACGCGATCCCCGCGGAACGCGCAAGGTAGCGCGGCCCTTTCAGGGCCGCGTCGCGGGGCCGAGAGCCCCGCGCTACGTACTCCGGTTTTACGTACCCTTCGGGAGTAGCCGCTCGACCTCGATGTGTGGTCTCGGAATCACGTGCACGGCCACCAGTTCGCCGACGCGACGTGCAGCAGCCGCTCCGGCGTCGATGGCCGCCTTGACGGCGCCGACGTCGCCTCGGACCATGACCGTCACGTAGCCGGCGCCGATGTATTCCTTCCCGACGAGCGAGACGTTCGCGGCCTTGACCATCGCATCCGCGGCCTCGATCGATCCGATGAGTCCCCTGGTTTCGATCAGGCCCAGTGCGTCCTGCGACATGCGGGTTCCTCCGACGGCGAGAACTGTAACATATGGGTCATCTGGATTTGCGTCTATGATAGGCCCCGTGACTCGACAGTTCCAACGCGGGGCGGCGCTCTGCCTCGCCGCGCTCGTGAGCGCGCTCGGCGCGATCGGGGCGATTGGAATATCCGGATGCGGCAAGGAACCCGCGAGCCCGCCCGTCGCCACGCCGACCGTGACGCTCGATCACGATCGCGTTCCCGCCGGCAGCGCATTGGAGATCACGTACAAGTTCGTGGTGGCCGACGGAGCGACATTCGACCAGGACTACCGGGTCTTCGCGCACATCAAGGATTCAGACGGCGAACGAATCTGGGACGACGACCACAATCCGCCGGTCCCGACATCCCAATGGAAGCCGGGCCAGACGGTTCAGTACACGCGAACAATCTTCGTTCCCGTGTTTCCATATATCGGTGACGCGACCCTCGAAATCGGTCTCTATTCGACCACGGGGGAGGAGAAGCGCCTGTCATTGAACGGCGAGAACGTGGGCCAGCTCGCCTATCGCGTGGCGCGCCTCGAGCTCCAGCCCCAGACCGAGAATCTCTATTCGGTCTTCAAAGAGGGCTGGAACATGGTCGAATCTCCACAGCAGAACAGCCTCGTGGAATGGCAATGGACCAAGAAGGAGGCCGTGCTGGCGTTCAAGAACCCGAAAAAGGATGCGACCCTCTATCTGGACCTCGACAGCCCCGGGAGCCCCTTCGACGGGCAGCAGGTCCAAATCACCTTGGGCGGGCACGTGATTGAAACCTTCACGGTGACGCCGAAAGATCGGCTGATGCGGAAGATCAAGCTGCCCGCGGCGCAGATGGGCTCGGACGAGATGTCGGAAGCGCATATAATGGTCGATAAGACCTTTACACCTGCTCAGCTCAATCCGGGCGCATCGAAGGATATGCGTGTGCTGGGCGTCCGTGTGTTCCATGCCTACGTTGACGGAAGGTGATTGAAAAGATGCGCCACAACGGATACCGAGGACTGAGAGGCAACGCCCTGGGTGTGTCCCTGTCGGCAATCTCCTTGGTGTTCCTGATGTCTGTCGTGCCGGCGCATGCCGAGATCGTCTTCTTTTCGTCAGGTCGCACCATGTCGGTCAAGGCGCACGAAATGAGGGGCGAGCAGGTCGTCCTGCTGCTCAGAGCCGGCGGGGAAATCATCACGCCCGCATCGGTCATCGCCCGGATCGAACCCGACGAGGTGGCGTATCCCGAGCCGGAACCCGATCCCCCGCTTCCCATGCCGGTGCTGCCCCCTGGCGGAGATGACAACCGCAGCCCGGCAACCCTTCGGCCCGAACAGCAGCGGTACAGTCAGATTATCGAGAAGGTCGCGGCGGAGCAGGGGGTCGATCCGAAGCTCGTTCACGCCGTGATCGAGGTCGAATCGCACTATCAGGAACGGGCCCGGTCGCCAAAGGGCGCGAAGGGATTGATGCAGCTCATGCCCGGGACGGCACGCCAGTACGCCGTCGTCAATCCATACGATCCAGTTGCCAACATCGAAGCGGGCATCAAGCACCTCAAGTCGCTGCTCGTGCGATTCACGCAGAACGTCCCGCTGGCGCTTGCCGCGTACAACGCGGGCCAGGCCGCTGTTGAGCGTTTCGGCGGCATTCCGCCCTATCAGGAAACGCGCGACTACGTCTCGCGCATCCTGAAGATCGTCGGCTAGCAGGCTCAACCGGAAGAGCTTTTCCCGCGCTCAGGCGTCTAACCCTTAGCAGTCAAACGACCGATTTAGAGAGGGCAGAGCTTTTGCCCTGCTCTTGGTATAATTTTGCGGGCCACTAATGTCCACGCCGACAATCCCTTGCAGCCGACCGCCGCGCGCGGACCGATCCGGGGCAGGCGCCTGAGCGGTGGAGTTCAGGTGCCGTATCGCGTCCCCCACGGGAGAAATCAGCGAGGGGGTGTACGTCGCCGACAGCGAGGTGCGTCTGCGCCACGACTTCGAGGAGAAGAACCTTTACGTTCTTTCACTCCAGGCCAAGGGCTCGGTGGCGGGGTTGTCGCTCCGCTTGCCACACCAGACCCGGATTCCGCCACGAGAGTTTCTCATTTTCAATCAGGAACTGGCGACCTTGTTGAAGGCGGGCATGCCTCTGGTTCAGTCGCTGGACCTGCTCAAGCGGCGCGTCGAGTCTCCGGTGTTCCGGGCCGTTCTCGAGGATGTGTACGAAAGGGTGCGTTCGGGCTCCGCGCTGTCGGAGGCCTTCGGGGCACACGAGTCGATCCTGCCCACGGTCTACACGGCGTCGCTGCTGGCGGGCGAGCGCAGCGGAAGTCTCGACAGCGTGCTGCGCCGGTTCGTGGAATATTCGAAGATCATCGCCACGATCAAGCGCAAGATTGTGTCCGCGCTGGTGTACCCCGCCCTTCTCACGACCCTGGCGCTCGCCCTCGTCTGCGTCATTGTCATCTGGGTCGTGCCGGCGTTCTCGAACTTTTATGGAAGCTTCACCAACGCCAGGCTGCCGCTCATCACCCGCATCATCATCGCCATATCGGATTTCATTCGCGGTCAGTTCCTGCTGCTGCTCATCGGGATTCCTCTGCTGGCGGGCGGGCTCGTCGCGTGGGCTCGTCAGCCGGTACAGAAGACGCGTTTCGATCGGCTGATTCTCGGCATGCCGATGCTAGGCGACGTCGCCCAGAAGTTTTCAACGTCGCAGATGGCGCGCACGCTGGCCACGCTGCTTGGGGGAGGCCTGCCGCTCGTTCACGCGCTGGATATCGCCAGCCGGTCGATGTCGAATCAGTTCATGGCGAAACAGCTGGCCATCGTGACCACACGCGTGAAGGAAGGCGAGTCGTTCTCCGCGGCGCTGCAGGCGCGACGCGTCTTTCCCGAAGTCGCGGTGAAAATGGCCGAAGTGGGCGAACAGACGGGCGCGCTGCAGGAGATGCTCAACACCGTGGCCGACTTCTACGACGAGGAGATCAGCACCAACATGGAGCGGTTCGTCACGCTCGTGGAGCCGACGCTGCTGGTCATCATGGGGATCGTCATCGCCTCGATTCTGATCTCGCTGTACATGCCGATTTTCCAGCTTAGTTCCGTTCTGAGCTCGCCGGGAGCGCCGTGACGAGAGAGCGGAGCGTGCGGGATCTCCGTTCCCTTTGCCGGAGGAAACGCGTTGACTGACATGGCGGCGCCACTCCACACCGACAGCGAGCTCGGCGCCGAGGATCGCCGCCTCGAGCTCGAGCAGGCGCGCCGGCTCGCCGAGCGCTACCGGCTGGAATTCGTGGACATGGACACGTTCCGCATCGATCAGGAGCTGTTCCGTTCCATTCCGGCCGATCTCATGCTGCGCTACGGGTTCGTGCCGTACCGGCGCGAAGGTCCCGACCTCAAGACGCTGGCCATCGTCGTGTCCGATCCCACCGATCTGCCGATGATCGACGAGCTCGGCGTCCTCCTGGCGACGCCAATCAAAGTGACGGTGGGGCCGCGCTCCGCGATTGAATCGATCCTCAAGAAGAGCGAGAGCTCGCAACGGGTTCTCGAGGATGCGACCGAGGGCTTTCAACTCACGCTGCTGAAGGAAGACGAGAACGCCGAGGACAACCTCACCGTCGAGCGGCTGACGAGCGACATCAGCCCGATCATTCGACTGGTCGACTCCACGATCTACACGGCGATTCAGCGTCGCGCGAGCGATATTCACATCGAGACGCAGGACGACGCGGTGCACGTGAAGTACCGCATCGACGGTGTCCTGCAGCCGGCCATGCGCCCGATCGCGAAGCAGTTTCACAGCTCGATCATCTCGCGCATCAAGGTGATGGCGGAGCTCGACATTGCGGAGAAACGCGTGCCGCAGGACGGACGCTTCAAGCTCCGGATGCCCGGCAAGACCATCGACTTCCGCGTGTCCATCATGCCGAGCGTGCACGGCGAGGACGCGGTCGTGCGCATCCTCGACAAGGAGGCGCTGAGCGAGCAGTTCACCGAGCTCAGTCTCGATATTCTCGGGTTCCCGCAGGCCGAGCTGAAGCGGTTCCGCAAGTACATCGCGGAGCCCTACGGGATGGTGCTGGTGACCGGCCCGACCGGCAGCGGCAAGACGACCACTCTCTACGCGGCGCTGTCCGAGATCAAGTCGATCGAGGACAAGATCATCACGATCGAGGATCCGGTCGAGTATCAGCTCCGGGGCATCACGCAGATCCCGATCAACGAGAAGAAGGGGCTGACATTCGCGCGAGGCCTTCGATCGATCCTCCGTCACGACCCCGACAAGATCATGGTCGGCGAGATTCGGGACAACGAGACCGCGCAGATCGCGATCAATTCCGCGCTCACGGGACACCTCGTGTTCACCACCGTCCATGCCAACAACGTGCTCGACGTGCTCGGCCGCTTCCTGAACATGGGCGTCGAGGCCTATCAGTTCGTGTCCGCGCTCAACTGCGTGCTGGCGCAGCGCCTCGTGCGGGTCATCTGCGCGCACTGCAAGCGCCCGGTGAAAGTGTCGCGTCTTCTGCTCGAGGAATCGGCGCTCGATCCCACGCTGCAGGACAGACACACGTTCTACGAGGGCGTCGGCTGCATCGAATGCAACGGCACCGGGTACAAGGGACGGCTGGCAATCTGCGAGCTGCTGGACCTGACCGATAAGATCCGCGAGCTGATTCTCGAGAAGCGTCCGACATCGGAGATCAAGAAGGCCGCGCGCGACGACGGCATGCGGTTCCTGCGCGAGTCGGCCGTCGAGCGCGTCCTCGACGGCGTCACAACGCTTCGCGAAATCAACAAGGTGACGTTCGTCGAATGAGCAACCGACTCCTGATCAGCGACGCGCCGGCGCCCACCGTAGCCGTTGAGCTGGCTGCCCACCGTGTTTCCGCGGTGGCGGTCGAGTTCCGGGGCGGCCGGCCCGTTATTACCATGCACGCGACCGAGGCGCTCCCGGCGGGCGCTCTTGTGCCGTCTCTTGTCGCGCAGAACTTTCCCGGACGCGCGGCGGTGGCGCAAGCCCTCGCGCGCGTGCTGGAACACGTGGGCCGCCCGCGGCGCATCGGCCTCGTTCTGCCCGATCCGATCGCGAAGGTGTCGCTCATCCGCTTCGACCAGCTTCCCGCCCGCCGGCAGGATCTGGATCAGCTGGTCAAGTGGCAGGTGCGCAAGGCGGCTCCGTTCCCGATCGACGAGGCACAGGTGAGCTATGTCGCCGGCGCACGCGCCGCTGTAGGCCCCGACGGCCCCGAGGCACCTGTGAATAGAGACGGGCACGAGTTCGTCGTCGTTGTCGCGCGGCGGGCAATAGTAGAGGAGTACGAGGCGATCTGCGCGGGAGCCGGTGCGCACGCCGGCCTGGTGGACATCTCGACCTTCAACGTCATCAACGCCCTCCTTGCGGGGGCGTCGGCACCAACGGCGGACTGGCTGCTGGTGAACGTCGCCGCCGACTACACGTCGATCGCGATCTTGAGACACGCCGACCTGATCTTCTTCCGGAGCCGGGGAGCTGACGGCGATGGCAGCCTCGCAGACCTCGTGCACCAGACGACGATGTACTACGAGGATCGCCTGCAGGGCGCCGGCTTTACGCGGGTCATGCTGCACGGAGCCTCTGCAAGCCTCCAGCACGCAACCGATGTCGATGAGATGCGGCGCAGCCTCGAGGAGCGGCTCGGCACCGCGGTCGAAACGGTTGATGTGCGCGAGGCGGCCGCGCTGGGCGATCGCATTGCGGCGGCGCCCGCGCTCGTCGATACCCTCGCCCCGCTCGTCGGCCTGCTCCTTCGCGACCGAGGGGCCGCGGCATGATCAGAACCAACCTCGCGACACGGCCCTTCTATAACGAGGCGGCTGTCCGCCTCTGGCTGGCCGTGATTGCGATCCTCGCCGTGTCGCTGACGATCGTCAACGTCCAGCGCCTGCTTTACTACTCGACGAGCGACACGGAGCTGGCGACCAGGGCGTCGCGCGACGAGCAACGCGCCGTGGAGCTGCGCGCGGATGCCGTCCGTCTGCGCGGAAGCGTTGACGCCGCGCAAGTGGAGGCGGCCTCGAGCGAGGCCCGGGAAGCCAACGACCTCATCGATCGCCGCACGTTCTCGTGGACGGAGCTCTTCAACCGGTTCGAGGCCACGCTGCCAGCCGACGTCCGGATTACCTCGCTCAGACAGAGTCTGGACCGCGTGCGCGGCATCGTGCTCACGATCTCCGTGCTCGCCCGGAACGTGAACGACGTGAATCAGTTCATGGAGAAGCTGTCGGAAACAGGCGCGTTTGCCGATGTGCTCGCCACTGATGAGCGGATGAACCCGGAGAGCGGACAACTCGAGGTTCTCCTGCAGGCCGTGTATCGACCCTCGAGCGTGCAGGCGCCGGCGACGAGTGCCGGAAAGGGCACGCCATGACGCCGCTGCTGAGACGCATCGTGACGGAGAAGCGCAGCCTCGTGCTCCCTCTGGCGATCGCCCTGCTGGTCAATCTCGTTGGCTACAGCTTCATCGTCCGCCCACGCGGCGTCAAAGCGGCGGGCGCCGCCGATCGCGCGGCCGCCGCCGAGGCCGGGTTGCGCAACGCCGAGCACGAGCTGACGGTCGCTCGCGCCCTCGTCACGGGAAAAGCGCGCGCCGACGAGGAATTGAGCGCGTTTTACCAGAAGGTTCTTCCCTCCGATCAGGAAGCGGCGAGACGGATGACGTACGCGAGTCTTCCGGAACTGGCCCGGCGGAGCGGCGTGACATGGGCGAGCCGCAGGCAGGAGGTCGAGAAAAGCGGGCAGACCAAGGACGAAAAACTGGGGCACCTGGTCATCACGATGGTGCTGCAAGGCAGCTATGAGGACTTCCGCCAGTTCGTCTACGCGCTCGAAAGCGCTCCTGAATTCCTCATCGTGGACAATGTGCAGTTGACCGAGGGGAATCCGAACGAGCCGCATACGTTCGTCATCACGATGTCCACCTACTTCCGCGAGAACGGCAATGGCGCCTAGGCGCCTCCAACAGATCGGGCTCTGGGGGATCGCGGCGGCCCTGGTGGGCAGTGTCCTCTACATGTATTGGCCACGGACGGCTATCGCGACGCGCGGCGCGTCTAACGTCAACGGCGCCGCGTCGAGGACGCGCGCGGAGGCACCGGTTACGGCGCCCGATGTGCACCTGGAAGTGCTCAATACGCCTCGGCCCGTGCCGGATGATGTGAAACGGAACCTGTTCACGTTCAAGCCGAAACCCGTGCCGCCACCGTTGCCCGCGGCAGGACCCCGGCCTGCGCCGCCACCGCCATCGCCCCCGCCCGGCCCGCCGCCGCTTCCGGATATTCCTCTGAAGTTCGCCATGGTTCTGACGCAGGGCCCCGAGAAGGTGGCGGTCCTGCTCGACAATCTGGGACATCAGATCTACGCCAAGGAAGGCGCAACGATCGAAGGGCGCTACAAGGTCTGGCGGATCGGTGTGGAATCGATCGAGATCTCGTACCTGGACGGACGCGGGCGGAAAATCCTTCGGATGAGCGGATCGTGACAGTGGAACTGCAGACTGTAGATTTCAGACTTCAGATTGGATTGACGATTGCGGATTGCCGAATTCAGATTGTCGATAGGAGCTCTGTGACGACACGGTTGAGAACATCAGGCATTCTGCTCGTGGTGGCGCTCGTTGCCTCCGGATGCGCTGCCGGGAAGGCCATGCGTCAGGGCGACGCCGCGGCGAAGCGAGGCGATCTCGATCAGGCCGTCGCCTTCTACCGCCGGGCCGCCCAGGCCGAGGCGAACAACCCCAACTACCAGATCGCACTGCAGCGGGCGATGCAGGCGGCCTCCCGGGCGCACCTCGAGAAAGCGCGCGAATTCGAGGCGCAGGACCAGCTCGAGGCGGCGCGCGGCGAATACCAGCTCGCCGCGGAATACGATCCCAGCAACCGGCTGGCCGAAGCGAAGGTCGCCGCGATCGATCGGACCATCAGGGACCGCATCGAAGCCACCCGCCCGAGGCCGTTCCAGGAAATGCAGGACCGGGCTCGCGCCACCTCTCCCGTGCCAATCCTGAACCCGGCGTCGCGGGAGCCGATTTCCCTCACCGTCACGAACACGGCGATCCGCGACATCCTCAACGCGCTGGCCGCCTCCGCCGGCATCACGATTACGTACGATCGGGACTTCGAGAATTCCGGACAGCAGGGCATCGGCCGCCAGACATCGGTGCAGATGGAAGACCTGACGATCGATCAGGCGTTGAGTAATCTCCTGTCGGCGAACCAGCTCGCGTACAAGGTGCTGACGCCGCGCATGATCCTCGTCTTTCAGGACACCACGCAAAAGCATCAAACCTACGACGACCAGGTGATTCAGACGTTTCCGATCTCCCATGCGAACCCGACCGAGCTGGCGGCGCTGCTCAGCCAGTTGCTCCGCCCGGTCGGCGCCGGCGTGGTGGCCTTGTTCTCGCCCAATCCCACGAGCAACACGATCGTTGCGAAGGCGTCGGTGTCGATGATGGCGATCGCCGCAAGAGTAATAGCGCTGAACGACAAGCCGCCTGCCGAAGTCGTGATCGACGTGGAGATCCTTGAAGTCAACCGGACTCGCGCGAAAACATACGGCTTGAATCTTTCGGATTACGCCATTAGCGGCGTGTTCTCTCCGGAAGTGTCGCCTGGCGCCACGACCACCACCACGACCCCGTCCGCCGGCGGGGCAGGGACGTCGACCACGACGGGCACGTCGACGGCACCAGGCGCCCTCCAGTCGCCGCCTCCCTTCAACCTGAATACGATCTCGCGGGGCGTCAGCACGTCGGACTTCTACCTGGCGGTGCCGACGGCGATCGTGCGGTTTCTCGAGCGCGACACGCAGACAAAGCTGATCGCGAAGCCGCAGCTCCGCGGCACGGAGGGCCAGAAGCTTCTGCTTCGTCTCGGCGACAAGATTCCGCTGCCGTCGACGACGTTCGTGCCGACCGCCACCGGAGGCGCGGGTCAGAATCCGCTGACCACGTTCACCTACAC
>JAHFUL010000020.1:11118-32109 GCA_023265155.1 Acidobacteriota bacterium
CCGGTCTCGGCTCGGCGCTGGTGGTGCTCACGCCGCCGGGCACGCCGTTCCGAGTAGGCGGTGGGCCCTACAACGTACCGATCACCGTGAGCAACGCCTCACGACTCTCCACGATTTCGCTCACTGTCGCCTTCGATCCCGCTCGTTTGCGCGTGCGCTCGGTGCAGGAGGGAAGCTTCATGCGCTCGGGGGGCGCGAGCGCGACATTCACGCAGCAGCCGGGTGCCGGCCGCGTGGACATGACGATTACCCGTCC
Organism: Acidobacteriota bacterium; assembly: GCA_023265155.1. Lineage (GTDB taxonomy): Bacteria > Acidobacteriota > Vicinamibacteria > Vicinamibacterales > CAVVIG01 > JBGOTP01. The sequence goes on from JAHFUL010000020.1 coordinate 11,375, forward strand.
CAACGACGCGACGGGAGCATCAGGAACGGGGCTGCTCGGATCGATTCTGTTCGACGCCATCATGCCGGGCACCGTGCCGCTGTCGATCAGCGGCGTCGCGACCGGCCCGGGTGGGACGCCCATGGGTCTCCAGCTTCGGCCCGTCACGATCACGATTCAGCCGTAGCAGGGTGTCATGGCGCGACGAAGTAACGGCGAACTCGTAGCGCAGGACTTCAGTCCTGCCCGTCGCAGCGCGGCCGAGACGACGCAGGTCCGCGATGTGGTGATGGGCTTCCGGCACTCTCGCGGGTATACGTTCATCGAGCTGCTCGTCGTCACGACGATCATTCTGATCCTTGCGTCCGCGGTGATGCCGCTGGCACGGGTGACCGCCGTACGTCAACGTGAAGCCGAGCTGCGTCGCGGGCTGCGCGAAATCCGGACGGCGATCGACAAGTTCAAGGACGCCGCCGACCAGCAGCAGATCTCGCCCCTCGACCTCAAGGCCGGGGCGGAGAATTACCCTCCCGATCTCGACACCCTCGTCGACGGCGTGGCCGCGAACAACGACGCGACAGGGCGCAAGCTGAAATACCTTCGGCGCGTCCCCATGGATCCGATGACGCACAGCACCGAGTGGGGCAGGCGTTCGTATCAGGACGACCCCAAGTCCAAGAGCTGGGGCGGCCAGAGCGTCTTCGACGTCTACACCACCTTCGACGGGACCGCGCTCGACGGGTCGAAGTACAGGGACTGGTAGGAAAGGCTGAATGTCACCCCTTCACCCCATCACTCCTTCACCCCTTCACCCCATCACACCATCACCCCGTCAATCGGGCTTCACCATCATCGAGCTGATGGTCGTCATGACGATCATCGTTGTCCTGGCGTCGATCGGGCTCGCCCAGTATCGCCGGAGCATCGTGTTTTCGAGGGAGGCGGTGCTGAAGGAAGATCTCTTCCGCATGCGCGATGCGGTCGACCAGTATTATGCCGACAAGAACGAGTACCCGTCGGAGATTGACGCGCTCGTGAGTGAGGGCTATCTGCGGACAGTGCCGAAGGATCCGTTCACCGACTCGACGACCACCTGGCAGACATCACCCGCCGAACCCGACGCCAGAAACCCCACGACTTTGCCCGGGATCTACGACATCAAGAGCGGCTCCGATGGAACCGCTCTAGATGGCACGCGCTACGCGGATTGGTAATCGGGTACGCCCGAGCCGTAGGCCCGAGCGTTTGGCACGGGCGCTGAGCGCGACGCTGATTGATAGATGGTCTACGGTGGAGGAGCAGCAGTAATCGAGACGGTCGCTGTTCCTTCGGTCGAGTTGTTCGTGGTGTCGAGCACTGTCACGGTCACCGTCCTCGGTCCCGGCGTGGCGTACTCTTTCCTCACGCTAGCTGTAGAGGCCCCGCCAAGATTTCTCGTTTCCTCGTTGGTCCCGAAGTTGATGCTCGTGTTCTGGATGCCGATTCCGGTCGGCATCGTTATTTGAATATTGAAAGTGATAGTCCCGCCTACAACCTGCGTCTGTGGCGTCGGCGTGACAAGTACTGCAGGACGCGGAACGGGAATCACCGTGACCGATGTCGACACCGTGCTGGTGTTGTTGGAGGCGTCCGTGACGGTGGCAGTAACAATCTTGGTGCCTGCCGCAGTGTAGACGTGGGTGACGGGTTGGCTACCGGTGACTGAACCGAGGGGCGATTGGGTGTCGTCACCCCACGACACGACGACGTTCCGCACTGCGCTACCGCCGGTAGCGGGTGTGATCACAAACGTGAAGGTCGCCGGCACGCCCACGCTCGGCGCAGGTGATGGCAGCGTGATGATGATCGTGGGCGCCGTCGCGATGGCGACGGTCACCGACCCCGACGCTTGTCCCGCCGCAGTGGTTCCGGAGCTGGTCCCACCCGAGCCCGTTCCTGTCGCCGGCGCCGTTGCTCCTACACTGGCTGTTACGATCGCCTGTTGACCCGTATACAGTGTCGTTGAAGCCAGGCCGTCGTCATTGGTGACCACTGTCGACGCGGACAAGAACTGTCCCGCCGTCGACGTGAAGACAACCGGCGCTGATCTCAAGGCGTTGCCGTTGATGTCCAGCACGCTGGCGGTGATCGTCGTCGGGCCTCCCGCTGCGGGAACGGTTGCCGGACTGGCATTGACGGTCACCCGGCCGACCGCCGCCGTGCCGATCGCAATCTTGAGCGCACCGGCCGTGCCCGTCGTGGCGCCGCCGGAAAATGCGCTGATTGTTGCGGTGCCGCTCGACGCGCCGGACTTGAACGTCACGCTCACCTGGCCGTTGATGTCCGTTTCCACCGAAGACGGCTCAATCGTGCCGAGCGTCGTCGTAAAGGTAATCCGCGTGCCGCTGTGCGGAGGCGTCCCGCTGCTCTCTGCGACCTGGGCGACGATCGGAAGGGTCGCGTTCGTGGGTAGCGCCGTGTTCCCGGCCGTGAGCACGATCGTCGAGCCCGTCGGTGCCAGCAAGGGCACTTTGTCGCAGGTCACGGAGACCAGACAGCACGCGGCAGCGAGGGCGAGGACAGGGCGGCGTAAGCGTGTTAACATGAAGCCTTCTAACATCTTAATTCCCATGAAGTTACGCGGTCAAGCCTATCGTCGGCGACGTGAGCGCGCGGGTCCGGGCCCGAGCATTGGGAATGAAGTGGGTTACGCGATGGCAGCCCTGCTGGTCGCGATGGGCGTGATGGCGGTGCTGATGACCATGGTCATGCCCGTGTGGAAGCAGATGACCCAGCGTGAGAAGGAAGCCGAGCTCGTTTTTCGGGGGCAGCAGTACACGCGGGCCATTGGCTTGTTCCAGCGGAAGCTTGGCACGGCCGCGCTTCCGCCCAATCTCGACGTGCTCGTCGATCAACATTTTCTTCGGCACAAATACAAGGACCCGATCACCGGCGAGGATTTTCTGTTGATCCCCGCTGCCGTCCCGGCCGGCGCACAGGCCCAGTTGCAAGCTGCGCAGACCACCAATCAGACGATCGGCCTGCCCAACCGCACTCAGACGTCGACTGCTTCGCCGTACGTCGCGCAGGGCGGGCCATTTGGCAGCAACGTTCCCGGAGGCATCACCGGCGTCGTGAGCAAGAGCCCGGACACATCCATTCGCGTCTACAACGGCCGCTCGCATTACAACGAATGGGAGTTCAGGTACGTGGCTCCACCAACACCCCAGCAAGGTGGCGCCGCTGGCGGCCGCGGCACTCCGCAGCGCGGGCAGCCAACCGGCGGACCTAACGGTCCTGGCGGCCCTGGCGGCCTTGGCGGTCGCGGTGGTCCTAACGATGGGCGAGGTGGTGACGGTCGTGGAGGGCCTGTCGACGGCCGGGGGCGTGGTCCCCAAGGCGGGCCGAACGGGTTGCCGGGACCTGGCCCCGGGCCGGCCACCGGCGGACGCGGAGCGGGTCCCGGACGCTGACACGCTGGTTAAGACGGCTTGCTGAGGCGCCTGGCCTGTCGCTGGTCAACGGATACGGCAGGACTAAAAAGTCCTGGCTACAAGTACGCGGTGCGACGGCAGGACTAAAAGTCCTGCGCTACGAGTACGACAGCCGGCACGTCGCGCACTCCCGAAGGACTTTCAGTCCAGCCTGAGTGCAAATCTGGAAACCTGCGCCGCATCTAATCAATCGTCACGAGCGCATCGTGGAACGCCCGGCGCACAGCCCGCATGTCGTCGATGCTGCCGCCGGCGCAGGCTCGATTGGTGAGCAGGACGAAGTAGCGATCCAGAATTGGATCGATCCAGAGGGATGTCCCGGTGTAGCCGGTATGTCCGAATGCTGCGGGAGACATGCCTGCGCCGCAGGACGAGGTCGGCAGCATCGTGTCCCACCCAAGAGCACGCGAGCTGCCGGGCACCGTGCTTTTCCTCGCCATCATCATCACCCATGGATACGTGAACGGAGGGAACAGCGTGGTGTCTCCGCGCGCGCCGCGCAGGAGCACGCGCGCGAAGGCACCGACGCCGGCCGCATTGCCAAACAAGCCAGCATGACCGGCAGCCCCGCCGAGCCGAGCGGCGTAGTTGTCGTGCACGCTCCCGCCGAGCAGCTGGCCGCGTCTCGCGTCTTCGTCCATCGCCCGCGTCGGCGCGGTGCGTCCCCTGACCTCGCTCGGCACATCGAACGCCAGAAAACCGTCGTCGGTGGCCGCCGGTGCCAGCCTGGCCGTGATGGCGCTGAATTGCGCTGCCAAAGACGCGCCGCCGCGATCTTCCGTGAGCATTCCCAGCAGGATGAATCCGAGGTCACTGTAGATCGACCTGGTGCGGACCTCGTACTCGAGAGGCATCGTGCAGATCTCATGCTCGAATTCGCGACGGCTTTCCGGGGGCGGATCGAACAGTCGCGCCGCAAGTCCTGCCGTATGTTCCAGGAGGTCGCGGATCGTCGCCGGCTCGCGGTCGTCCCCACGCCACTCGTCGAACGAGGCGGCGATGGGCTCGTGAAGATCGATCCGTTTGGCGGACGCGAGGTGCAGGACGAGCGTGGCGGTGACGATCGGCTTCGTGAGAGAGGCGAGATCGAAGAGGGTGGCGTCGTCGGTGGCGGGGGACTCGCCGTCGAACGTCAATCGTCCGAAAGCTTCCCGCCAGAACATACGCTGGCTGTCGCCGACCTCTGCCACCGCCGCCGGGAACGTCTTGCTCGCGATCGCGCGCCTCAGGAGTGCGCGCGCCGGATCCACATCGGCGCGTTGGGCCATCGCTGCTGGGGGAACCTCAGAAGACTAACACAAACAGGACGGGGTGATGGGATGACGGGATGACGGGTGATGGGGTGACGACCTACGAGCCGTCCCTTGGCCTACCCTCGCTGAGCAACTGCTTCAGCCGGGGTTCCGCGTCCTCGCCGATCGCGTTGGCGACGAAGTCGTGCGCCTTCCGCAGACGTGAGACGGCGCGCGCATAGGTCAGTCCGGATTTCTGCATCACGATCGCCGCCTTCACGTTCCAGTGCGCGCGGCGCAGCAGCTTGTCGGCCTCTTCGTACTCCAGTCCCGTGACGATGGTGATGATGCGGCGCGCGCGGTCGCGCAGTTTCTCCGACCCCATCTGCACGTCGACCATGAGGTTGCCGTACGTCTTCCCGATGCGGACCATCGCCGCCGTCGTCAGCATGTTGAGCACGATCTTGGTCGCCGTTCCCGCCTTGAGACGGGTCGAGCCGGCGATGACTTCCGGTCCCACGGCCGGCGCGATCGTCACGTCGACGAACGTCTGCAGCTCGGTTCGGGGATCACACGTGACGAAGATGATCTTCGATGCGGCCTTCCGCGCGCGTGTCAGCGCGCCCCGCACGAACGGCGTCATGCCGCTCGCCGACACGCCGACGACGACATCCTTCTTCGTCGGCCGGAGTCGATTGACCGAGCGCGCGCCTTCTTCGTAGTTGTCTTCCACGCCTTCCTTGGCGCGCACGAGCGAATTCTTGCCGCCGGCGATGATGGCCTGAACCAGATCCGGGCTGGTGCCGAACGTCGGCGGCATCTCGGCAGACTCGACCACGCCCAACCGTCCGCTGGTGCCGGCGCCCACGAAAACGATCCGCCCGCCCGTGCGGAGCGCCTGCGTGATGATATCGATGCCGACGGCGATCCGCTCTTTCTCGTGCTGAACCGCGACGAGCATCTTCCGATCCTCGTTCAGCATGCTGTCGACGATGTCCGCGGGAGAAAGCTTGTCGATCGCGAGCGTCGAGGGGTTGATGGCCTCAGTGGGAAGGAACTGCCATTTGGACCGAAGGGGCATGTCTGGACCGACCTCAGAGGGCAAATCGCGGATGCTAGCATAAGCTCCGGCCCATGACCACTGTGGACGCGTACCTCGACCATCTCCGAGTCGAGCGCCGGCTGGCGGATCACACGCTGGAGAGCTACGCTCGCGACCTGCGGGCGCTTGCGGCGTTCGCGGCGTCGACCGAACAGCGCCTCGAAACGCTCGACCGCGCCGCGCTCGAGGCGTTCGTCCGGCAGCAGATGACGCGCGGCCTCTCCCCGCGCTCGGCCGGCCGATCGGTGGCCGCGGTACGCGGGTACTACAAGTATCTCGTCGTCGATCGCCGGCTCGAGCGGAGCCCTGCGGAAGACCTGCGGCCTCCCCGGGCATGGCCGGCGCTCCCGAAGTTCCTTTCCCTCGAGGAGGTCGACGCGCTCATCGCCGCCGCCGATGTCGCCACGCCGCGAGGGCTGCGCGATCGCGCGATGATCGAAGTGCTCTACGCGACGGGCATGCGCGTGTCGGAGCTCGTCGGCCTCCGCACTGTCGACCTCCGCCTCGATGCCGAGTACCTCACGTGCATCGGCAAAGGTAACAAGGAACGATTGATTCCCATCGGCGAGCAGGCGACGAACTGGGTCCGCCGCTACCAGCAGGAGGGACGTCCGGCGCTTGTCAAGAGCGGAAGCGGGAAGGCGCAGGCCTCACCGCGGGTGTTCCTGAATTCGCGGGGGCGGCCGCTCAGCCGCGTCGGGTTCTGGAAAATTCTCAAGACCTACAGCCGGCGCGCCGGCCTGCCCGATTCGGTCAGCCCGCACGTCCTGCGCCACTCCTTCGCCACGCACCTGCTCGAGCGCGGAGCCGATTTGCGCGCGATTCAAACCATGCTGGGTCACGCCGATCTGTCGACGACACAGATCTATACGCACGTGCTCGAGGCGCGGCTGCGCCTTGTCTACGATCGGTTTCACCCTCGTCCGTGATCTGCTAGACTTAATCGTTTCACCGATCCGTTCTCGTGGGTAACGTGGTGTCCGGCTTCCCTCGACGAAGCTCGGGGCAGGCAGCCGGACTTTCGAAGGAGCTGTGCATGAGCCGTAGCGGACGGCATCTCTTCACGTCTGAATCTGTCACAGAAGGACATCCCGACAAGATCGCCGATCAGATTTCGGATTCGATCCTTGACGCCATCATCGCCCAGGATCCCCGCAGCCGTGTCGCCTGCGAAACGCTGGTGACGACGGGCATCGCCTTCATCGCCGGAGAGATCACGACACGGGCCGTCATCGACTATCAGAAAGTCGTCCGTGACACGATTACCGACGTGGGCTACACACGCGGCAAGTACGGCTTCGACGCGGAAACCTGCGCGGTCATCTCGGCGATTCACAGCCAGTCGCCCGACATCGCCATGGGCGTCGACACCGGAGGCGCCGGCGACCAGGGGTTGATGTTCGGATACGCCTGCGGGGAAACCGAAGAGCTCATGCCGCTGCCGATCATGCTGGCGCACAAGCTCGCCAAGGGGCTGTCGTGCGCACGGCGGGACGGCCTGCTGGACTACCTGCGCCCCGACGGCAAATCGCAGGTCACCGTGGAATACGACGGCAATTCACCGGTGCGAATCGAAGCCGTCGTGGTATCGAGCCAGCACAGTCCGGATGTCACGAACGAGCAGATGCGGGCCGACATCATCGACAAGATCATCACCCGCGTCATTCCGGCGGAGTTGATGGACGCCGAGACCAAGGTGTATGTCAACCCGACAGGCCGCTTCGTCGTGGGCGGTCCGCACGGCGACGCCGGCGTCACCGGACGCAAGATCATCGTCGATACCTATGGCGGCGCGGCGCCGCACGGCGGCGGCGCGTTCTCCGGGAAGGACCCGACCAAGGTGGATCGCTCGGCCTGCTACATGGCGCGCTACATCGCGAAGAACGTCGTGGCCGCCGGCATGGCCGAGCGGGCGCTGGTGCAGCTCGCCTACGCCATCGGCGTGGCCGATCCCGTGTCGGTCATGGTGCACACCGAAGGGACCGGCCGCATTCCCGAAGAGCGCATCACCGAGCTCGTGCGCGAGTACTTCAAGCTCACGCCGCGCGGCATTATCGAAGAGCTCGACCTCCTGCGGCCGATCTACAAGAAGACCGCGGCGTTCGGACATTTCGGACGCACCGAACCCGAGTTCACCTGGGAACGGACGGACAAGGCGGCGGCACTCCGCTCGCAGGCGAAGCTGTAAGAGCCCCAGCCGTGAAGCGTGCTCTGCTGGTAACGGCGGCCTTCGTGGCCGCCGTCGCCATCGTGATCGCGTTCACTCTGCCGCCGGTCCGCCTGGCCCTTCCCCCTGCCGACGACGGGACGGTGCCCGGCGTCATTCACATTCACACGAATCGATCCGATGGGCACGGGTCGCCGGCGGGCGTGGCTGCCGCCGCCGCCCGGGCCGGGTTGAAGTTCATCGTTCTCACCGATCACGGGGACGCCACGCGTTCGCCGGACCCTCCTGTCTACCGTGAGGGGGTTTTGTGTCTGGACGGCGTCGAAATCAGCTCGAAGGGCGGCCACTATGTGGTGATCGGGCTCTCTGCGGCACCGTATCCGTTCGGCGGCGAAGCGCCGGATGTGGTCGAGGATGTGGCGCGGCTGGGTGGATTCGGCATTGCCGCACATCCGGATTCGCCCAAACGCGACCTGCAGTGGGATGGCTGGTCGGCTCCGTTCGACGGCATTGAGGTCGTCAACCCCGACACGAGCTGGCGCATCCTCGCCACCCAAGGAGGACTCTGGTCGAAACTGCGGCTGATCGCGGCACTTGGTCATTATCCGTTCAGGCCGGCGGAGGCAATCGCGGGTCTGCTCGGCGATTCGTCGCCGCTCCTGGCGCGATGGGAAGAGCTGACGCGCCGGCGTCGCGTCGTGGCCGTCGCGGGCACCGACGCTCATGCGCAAATGGGGCCGATTCCGATCCCGAGCTACGAATCGTCCTTCAACATGCTCTCGGTCCACGTCAAACCCGACGGCCCGCTGTCGGGCGACGCGACGGCCGATGCCGCGGCGATCCTGCGCGGATTGCGCGCCGGCCACGTCTATTCGACCGTCGATGGATTTGCCAGGCCGTCCTCGTTCGAATTCAGGGCTGCGAATCTCGCCGGCCGCGCCCAACAGGGTGATGAGCTTCCTGTGGCAGGCCCTGTCACGCTCACGGTGCGCAGCAACGCGCCCCCGACGTTCACGACCACTGTCTGGCGAGGCGATCAGATCCTTGAAACGGGGCGTCACGACTCGTCGCTCACTATCACGGCGCCCGAGGGTCCGGCGGTGTACCGGGTCGAAATTCATGCGTCGGACCGACCTGGCTGGCCGCTCTGGATTGCCAGCAACCCCATTTACGTCCGGGACACGACTCGCGCGGCGGTGACCAGCGAACCTGTTCGGTCGCCGGCAGCGCTGACGCGCTCCTTGTTCGACGGACGGGACGTCTCGGCGTGGCGGATCGAGCGGGGCCCCTCGTCCCGGGGCACCGTCGATGGGGGGACCAACGGGTTGCACGTCCGCTATCAACTCGGGAACGACGAGCTGGAAGACCTGGTCGCGCTTCTGGTGTCGTTTCCTCAATTCGTCGCGGCGTACGATCGTGTGACGTTTTCCGCGCGCGCCGATCGGCCGATGCGCATCTCGGTGCAGCTGCGAACCGGGAGGCCGGGAGTTCCTGATGAGCGTTGGCAGCGGTCGGTCTATGTGGACACGACGGCCCGCGCGCAGACCGTGTACTTCGACGACCTGACGCCGACAGACGACACGTCGAACCGAACACCGCCACTCGCCGACATGGCCTACGTCATGTTCGTCGTGGACATGACCCACGCGACGTCCGGAGCAGTGGGGGAGTTCTGGGTCTCAGACGTGTCGCTTCAACGCTAAAGCAGTGGAAGGGCCGACACCAACGTGAACAACACGCGCAGGCCTAACATCAGGTCCGGCTCGCAGGCGATCACGTTCTCACAGTGAGGACCATGTAGACAGCAGCCGCGCCAAAGAGGAGGTTCGGCGCCCAGGCCGCGAGAGTGGGCGCAAGAAATCCGCCGGAGCCGAGCGCGCCAAACACGCTCATCGTCACTAAGTATCCGAGCGCCAGCATGATCGCGACACCGATGCCGTACAGCGCTCCGCGACGTCCGCCACTCGCGGCGAAGGGCACGGCCAGCAGCGTCATGATCACCGTGACGAACGGGAAGGCGACTTTCCGCTGGAGGCTCACGGTGTAGGCAACCACGGGGTCGCCCCTGGCTTTCAGTTGCTCGATATAACTCCGCAGCTCGTTGAACGTCAGCATCTGATCGAAGGTCATCTGTTCGGTTTCGCTCGGGCGGCTCGAGAAATACGCGGGCGACTCGAGCGTCATCTCGCGCTCGGCGAACGGCTCGTATTTCACCGTCAGGCTGCCACCGGTCTTCGGTGCCCCTTGAAACTGGCGGATCCACCCCCGACGTGCGGTCCACCGCGAAAAGTCCGGATGCGCGTCGCCCGTCCGGCGCACCAGCGTGGCATCGTTGGCGAAGGTCACCTCGGCGAGCCGCCACTCCTTCTTCGCCACGCTGTACGTCCACAGATTCAGGAACCGATTGCCGGTCGAATCAAAGAGGTCGTAGTGATAGAACGAACCGTCCCGGCCGATGATCCACCGCTGATTGAACGGTGACGTCTGGGGCGGAAACCCTCGAATAATCCGGTTCAATCGATCGGCTTCACGGTTGGCAGCCGGCAGTATCCGCTCCTGCATGAAGAAGAGGACGCCGGCCGTGATGATCCCGAACAGCACCAGCGGCGCCATGGTGCGATAGAGGCTGATTCCGCACGCGCGCATCACGATGAGCTCGCTGTTCTTCGTCATCACCGCCACGGTCACGAGCGTCGCGATCAGCACGGCCAGCGGGATCACGTAGAAGGTGTAGAGAGGCGTCTGGAAGTAGAAATACCGCACGACGACCCCGAAGGTTGCCTCTTTGCGAAACAGCTCGTCGGCGACGTCGATGAAATTGGAAATGTAGAAGATCCCGAGGAGCGACACCAGGCTGAGCCAGACAATCCGCCAGTACTGCCGCGCGACATACCAGTCCAGCACCTTTGGCGCGGGCAAATTCAGGTGGGGAAGACGCACCACCAGCATTACGCGACGCGAGGAGACCGGGACCGGCGCCTGGCCCGTCTGCGTTTCCGGCGCCGTTCGACGCCAGAAGGCCGGCAGGCTGAGTCGGATCGGTTGATCGGCGGAGCGGCCACGCCAGAACAAGAGCAGGATGCCCGCCGCCGTCATGATGATGTTCGGCACCCACGGAGCCCATTCCGGGTTGAATCGCCCTCCCATGGCAAGAGCGCGGAACACGTACAGCAGGACGTAGTAGATGAAGATGACGGCGAACCCGTAAACGAAGCTGGCCAGCTTGCCGTCCTTGCGATTGCTCGCGCCAAGCGCAAGGCCGATGAGCGCGAGGATCGGGCAGGTGGCCGGCAGGGAGAACTTCTGCTGAATCATGACGCGGAAGTCGTAGCCGGGATCTCCGCCCGCCGCGGCTTCGGCGATGCGCAGGCGGAGCTCGGAAATCGTCATTTCCGGGGCACCTTTGGCGGGAGGAGCTGGAAAGACTTTGTTGGGATCGAGCGCAATGACCAGGCTGCCGAATGAGTCCTCGGTGGACTTTTCCGGCTTGTCCACGACCGTGGTGTGCGACGTTCCGTCGAGGAGCTCCAGCAGGACGAGCCGCTCGTCCCGGTCCAGCCGGATGCGCCCTCGTTTGGCGAAGTAGACGGCCACTCGTCCGGGTTGCGTCGTGTCGGCCAGGAAGACGTCCCGCCATCCGCCTTCCGGGGGCAACTCGCGAACGAAGATGATGAGGCTCCCGAAGTCCTCGAAGAATACGCCGGGGGTCACGTTGCGTTCCACCCGCGATGCCTCGACGCTCAACGCGATCTCGCGGTACGCCTGGTTGCTCGCCGGCAGCGCCACGATCGTTTCGTACGCCGAGAGCCCGGTCGCCACGGCGGCAAAGAGGAAGAGCGGCCGGAGCAGCCGGACGAGGCTCACGCCGCACGCCTGCAGCGCCACGAATTCTCGATCCGCCGACAGCCGGCCGAGGCCGATGAGAATCCCGAGCAGCACCGACATCGGAATGGCCAGGCTCAACTGGCTCGGCAGCAGCATGAGCATGGCGCGCGCGATGGTCGACCACGCGACACCTTTGGCTATCAGAGCCTCGGCGCTCTTGAGCACGATGGGGAGCTCCAGCAGGAACGTGAGCACCACCAGCGCCAGGATGAAGGGCAGGATGATTTCGCGCAGAATGTAGCGGTCGATCGTCTTGAACATTGAACGGACCGAGCCAGAAAAACCGCCGGATTCGTGACGTCGCGTGAACCACAGCGCGTAGGGCTGACGCGAGCTGCAACTCTTGACTAGACTAACACCATGACCCGCGTCGCCCTTCTCTGGCACATGCACCAGCCGTTTTACGAAGACCTCGTCACCCGCGAGCACATTCTTCCCTGGGTGCGCCTGCATGCGCTCAAGGACTACTACGGGATGGTCGCTCTCCTGCGTGAGTTCCCCGACGTGAGGATGACATTCAATCTTGTCCCGTCGCTGCTGGTTCAACTCGAGGCGTTTGCCCACAACCGGGCGCACGATCGGTATCTCGACCTCAGCCTGACTCCTGCCAGCGAGCTGAGCGACCAGGACCGGGCGTTCATCATCCAGAATTTCTTCCACGCCCAGCGGCACCGGATGATCGACATCCATCCGCGCTACGCGGAGCTCTTCGCACGGCGCGGGCCGATCGCCACGGCCGCGGATGCGGAGCGGGCCGTTCGCCGCTTCAGCGTGGATGAGGTCCGCGATCTCCAGGTCTGGCACAAGCTCGCCTGGATCGATCCCTCTTATCTCGAGAAGGACGGCCGGGTGCGGACACTGGTCTTGCGGCAGCGGAACTTTTCCGAGGCCGACAAAACGGTGCTGCGATCGGTGGAGCTCGAACTGCTGAACGCGGTGATCCCCGAGTATCGCGAGGCGGCGGCGCGACTGCAGATCGAGATCGCAACGTCGCCGTTCTACCACCCCATCCTCCCGCTGCTCTGCGATACCGACATCTACAAGCGGACGCATCCCGCCTCGCAGATGCCCCGCCAGCGGTTCCGACATCCTGAGGACGCGCTCGAGCAGCTGAACCGGGCCGTGGCGTGTCACGAGCGGCTGTTCGGCATCCGGCCGCGCGGTCTGTGGCCGTCGGAGGGCTCGGTCTCCGACGCCATGGTTCCGCTCGTTGCGCAGGCCGGCTTCACCTGGATGGCGACCGACGAGCAGGTACTGGCCCGCACGCTCGACACGACCTTTTCGCGCGACGGGAGCGGGCTGCCTGATCAGCCGGACCGTCTCTACACGCCCTACGTCGTGTCACACGGCGGGGCCCATGTCGCATGCGCGTTCCGGGATCACACCCTGTCCGATCTGATCGGGTTCGTCTACGCGCGCTGGGACGCAGAAGCCGCGGCGGCCGATTTCGTCGGGCGGCTGGCCGAAGCCGGCCGGCGCTACTCGGATCGAACCGGCGGGGGAGAGGCGGTCATCCCCATCATTCTCGACGGCGAGAATGCCTGGGAGCATTTCGACGGCGGCGGACGGCCCTTCCTGAGGGCCCTGTACCGTCGTCTGACGCATCATCGGGAGCTCCGGACCGTGACGATGAGTGAGGCGTGCGCGCAGGGAGGGCCGGCGCTGGCAGGCATTTTTCCCGGGTCCTGGATCGACGCAAACTTCTACATCTGGATCGGCCACCGGGACGATCACCGCGCCTGGAACCAGCTGGCGGACGCCCGCGACGCACTCGACCAGGGGAACGGATCGGTCGAAGTCTACGCGCTCGAGCGCGCCCGGGAGGAAGTGCTCATTGCCGAAGGCAGCGACTGGTTCTGGTGGTACGGCGATGACCATTCATCGGACCACGACCTCGAGTTCGATGATCTCTTTCGGCGGCACCTGAGGAATACCTACCGGCTTCTGCAGAAGCCCGTGCCCGACGAGCTCTTCGTCAGCAACATCTCCACGAACGCGGCGGGCCCGTCTCACACGGCGCCCACCGCCAGACTGAAGCCGACGCTCGACGGCGAAGAGACGAGCTATTTCGAATGGCTGGGTGCCGGAAGCGTCGAGGGGCGCGACGTGGCGGGCGCGATGCACCAGGCCGACCGCCAGGCCGCGTTGGTGACGCTCGTCCGGTACGGGTTCGACACCGAGCGGCTCTACGTTCGCCTCGACGGGACCCGGCCGTTGCGGGAGATCCTGGAGTCGGGGTACGAGGCGTCGTTCAAGTTTCTGACGCCTGGAGGCGTGCGATTCTCAGTCCGAAGCCGTGACGGCACGCTCACCGGAACCTTCTGGGACTACCGGGAGGAGCTGCCTCGCTGGGTTGCCCGTGGGGCTGGGGCGTCGGCCGTGAGCGCCGGGACCGTGCTCGAAGTGAGCCTGCCGCTGCGGGACATCGGGATCCTCTCGACGGTTTGCTTCTTCGTGGCGATCTACAACGCCGCGGACAAGGAAGTCGAACGCCACCCGGCGCATCGACCGATCGAAGCGACCGCTCCGGACGGCCGATTCGAGGCACTGAACTGGACCGCGTAGCCGATTGGTTAACATAACACTCATTATGGGACCCAGTTGATTTGGGCCAGAAAAGGGGGCGGCGGATAGGCTACGTCCGGGGGCCCGGCCTTCAGGTCGGGCGCAATCGGTTCGTTGGCCCCCGACTCTTGGCGTACGCCCCACCTCAACTGGGAGCACGCCCGAGCTGAAGCTCTGCCTACTTGTTCTTCCGCAGGTCTTCGATGATGGCTTCGAGCGCGTCGATGATCTCGTCGCGATTGACGCGGCTCTTGGTGAAGCTCAGCTTCAGGTTGAAGAGCTTCGTAGGGGGGCGATACGCAAAGGTGTAGTGCTTCGGACGGCCCGCCTTGGGCTTGCTGGCCGCCTCCCGCAGCTGCTGGCGGGTCGCGCCGCCGCCCTGTCTGGCGATCTTTTCGACGAGCGCCGTCATTTTCTCTGGTGTCTCCTGCCTAACAACCTGCAACAGCAATGACTTGGCGGAAATGTCGGCCAGCCGACACAGGCTGCGGACCGAATCGGGCATGCCAGTGAGCGCCAGCGATTCCGTGATCGATGTCCGCGACTTCCCCAGCCGGCGCGCCAGATCCTCGTGCGTGTAGGCGCAGCGCTCAGCCAGGCCGTGCAGCGCTTCGGCCTCTTCGAACGGCGTAAGGTCCTTCCGCTGCAGGTTCTCGATGAGCGCCAGCTCGATGACCTCGGTGTCGTCGACTTCGCGAATGACAACCGGCAGCTCCTGAAGCCCGGCCCGGACCGCCGCCTGGTAGCGCCGTTCCCCGGCGATGATCTGGAACCGGTCGCCCCGTTGCCGGACCACGAGCGGCTCGATGATGCCCTTCTCGCCGATGGATGCCACCAGCTCGGCCAGGTCGCCCATGACCTGGCGCGGCTGCTGGGGATTGGGATCGATGACCTCGATGGGCACCATGCGGCCGACGGGTGTGCCCGCCGACGCCGCCAGCGCCTCGACGTAGTGTTCGTCGTGGCGCATCGCCACGAAATTTGGCAGCCCGCGTCTAGGCACGATCGATAACCTCCTCGCACAGCCGGTAGTACTCGGTCGCCCCCGTCGAATCGGGGGCGAAGGTGAAAATGGATTCCTTGTACGCCGGGCTCTCCTCGAGGCGCACGCTCTTGGTGATGACCGTCTTGAAGACCTTCCCGCCAAACACTTTCTGGATCTGGAGCCGGATGTCGCGCGCGAGCGCGGTCCGCTTGTCGTGCATCGTGATGACCACGCCCAGAATCCGCAGCGCGGGGTTGGGCCGGGCCCGGACCTTCTCGATCGTCTCGAGCAGGTCGTCGGTGCCCTCGAGCGCGAAATAGGATGACTGGATCGGAATCAGGAGATGCGTCGCCGCGACCAGGGCGTTGACCGTCAACAGCCCGAGCGTCGGCGGGCAGTCGATGACCACGTGCGGGAAGTCCTTCAGGAGCGGCGCCAGCTTGTCCTTCAGCCGGAAGTGGGCGTCCATCTCCCCCACTAGCTTCGCCTCGATCTTGGCCAGCGCGATGCGCGACGGCGCCACCCACAGGTTCTCCAGCGGCGATGGGAGCAGCACGTCGCGCAGCGCCACCGCCGAATCGGCGATCGCGTCGTACACGCTGCGCGTGACCTCGGGCAGCTCGAGAAACGACATGGTGCTGTTGGCCTGGGGGTCCAGATCGATGAGCAGCGTCCGCTTCCCGCGGAGCGCCAGTGCGGCGGCGAGGTTGATGGCGGTCGTGGTCTTACCCACGCCCCCCTTCTGGTTGGCGATCGCGACGATCATCAGGAACGAGCCGACGGAATTCTAGCAGATGCCGTCGCGGGCGATCGCCTATCCGTCCGTGGCGCAAGTGAGTTGTCGCTCGAAAAAGGGGTCAGACCCCTTTGTTGTCGACTGTGCAAAGGGGTCTGACCCTCTTTCTCCCTGCGCCTCGGACGGCAACAGCCCGTCTGATTTTCACCACGGCTGCTATTACATCTTGTACTTGCCCAGGTCGTCGGGGTCCAGGCTCTCCAGCCACTTCTGCAGGCGCTCCGCGTCGCCATTCTCCGACGAGACGTCCACCGGCCTGGCGTGCTCGATGACCGTGTCCTCGACGAAGATGGGCGCACGCGTGCGCAGCGCGAGGGCGATGGCGTCGCTGGGGCGCGCGTCGATCGCCACCGTGCCGCTCTCGAGCGACAGGTAAATGAGCGCATAGAACGTGTTGTTCTGGAGGTCGCTGACGACGACCTTCTGCACCGACGCGTTGAGGTCGTGGATGACATTCCGGAGCAGGTCGTGCGTCATCGGCCGCTCCGGAGAGACGTTCTCGATCTGCTGCGCGATGGCATTCGCCTCGAAGATCCCGACCCAGATGGGCAGCACGCGCTGCCCGTCCTTGTCGCGCAGGATCACGATCGGCGAGTTCGTGAACGGATCGACCATCAGTCCCTTGATGCTCATTTCGATTTGCATGTCAGCAACCCTCCGTAGTGTGTCCGCCCTCACGCAAACCCGGTGCGGTCCGGCGGAAGCCAGACACTACGTACTGTGACTCTAGGCGCCGGTCTGGACACGCTCCCTCGCCTCGCGCACCGTGCCCCAGACGCTGTGAGGGCCGGCCCGCTCGATCCGCACGGGAACCGTCCGGCCGATCCAGCCGGCCGGTCCCGGAAGATTGACGACGACATTCTGACTCGTCCGCCCTGACAGTTCAGTGTCGCGCCGGCGGCTGGCGGCGTCCACCAGCACGTCGACTTCCCTGCCAACCAGGGCTTCATTGAGCCCGGTCTGAATATCGCGCTGCAACGCCTGGAGCGCCACAATCCGCCTGGTTTTTTGCGCGTCGCTCACATCATCCGTCATGCGCTCGTCGGCCAACGTGTTGGGCCGGGGCGAGTACTTGAACGAGAACATGCTGTGATACCGAACGACCGAGGCCAGCGACAGCGTGTCCTCGAAGTCGGCGTCGGTCTCACCGGGAAACCCGACGATCATATCGGTCGACAGCGCCACGTCCGGGAGAGACCCTTTGATACGGGCAACGAGGTCCAGATAACTCTCCCTGGAATATCGCCGGCGCATCGCCTGCAGCACGCGCGTCGAGCCCGATTGTACCGGCAGATGCAGGTGCCGGCAGATCTTCGGAAGCCTGCCCATCGCCTCGAGGAACCGCGGGGAAAAATGCCGGGGATGCGGGCTGGCGAAGCGGATCCGCTCGATGCCAGCTATCGCATGAATCTCCTCGAGGAGGCCCGTGAAATCGCATGATGGATCGTCGGGCGCGGAGTAGTGGTTGACGATCTGGCCAAGCAGCTGCACTTCGCGTCGGCCCTGACTGGCCGAGTCGCGCACTTCCGCAAGGATATCGGCCTTCGGGCGCATCCGCTCGTGTCCCCTCGTGTACGGTACGACGCAGAAACTGCAGAACTCGTTGCACCCCTCGATGATCGTCACGTAGGCCTTGACCGGATCCCCACGCCGCGTGACGCCCAGAGGGAACGTCACGTCGTCGTGCGGGTCGTGCGGATCGAGATCGATGATGCCGACTGCCCCGGTCGCGACGGCGCGCTCCACGAGCAGCGGAAGGCGGCGAATCGCCTGCGTGCCGATGACGATGTCGGCGACGCCAGGTGACCGCTTGAAAATTGTCTGGCCCTCCTGTTGGGCCACGCAGCCGGCAACCGCGACGATCGGATCGCGACCCTGCTCGGCGGCCATGACGCGCAGCTCGCCCAGACGCGTGTACAGCTTGTCCTCGGCGTGCTCCCGGACGCTGCACGTGTTGATCACCACGACGTCGGCATCGGCGGCCGTGTCCGTGGCTTCAAAGCCAGCCTGCTCGAGCAGTCCGGCCATCCGTTCGGAGTCGTGGACGTTCATCTGGCAGCCGAACGTTTCAATCAGGTACTTCCGGGCCACATCGCTACCTTTCGCCGGGCGACTTTCGCCTTTCGCCTTTCGCTTTCGCCTTCTTCCGGCGGACCTCATACGGTCCGCCCCGCGCCTCTTCGCCGGAAGGTGTCCCCTGCCCCTGTCCGCCCCCGGATTGTGTTCCCTGCTCCTGTCCCCCTCCGGACCCTGGTCCGTGCGGGGCGGACCCTATGAGGTCCGCTACAGGATCCTGCTGACTCCGCCGCCCCAACATCTCGCGGGCGGATGCCCGAACCGCGTCGGTGACGGCTGCTCCACCAAGCATACGACTCAATTCCTCCACGCGCTCGTTTTCATTCAGGCGCCTCACCGAAGTTCTGGTGCGTCCTCCTGCAACCCGCTTCTCGATCTCGAAGTGCGTGTCCGCGTAGGCGGCTATCTGAGGCAGGTGCGTGATGCAGAGGACCTGAAACGCCGACCCGAGCGTGCGAAGCGTGCGGCCCACGACATCGGCCACGCGCCCGCCGATGCCCGCGTCAACTTCGTCGAATATCAATCCCGGAGCGCCGTCGCCCGGCGGCCGCTCCGCCGTTTCGATGAAGCCGTGGCGCGTCGTGGTGGTCAGCGTCTTGATTCCAAGCATGATGCGCGAGAGCTCTCCACCTGACACGATGCGCGCAAGCGGCCGGAGCTCCTCACCCGGATTGGGCGACACATAGAACTCCAGCTGATCGACGCCCTGCGCCGTCCAGGAGTCTTCGGGCAGGCACTGCGCGAATCGCACGTCGAATCTCGTGCGGTCCATGGCGAGCTCCGCCAGCAGAGCCTCGAGCTTTCGCGGGAAGTCGCCGGCGGCCCGCTGGCGCGCGGCCGAGAGCGTCCGCGCGGCGGCCAGATAGGCCTCGCGCCGCTCGGAATGGCGGCGCTCCAGCTCCGCGAGCCGTTCTTCCCCGTGCTCCAGATCCGACAGTTCCTCATGCAGCGCATCACGCGTCGCAATGACGTCGGCGAGCGCGGGTCCATGCTTCCGTTTCAGCCGCTCCAGAAGCGCCAGTCGCTCCTCCACTTCCTGGAGGCGCGTGGGCGAGGCTTCGACACCCTCAGCGTACCGCCTCAGAAACAGCGCCAGATCCTCCAGCTGTGCTTTGATTCCCTCGCGCGCATCAAGGAACGGCTGGAACTGCCGATCGAGCGCCGCCAGATCGGCGACGCGGCGCCACACGCCGCCGAGCCCGGCGAGGATCGCGCCGTCGTTCTCGTACAACGACGCGTAGCTCTCGACGCAGAGACGCTCGACGCGCTCGGCGCTGGCGAGCACCTGACGCGTGGCCACCAGCTTCTCGTCTTCTCCCGCGTGGAGTGCGGCCTTTTCCAGCTCCGCAAGCTGGAACGACGCCAGTTCCTGCCGGGCGCCACGGTCGGCGGCGGCCTTACGCAGCCGTGCGAGCTCGTCGGCCGACGCCTGCATCCCGTCGAACGCGGCCGCAACCGGCGCCGCCAGGGGCGCCAGCTCACCAAACTCATCGAGCACACTTACATGAGTGGCCGGATCGAGGAGCGTATGGTGCTCATGCTGGCCGTGCAGTTCAATCAAGCGGGCTGAAAGGTCCTTGAGGGCCGCGGCCGTCGCGAGCGAACCGTTGATGAACGCACGGCTTCGCCCTTGCGCGGAAATCTCACGGCGCACGTGGATCTCTTCCCCACTCCTCTCGAAGATCGCTTCGATGGTCGCGACTTCTTCGCCCGTGCGGACGAGGTCGACTGAAGCTCGGCCGCCGAGCAGAAGGCCGACCGCCTCGACCAGAATCGATTTGCCTGCCCCCGTCTCTCCTGTCAGTACGTTGAGACCGGGGTCGAATTCAACTTCGACCGCGTCAATGACCGCCAGCCGCTTGATGCTGAGGAAACGGAGCATCTGAAAAGGCGAGAACTTCAATCATACCATAGGGTTGACAGGCCTTTGCACGACTGATACAGTTCGGCGCATCCTAGATCCGGGCCCCCGTTCACTCGGGCCAATCCCGGTGGCGCTGTCCCAGCGGCGCAAAGTTGTCAGCCCGGAGGTCGTTTGCACACGCTTGGAGGCTCGTTCCTTGCCCTGCTGCTTCAGGGAGAAGGCAGCGCCGTGCCCGAAGGATCGACGTTCTCCATCGTCGAGGCGCTGGCGAAATCCACCTGGGTCGCCAGAAGCGTTCTGCTGATTCTGGCGCTCTTCTCGATTGCGTCCTGGAGCATCTTCCTCTACAAGTGGTGGATATTCCGGCGCTCTGAGGGACAATCGGCCCGTTTTCTCGAGGTCTTTCGGCGCAGTAACAAATTCTCCGAGGTCCAGGCGGTCTGCCGTTCGCTCGGCGACAGTCCACTCGTCGGCCTGTTCCTGGCCGGCTATACGGAGCTGACGACTCAGCTCCGCCAGAACGCAGCCGCTCCTGCAGATCCAGCCGAGGGCCATCCAAAAACCGCGGCCGCGCGTCCAACTCTGAAGAGTCTTCCGGCCGTTGATCGCGC
>JAHFUL010000092.1 GCA_023265155.1 Acidobacteriota bacterium
CAGCGCCAGCTCGATCTCGAGCGCGCGCGGCAGCAGCGGATACTGCGGCGACTGCGCGAAGCGTGCGCCGTCGCCGGCGCCGCCGGCCGATTGCGCGGCGCCTGCCGGCGACAACGCGGATATCAGGACAATCGCCGACCAGATCACATGTGTGCTGCGCATGTCGCTCTCCTTCGTGTGCTGACCGTCTAGTACGTCCGAGCGAGGGATGCCGCTGTTGCTTCGAGAATATCGTCGGATAGGTGTGGATCGTCCACGGCTCGGGAAAGAATAAGCGCGCCGACGAGCCCTGCCATCGTTGCCAGCGCCTTCCGACGCCGCGCCGCCGCACGGCCCATCCGCACTCGCGCCAACACGTCGATGCGCAGACGAAGCCCCTCGGTGAAGGCACGGCGCACTGATCGCGGCTGCCGCACGACATCCGAGCCGAGCGCGGCAAAGAGGCAGCCGTGGCCGGCATCGTCGCGATGGCGGCGCGTGAGGTAGTTGCGCACGACGTCGGCCAGCGAAGGGTTCGGGCTGCCGGTCAACCGCTCGAGCCAGCCTTCGCGGCCGAGCACGCGCGAGGTGATTTCGGCGGCCAGATCGTCTTTCGACGTGAAGTGCCCGTAGAAGCCGCCGTGCGTCAGGCCGGCGCGCTTCATGATGTCGGCGACACCGATGCCGTCGTAGCCCCGCTCGCGAAAGAGCGTGGCCGCGACCTCCAGAATCTTCTCGCGGTTCGCGGCCGCCTGCTCGCGCGTCACTCTCACGAATGCACTCCTCTCCGAACCCGCGTGGCACTATACATGATGGCCGTCATAAATACTATTCAATGATGCCCATCAGAAAAAGTGACGGGACGAGCGCCGTGTCGATCACGTCGACACGGCGCCCAGCAAGATTCGCGCGACGTCGTCAGGGCGCTCCAACGACGAAAAGTGACCGGTGCGTGGCAGGGTGATCCGTTGAACATCCGGTAACGAGCGTGCGACCTGATCGCGCTCGGCGGACCGAGACCAGTCGCGGTCGCCGTAGACCAGCGTGACCGGCACCGACACTTGCGGATAACGGTGCCGGGCGCGGTTGAATCCTTTGAGGCTGCGGTAGATCGCTCGGGCCACTCTCGAATAACCCTTGCGGCGGCCGCTTCTCAAGAGTTCGACCAAGAAGTCCTCTGGCAACCTGCTTTTATCGACGAAGCCGCCGTGCAGCACGGCACGCATGATCAGCCGGGGCTCGAGGCCGGCGAAGACCGGCCCTATCCCGGGCAGCCGTACACTCGTGATGATGAATCGGGCGAGCCAGTTGCCGCGCTCCAGTCCACTGGGGTAGTCGTAGCTGTTGAACGCGACGACACGGCTCACCTTGCCTTTTAGATCGATCGATGCCAACAACGCGAGGGCGGCCCCGAGCGATTCACCCGCCAGCGTTACGCCCTGCAGGTTCAGCCCACCGGTGAATTCGACGACCGCGGCTCGCAACTCTGGCTCTTCGTACCTTGTCCCGGGGACGATGTCGGACCATCCCATCCCGGGGAGATCCAGCGCATAGACCGTGTAGTGATCCCACAGCCGCGGAATCACTCGCTGGAAGTAATCCAGCTGGGTGCGAACGGTGTGCATCAGAACCAGGGGCGGGCCAGTGCCTGCGGTGTAGTAGCGCAGCCGCGAACCATCGGGCCGGTTGAAAAACCGGACGTCGCCTCGGCCGTGGCTCCACGTGGTCGTGTACGTCGTGTCTGGCGAGTCGTTGTGTTGCATGTCTGTCCTTTCAAACACCCTGGGCGTCGTTACCGGTTGCCTTCCCGAGGTGCCTGGACCTGTTCATCGCGGATCGGGTTGGGTGCGGCGCCGTCGGCATGTCGCGTGTCCCATCCACCGCCCAAGGCGCGGAAGGAAGCAATGGCGGCGCGCGCCGCTTCGGTTTGCGCCTGCGCCTTCGCGTCGCGCACCTGCAGCAGGTTGCTGTCAGCATCCAGCACCTCGATCAAGCTGACGACGCCTCCTTTGTAAGCGGCATCCGAGTTCTCCCGCGCACGGGCGAACGACGATTCACCCTGCGTCAGGATGCTGACTTGGGCCTCACGTTTGACGAGAGCCGAGAAGGCGTTCTCGACATCCTCGGTCGCCCGCAATACGGCCAGGCGGTATGCGGCCAACGCTTCCGCCTCCTGGCCGCGCGCAGCGGCGATCTGCGCATCGACGCGGCCAAAGTCGAACAGTCGCCAGCGCAGTCCGAGGACGCCCAGGGCCTGGCTTGCACCGCTGGTGAACAGATTGCCGCTCGATATGGTGGTGGCGCTGCCGAGCAACGCGCCGAGCGAGAACTTGGGGTAGTACTCCGAAATCGCCACGCCGATGCGCGCATTGGCGGCGGCAACGCGCCGCTCCGCCACGATGAGATCCGGTCTGCGCCGGATCATCTCGCCCGGAGTGCCGGTCTCGGCCAGACCCGGCGCCACCGGGACCGGCATCGACGGGCTCAGTTCGGCGCGGTAGGTGCCCGGCTGCACGCCGAGCAGCACGTCCAGCGCGTTCATCGCCGCATCGAGCCCGGCTTCCAGGACTGGGATCTGCGCCTCGACCTGCGCGAGCGCACCCTCGGCCTGATTCACCTGGAGTTCGGCAGCGATCCCCTTTTCGTGCTGGAGCGTGACCAGGGTCAGCAGTTGCCGGCGTGTCTGCGTTTGCTGCCGCGCGATCGCGATACGCGCCTGCACGCCCCGGATGGTGACGTACACGTCCGCCGTGTGCGCGGCGACCGCGAGCCGTGTCGCGACCGCGCCGGCTTCGGAGGCCGCGTACTCCGCACGCGCGGCTTCCCGCCCGCGCCGCAGGCCGCCGAACACGTCGATTTCCCAGCTCGCTCCAAGGTTGGCCTCGTAGGAGCTGGCAGTGCGGTCGAAGTCGGTCGTGGCGTCGAGCACCCGTCCCAACGGGGTTTCGAGCGACTGGTAGACTTTCGCAGCGTGCGCGCTCACGTCTCCCGATGGAAGCAGCGCCGCACCAGCCTGGCGTAATGAGGCACGTGATTGGGCGACACGTGCCACCGCTTGCGCGATGTCCAGATTCTGTGCGAGCGCCAGGGAGACGAAGCGCGATAGCGCGGGATCGTCAAAACCAGCCCACCAGGCATGGAGGTCCGCCTTGCGTTGAGCGTCCCGGCGCTCGACAGCTTCCTGATGCGCGAAGTGAGCTGACAGCGGACTCTGAGGAGGCGTGTACTTCGGGGTGTGGACGCAGCTCGTCACGACGCTAACACTCAGCAGCACGGCGAGAACGCGAGGGGAGGGGAACATGACCATCCTTTCAGCAACTGTGATGGAGTAACTATATTCTAAAATGGTCACTAGTTGTCAAGCAGAACGAGGAAAGGTATCCTGTTCTCATGACTGACATCATGGCTGCCGCCCCTCAATCGCGCGGCCCCGCCGACCACGCGGTTCGAGAGCAGATCGTGGAGGCCGCCAGGGAACACTTCAGTCAGTACGGGTACGCGAAGACCACCGTCTCCGACTTGGCGAAGTCGATCGGTTTCTCCAAGGCCTACATCTACAAATTCTTCGATTCCAAGGAGGCCGTCGGGGAGGCCATCTGTGCCAAGACCTTGAACGGCATCGTCGCGACCGTTGAAGCGGCTGTGGCTGGCGCGAGCACGCCAACCGAAAAATTCCGCCAAATGTTCAAGGTCTTGGTGGGAACGAGCGTGGCGTTGTTCTTCAATGATCGCAAGCTGTATGACATCGCCGCCTACGCCGCCAGCGAGCAGTGGCCGTCCTGCCGTGCCTATCGTGAGCGCATCGGTCAGATGCTGACGGAGATCGTCCGCGAAGGCCGCGAGCGCGGTGAGTTCGAGCGCAAGACTCCGCTGGACGAGACGGTGCATGCGATCGATCTCGTCGTGCAGCCCTACGTGAATCCGCTCCTGCTCCAGTACAACCTCGATGTGGCCGACCAGGCGCCGGTTCAGCTTTCCAGCCTGGTCCTGCGCAGCCTGGCGCCGTAGCGAACCCGACCACACGTTGTGACTATTGACATTAATAGTCACTATGAATAGACTGAAGATCTTGGTTTTTCTGGAGGTCTTCATGTCCCAGCGTCGTCCGGTCCCATCCTTGGTCCTCGTCGGTTTGTTGCCCTTCGCGGTGGCGGCATGCCACAACGCAACCGCTTCCACGGATCCGCGGACGCAGACTCCGCTCGTACGAGTCGCCACGGTGGAAACCTCCGTCCGCGCGGAACGTTCGTTCACCGGCATCGTCGCGGCGCGGGTGCAAAGCGACTTGGGGTTCCGCGTTCCCGGCAAGGTGCTGGAGCGCCTGGTCGATACCGGGCAGACCGTCAGGCGCGGTCAGCCGCTCATGCGCATCGATCCCACGGACCTGAGGCTCGCGACGCGCGCGCAGGAAGAGGCCGTTGCCGCCGCCACGGCCCGCGCGCGCCAGACCTCGGAGGACGAGGCGCGATATCGCGACCTGGTGTCCGCGGGGGCGGTCTCGGCGTCGGCGTTCGACAAAGTGAAGGCTGCTGCCGAATCGGCAAGGGCCGAGCTCAACGGAGCCAATGCGCAGGCTGACGTTGCCCGCAACGTAACGGGCTACGCCGTACTGCTCGCTGATGCGGACGGCGTGGTCGTGGAAACCCTGGCCGAGCCGGGGCAGGTGGTCGGTGCGGGCCAGGTGGTCGTTCGTGTAGCGCGTGTCGGGTATCGCGAGGCGGTCATCGAACTCCCGGAAACCCTGCGCCCGATGATCGGATCCAGTGGACGGGCGACCTTGTATGGAAGCGGGCTCGTGGGCCCCGCGACACTGCGTCAGTTGTCGGACGCCGCAAACCCGCATACCCGGACCTTCGAGGCTCGTTACGTGCTGGCGGGGCGTCTGGCAGACGCCCCGCTGGGCTCGACGATCGCCATTGAGATCCCGGACGCCCGGTCTGCCCAGGCGCTGCGGGTACCGATCGGCGCCATCTTCGATCCGGGCAAGGGACCGGGCGTCTGGATGGTCAAAGGTGAGACGCCCCAGGTGACCTGGCGTGCCGTGCACGTCGTCGGTCTCGGCGATGAAGCGGCATCGGTCGTCGGCGAACTTGAGGCGGGCGATCGCGTCGTGGCGCTCGGCGCGCATCTGCTGCACGAAGGCGAGCACGTGCGACTCACAGGGCGCGAGGCCGTCGCACGCGTCGCCGCTAAGGGTGGGGAATAGCCATGGCCGGCCTCAATCTCTCCGCTCTCGCCGTTCGCGAGCGCGCCGTCACGCTGTTCCTGCTGCTGGCGATTTCGGTCGCCGGCGTCGTGGCGTTCCTGACCCTTGGTCGGGCGGAGGATCCCTCGTTCACGATCAAGCAGATGACCGTCGTCACTGTCTGGCCGGGGGCCACGGCCAAGGAGATGGAGGAGCTGGTCGCCGAACGGCTGGAGAAGCGGATGCAGGAACTCCGCTGGTATGACCGCACCGAGACCTTTACGCGTCCGGGTCTGGCCTTCACCATGGTGGTCCTGCGCGACAGCACGCCGCCCGCCGACGTCGCCGAGGAGTTCTATCAGGCGCGGAAGAAACTCGGCGACGAGGCCGCTCATTTGCCGCGCGGCGTGATCGGTCCGATGGTAAACGACGAATATTCCGACGTGACGTTTGCGCTGTATGCGGTAAAGGCGAAGGGTGAGCCGCATTCGCGCCTCGTCCGGGAAGCAGAGGCGTTGCGACAACGGCTGCTGCACGTGCCCGGCGTCAAGAAGGTCAACATCATCGGCGAGCAAGCGGAACGGATCTTCGTCGAGTTCTCCTCCGACCGCCTCGCGACGCTGGGCGTGTCCCCGCGAGTCCTCTTCGCGGCGCTCGACAGCCGGAACGTCATGACGCCCGCGGGCTCGATCGAAGCCAAGGGCCCGCAAGTCTTCATCCGGCTGGACGGCGCGATCGACGATCTGCAGGCGATCCGGAATACTCCCGTCGCCGCACAAGGCCGTACGCTCAAGCTCTCCGACATCGCCGACGTGAAGCGCGGCTACGAGGATCCGGCGACCTTCTTGATCCGCAACAACGGCGAACCGACCTTGCTGCTCGGCGTCGTCATGCGCGAGGCGTGGAACGGCCTCGACCTTGGTAAGGGGCTGGAGGCAGAAGCGGCGGCGATCAACGGGGAGATGCCGCTGGGCATGAGCCTCTCCAAAGTCACCGACCAGTCTGTCAACATTCGTGAGGCCGTTGACGAGTTCATGCTCAAGTTCTTCGTCGCCCTCGGCGTGGTGATGCTCGTGAGCTTTCTCAGCATGGGATGGCGCGTCGGCATCGTCGTCGCGGCCGCGGTTCCTCTGACGCTGGCTGCGGTATTCATCGTGATGGCCGCCACCGGCAAGGACTTCGACCGGATCACGCTCGGCTCGTTGATCCTGGCGCTCGGACTGCTGGTCGACGATGCGATCATCGCCATCGAGATGATGGTCGTGAAGATGGAGGAAGGCTTCGATCGCATCGGTGCAGCGGCCTATGCGTGGAGTCACACGGCCGCCCCCATGCTCGCCGGCACGCTCGTGACCGCGATCGGCTTCATGCCGAACGGCTTCGCCCGGTCGACCGCCGGCGAGTACACCAGCAACATGTTTTGGATCGTCGGTATCGCGCTGATCGCGTCGTGGATCGTGGCGGTCGTGTTCACGCCCTACCTGGGGGTGACGCTGCTCCCGAACATCGCGAAGCGCGAAGGCGGGCACCAGGCGATCTACGACACACCGCGTTACAACCACTTCCGTGAGCTTCTGGGGCTTGTCATTCGCCGCAAGTGGCTGGTCGC
This sequence comes from Acidobacteriota bacterium, assembly GCA_023265155.1. GTDB lineage: Bacteria > Acidobacteriota > Vicinamibacteria > Vicinamibacterales > CAVVIG01 > JBGOTP01. The sequence continues at coordinate 6,774 of JAHFUL010000092.1, forward strand.
CGGCAGTGTGGTCGGTGCGTTCATCGTCGCGGTGTTGGGCGTGAGCGTGGTCAAGCAGCAGTTCTTTCCGACGTCCGATCGACCAGAGGTACTGGTCGAAGTACAGATGCCCTATGGCACGTCCGTCGAGCAGACGAGTGCCGCCGCCGGCAAGGTTGAAGCGTGGCTGGCCCGGCAGGCGGAAGCCAAGATGGTGACCGCGTACGTGGGCCAGGGCTCGCCGCGATTCTATCTGGCGATGGCACCCGAGTTACCTGATCCCTCGTTCGCGAAAGTCGTGGTCTTGACGGAGAGTGAAGCGGCGCGCGACGCCCTGAAACTCAGGCTGCGTCAGGCCGTAGCCGACGGTCTAGCGCCGGAGGCCCGCGTGCGGGTGACCCAGCTGGTGTTCGGACCGTACTCGCCCTTTCCCGTGGCGTTCCGTGTGATGGGGCCGGACCCCGACCAGCTGCGGGACATTGCGGCGCAGGCACTCGCCGTGATGCACGCCAGTCCGCTGATGAGAACGACCAACAGCGACTGGGGCGACCGCGTGCCATCGCTGCGTTTTGCGCTCGATCAAGACCGGCTCCAAAGCATCGGGTTGACGTCGAGCGACATCGCGCAACAGCTCCAGTTCCTGGTGAGCGGCATCCCGATCACTGAGGTCCGCGAAGACATCCGCTCGGTGCAGGTGGCTGCCCGTTCTGCCGGACACACGCGGCTCGATCCGGGCAAGATTGCCGATTTCACGCTGGTGGGAGCGGCCGGTCAACGGATTCCGCTCTCGCAGATCGGAACAGTCGGCATCCCGATGGAAGACCCGATCCTGCGTCGTCGCGATCGCACGCCGACGATCACCGTACGTGGAGACATTGCCGACGGCCTGCAACCGCCCGACGTGTCCAGCGTCATCTGGAAGGAACTGCAGCCCATCATCGCCCGACTGCCGGCGGGCTATCGAATCGAGCAGGGCGGCTCCATCGAGGAATCCGGGAAGGCGAATCGCGCCTTGGCGCCGCTCTTCCCGATCATGATCGCGCTCACGCTGATCACAATCATCTTCCAGGTCCGATCGATCGCCATGATGACGATGGTGTTCGCAACCGCACCGCTCGGCCTCATCGGGGTCATCCCGACCCTGCTCCTGTTCAAGCAACCGTTCGGCATCAACGCCCTGGTCGGGCTGATCGCGCTGTCCGGAATCCTGATGCGTAACACGCTGATCTTGATCGGTCAGATCCGCCACAACGAGCAGGAGGGATTGGCGCCATTCGATGCCGTCGTCGAGGCCACCGTGCAGCGCTCCCGTCCGGTCATTCTGACCGCGCTCGCCGCCATGCTGGCATTCATTCCGCTCACCCACTCGGTGTTCTGGGGAACGCTGGCGTACACGTTGATCGGAGGAACCTTCGGCGGAACGGTCCTCACCCTGATGTTCTTGCCAGCGTTGTACGCGATCTGGTTCAAGATCGAGCCGGCGGCAGGCGACGGGAAGGCCGTTTCTTCCATTCAAGCGGAGCCTGTCGCAGGCTAGCTACCAGCTATTAACTATCAGCTATGAAGACACGTCTCGCAGTAATAGGCGCGGGCCCCGGCGGCTACGTCGCCGCGTTTCATGCCGCGGACCTTGGCATGCAGGTCACGCTCATCGATGCCGATCCGAATCCAGGTGGCGTCTGCACGT
>JAHFUL010000021.1:0-5376 GCA_023265155.1 Acidobacteriota bacterium
CGGCGAACGTCTTGCCGCGAGCAGCGCCGCGACCAGGTCGTAGCCCTCCACGCGAACCTGTCAGAGACGTCGACCTATCCGCACGCCTCAGAGATGGGCTTACAGGAATCCATGCGGCGGTTCGACGCCCTGCGTGGCAAACCCGTGGCAAACGACCGCTGATAGAGCATCCGCCTGTTGGCGACGAGGATTCGGAGAAAACCGAGAAAGGCACGTTACACTGAGGGTTCCGAACAGCACGCGCCCGTAGCTCAGCGGATAGAGCACCCGCCTCCTAAGCGGGGGGCCGCCGGTTCAATTCCGGCCGGGCGCGCCATATTTTGAGCGTCGTAGAGACGCGAGCGTCTTCGTCGGAGCTTGAACGTCCAGCCATGGTGGTTTGCTCGAGAGCCACAACTTTTCCGGTGAGCATCTCGTAGAGGACCGCACCGAAGGCGACGTGTCGGTGCGCGCGTCCGCTTCCTGGCCCTCGAGCTGCTCGGGGGCCATGTATGGGATCGGACTCAGAATCGCGCCTTGCGCCGTCAAGCCGGTTCGGCAGCATTCACAACCCGGCGTCCGCGATCACGGGATGCCTTCGTTTTCGCGAGCTTGAACGACTGCCGCCTGAAAGGCGGTAGACTCCGCCCAGGGCCCCCGTGAGCTACACTTGAATGTTTTGCACGGACCTTCGGTTGGTTGATCGCGAGGGCTAGCCGAGTGAACGTGCGGCGTCAAGAGCGGTTGATGAGAACCTATGAAGAGAGCTGAACGCCACCATCTGAAAGGCAACGAGCTCGCGAACCTGGCCATCGGAGCGCGCCAAATGGTCGAGGAAAAGCGCGGGCACGTCCTCGCCGTCGGCGCCACGGTCGTCATCGTCGTCGCCGCCGCGATTGGCTACGTCGCATGGCGCGGACGGGTTGAGGCGCGTGCGGGGGCACTGCTGGCCGACGCGGCGGTGCTGGACGAAGCGCGAGTGGGCCCGCCAGCCGCCGACGGTGCCCCGAGCACGGGGCTGAGCTTCGCGACGCCGCGCGAGAAGTATCAGGCTCAGTTGACCAAGTTCAAAGTCGTCGCGGATCAGTATCCGTCGACCGATGCCGGGATCTTCGCGCGTTACCGCGAAGCGGCGACCCGGATGGCCCTCGGCATGCCCCCGGAGGCAGCCGCTGCCTTTCAGCAAGTGATCGATCGCGCCGGCAACGGGATCTACGGTCGGATGGCGCGGCTTGGTCTGGCGGAAGCGCAGGCTCGCGCCGGCCAGTTCGATCAGGCCATCACCATCTACAACCAGCTCGCGCAGAAGAAAGACGACCAACTGCCGATCGACGGTGTGCTCATCCAACTGGGACGCGCGTACCGGGACGCCGGAAAACGCACGGAAGCGGAGCAGACGTTCAGCCGGATCCTCGCCGAGTTTCCGGGATCGCCTTTCATCGACGAGGCCAAGCGGGAGCTGGAGAGTCTGAAACAGGCCTGAGGCGGGACTTGAAGTCCTGCGCTACGAGTCCCCGGGAGACTTCAACGCGTCGGTTGTTTGACGATCTCGTTCGCGAACCGATACGACAGCATCTTGTAGACCAGCTTGGCGCACAGGAAGTTTGACGCCACGTTGCCAGGGATCGGGCAGAGCTCCACGAGATCGCACCCCACGACCCGGCGCGATTCCATCACGCGCCGCAGGAGCGTCAGCATTTCGTACCACGAGAGCCCGCCCGGTTCCGGCGTGCCCACTGCGGGCATGATGGCGGGATCCAGCCCATCGCAGTCGATGGTGATGTACACGGTGTCGGCGAGCGAGTCGACCACGCGCTCGATCCAGTGGGGATCCTGCCGCATGTTGAAGTCGTAAAAGATCGCTGTCGCCAGTGCGGGAATGGCGGCCGCTTCTTCGGTCGAGAGACTGCGGATCCCGACCTGCGTCGCCCGTGCATGCTCGAGGACCCGGCGCATGACGCACGCGTGATTGTGGGGCGTTCCCATGAAGGAATCGCGCAGGTCGGCGTGCGCGTCGATCTGCAGCACCGACAGCCCCGGATGCTGTGCGGCCAGCGCGGCCACGACCGGGGCGGTGATCGAGTGCTCTCCACCGAGCACGAACGGAAACTTCCCCCGCGTGATCAACTCCGAGGCGACCCTTCTGATTTCTCTGGTCACCTCGTCCATCGACGCGTACGGGAGCTCCATTTCGGGCAGCGTGAAAATGCCGATGCTATGGACGTCGGTTTCCATTTCCTCGTCCCAGAGCTCCATGTGCGACGACGCTACCAGGATCTCGTGGGGTCCGTTCCGCGTGCCGGCGACATAGGAGGTCGTGCGATCCAGCGGGATCGGGAGGATGACGACGCGCGCCCTCTCGAAGTCGGTGGTGGTCGGTGTGGTCCCGCAGAAGTCGCCGACGGCGAGTCGATCGTACTCAAACGGCAGGTTCATTCACTTCCTCGAAGCGATCAGAAGAAACCGTCTGGCCGTCGATGGTCATGGTGCGGGACGCCAGGGTGAAGATCGGGACTTTGCGCCGGGCGAGCACCGGTGGCGCAGTCGTGGCCAGCGCGCTGACGAGTAGAGGCAGGGCGATGGTGGCGTCCGCCTGAACACTGACGCGCGGCGAGTCCGCGCCGAGTTTACCCCAGCTTTGCGCTTCCTCCAGGCTCGACCCCGACGCGCCGCCAAAGTGCGGCACGTCGGTCACGATTTGCAACGCATAGCGATGGCCGGCAACCTGCGGGCTGTAGAACTCGGCCTGCACCGTGGCTTGATTGATGAAGTTCTTCGGCGTGCCGCCCCCCAGGACGATCGACGCGGTCCGCGGCCGCTGAATCACCATGTTCGCCGACTCCACGATATCGCCGATGGTGTCGATATGGCCGGCGCTCGCAATTTTCTGACGCGCCTGCGAGAGTCCCATGCCGATGGAGGAGTCGGCGATTGCCGGACAGAAGATCGGCACGTTGGCCCGGTAGGCTGCCGTGAGGATGCCGTCTCGCTTCGTGGTCTTCCAGAGATGGCCGCCGAGCAGGTAGAGGAATTCGCGGGTGGTGTAGGGGCGAAGCTCGAGGGTGGCCGCGTAATCGGCGATCCAGATGTCGTTGGCGACGAACTCGTCCTCGCTGGCGTACGTATCGTAGACACGGTCGATGTGCTCCTCCGCCAGCGCCGCGTCGTCTGCGTGAGGCGAACCGACGTAGTGGCGCTGGCCGCGCGTCTCATGCAGGTCGTGGTAGAGATTGGCGCCCGTGGAGACGAGGCAGTCCACGTATCGATGCGCGATCAGGTGCGCGACGACGAGCCGCAGGCCGCCGGCGCTGAGCGCGCCCGCCATCCCGAGGAAGATCGTCACGTCGTCCTCGAGCATCCTGTGCCAAATACGGTGCGCGGTCGCCAGGTTGCGCCCCTGAAACGAGATTCGTTCCATGCGCGCGAGGACCTCATGTGAGGCGAGACCGCTCTCCACCATGAACGGTTCGATCGGCGTCTGCAGGAAACGAGACTTCTTCTTCATTCGCGGCCATTAGAACACAAAACACTCATCACGGAGGACACAGCAGACACAAAAGGAAGAGTCACCGCGAAGTCTCGAAGGACACGAAACAGAGCCACGAAAAAAGAAACCTCGAAACCAGACACAACGGAACCTGCCCATTCGAGGTCAAAGCAGGACAACCGCAGAGAGCGCAAGAGCGTCGCGCCGGCCAGCCTTGCCGGCCGATGTGCGACTCACTCAGTTTCGTGATTTCGTGATCTCGTGGTAAGCAAGCGCATGAATGACCCATCGGCACCGCTAGACGAGTGACGACGACAAAGCCTGGCCACTATGGGGCACTCACGAGATCAGTTGCCGGCGCAGGAACGCGCTCGACGTTGGCGAGGAAGAGGAAATCGGCAATGGGAGAGAGATGGATCCCTCGAAGCGAGCGCTGCGCGACGGCCACGTTCGTCTTCGTCCACAGGCTGATGTACGGCACCTGCTCCGCAAGGCGCCTCTGCACCTGAACGAACAGCTCGCGCCGACTGTCGCCGTCGATCGACCGGGCCGCCTCTTCGAGCAGCGCATCGACCCGCTCGTCGTGAAAGAACCCGCGGTTGAAGCCGACGGGCGGCGCCTGGCTGGAATGGAAGACCAGACGCAGGATGTCGGGGTCGGCCAGGGCGCCTCCGACCCACTGGAGCGTGAACATCTGGAAATTGCCCTTCACGACATCGGCATAGAGCGTCGCGAATTCGTACATGCGGACCTCGAGCGCGACGCCCACCTTGCGCAAATCCTCCTGGATCACGGCCGATTGCAGGCGATTGAACTCGATATTCGAGACCTTCAGGGTCAGCCGCAGCCTCGGTTCGGGACCATCGCCATCCGGATCGCGATATCCAGCTTCGTCGAAGAGCGCGCGTGCACGCGCCGGATCGTGGGGGAAGCTCATCACATCGGAAGTGAACGCCCAGGACGCGGGCGGCAACAGCCCGACGGCAGACGTGGCCAGCCCGCGGCGCAGATACTCGACGATAGCCTGGCGATCGATCGCGTATGCAAGCGCCTGACGCACCCGCACGTCACGCAGGGCCGGGTCGCGGAGATTCAGGCCCACGTATTGATAATCCGTGCCAGGTCCAGTCGTGACCGCGAGCCGGGTATGTCGCTCGAGCTGGTGCACGATGTCAGGCCCGATGTCGTTCACGACGAGATCGATCGTGCCCTTCTGCAGCTCCAGCCCGCGCGTCACCTCGTCGGGAATGACCCGCAGAATCAAACCGTCGTTCCGCGGGCGCCCTCCGAAGTAATCGGCAAAGGCGTCGAGCTGGACACGATCGTCGACGTCATAGCGCAGGAAGCGGTAGGGTCCGGTGCCGATGGGGTGATCGCCGAGCGACGCTCCTGCCCCCTCCGGCACCACGGGAATGACCAGGCTGCTCGGGAACGAAGCGAACGGCTCCTTCAGCGTGAACACGGCCGTGTACCGATCCCGGGCGTCCACGGATGCCAGGCTTCGAAATCCTCCCTTCCGCGTCGAGATGAAGGCGGGATCGAGAAAGCACCTGAACGTGTAGACGACGTCGGCCGACGTGAGCTCGTGGCCGTCGTGAAAGCGCACGCCCCGTCGCAACGCGGCCACATAGGTCAACGGATCGGGATGATCGAGCCGTTCGGCAAGCCGGGGCGTGACCCGCAGCTCATCGTCGAGCTCCATCAGATCATCGAAGATCAGCTGATGAACTCTCTGAGACGTGTCGTCGGTGCCGACCCGCGGATCGAGGTTGTTCGGGCCACTGGTGACACTGGCCACGATGATGTTCGGGTTTGAGGTTGGCCGGCTGAGACAGCCTGCCGTCGCGAGGGAGAATGCGACGACGAGACCACAGGCGCCCGAGCTGAAGCTCGGGCCTACGAGTCCGCGC
>JAHFUL010000021.1:5476-11765 GCA_023265155.1 Acidobacteriota bacterium
CGAGCCTCACTCCCGTAGGCCCGAGCTTCAGCTCGGGCGTGCGCGGCACACCAAATCTCATTCTGCCTCTTTCTTCAACTCCGCCAGAAACGTCAGCGCGTCGAGTGGCGTCATGCGGTCGAGGTCGGCGGCGGCGAGCCGCGCCGCCAGGCGGTGGTTCTCGTCTGGAAGCGGCGGGGGCTGAAAGAGGCCGAGCTGGCGCTGCGGGTCATTGGGCGTGCCGCTGACCGATGGCCGCCCGCCGCGTGTCAACTCGTCGCGCTCGAGGGCGGCGAGAATCTCGCGCGCCCGTTCGACCACCGGGAGCGGCAGCCCGGCCAGTCGCGCGACCTGAATACCGTAGCTGCGGTCCGATCGGCCGGGAACGATCTTGCGCAGGAAGACGATGTCGTCCTTCCATTCGCGCGCCGCGACATGGAAATTGACGACGCCCGGCGTCGCGTCAGCCAGATCCGTGAGCTCGTGGTAGTGCGTCGCGAACAACGTTTTCGGCCGGACCCTGGGATGCGTCGCGAGACACTCGGCCACTGCCCACGCGATGCTCAGGCCGTCGAACGTCGCCGTGCCGCGGCCGATTTCGTCGAGCACAACCAGGCTGCGCGCCGTCGCCGTGTGCAGGATGTTCGCGGTCTCCTGCATTTCGACCATGAACGTCGAGTGGCCGCGCGCGATGTTGTCCGACGCCCCCACGCGGGCGAAGATGCGGTCGACGACGGCGATCTTCGCTTCGCGGGCGGGCACGAACGAGCCGGCCTGAGCCATGACGCAGATGAGCGCCGTCTGGCGCAGATAGGTCGACTTGCCGCCCATGTTCGGGCCGGTCAGCACCACGAGCTGACAGGACTTGGCATCGAGCATGATGTCGTTCGGAACGAACGGTTCCCCGGCGGCTGCCGTGCGGCGCTCGACCACCGGGTGGCGCGCGTCGAGGACCGAGAGCTCGTCGCCGTCGTGCACGTGAGGCTTGATGTAGTTGTTGATCGCCGCGCCGTCCGCCAGAGCAGCCAGGACGTCCAGCGTGGCCAGCGCCCGGGCGTTCGACTGGATGCGCGGCGCTTCGGCAGCGACCGACAGCCGCAGGGCGTCGAACAGCTCGAGCTCGCGCTCGGCGATCCGTTCGTCGGCCCCCAGCACCTTCTCTTCGTACTCTTTGAGCGCCGGCGTGATGAACCGTTCGCCGCCGGCAATGGTCTGCTTCCGATGATAGTCGGGCGGAACCGCGTGCAGGTGGGACTTCGTGATCTCAATGTAGTAGCCGAACACCCGGTTGTACCGGACCTTCAAAGAGGCGATGCCGGTACGCGTCCGCTCACGCTCCTCCATCTCGGCGATGACCTGCTTGCCGGAGCGGCTGATCATCTTCAGCTCATCCAGCTCCGCGTCCACACCGTCGCGGGTGAAGCCACCGTCGCGCGCGAGCGCCGGCGGATCGTCGAGGAGCGTCGATTCGATCCGGGCGCGCACCTCGCCCATGTCGTCGAGGTGTGCGACGAGCGACTGCACCAGAGGCGCCTGCAGGTCGGACAGGATGGTGCGCACGCGCGGGACGATTGCCAGGGACTGCTTCAGCCCGACGAGATCCCTGGGGCCGGCCGTGCCGAGCGCAGCGCGCGCCACGAGCCGTTCCAGGTCCTGAACGGCTTTGATCGTTTCCCGGAACTTGCCTCGGTCGGTGGTCCGGAACGCCAGTTCCTCGACGGCGTCGAGGCGGTCACGAATCGCGTCGAGCGACAGCAGGGGGCGCAGCAGCCAGGCACGCAGCAACCGGCTGCCAATCGATGTCATCGTTCGATCGAGCTCGTCCAGCAGCGAGCCGGGCCGGCCGCCTTCGGATCCTTCCAGGATCTCGAGGTGTCTGAGCGTGGTGGGATCGATGAGCAGCGCGTCGGCTCGTTGCCGGAAGCTGACCGACCGGACGTGCGCGAGGTCGGCCTTTTGCGTCGTGCGCAGATAGTGCAGGAGCCCCCCGGCCGCCGACACGGCAGCGAGCCGACCCTCGAGCCCGAACCCCTCCAGCGCGCCCACGCGGAGTTGGTCGAGCAGGGTTCGCCTCGCCGCTTCGGCGTCAAAGGCCCAGCCTTCCAGCGGCGTCACCGTGATCCCGGACGCTTCGAGCATCTGCCTGTACGCTGGAACCTGCGCCGCATTCGAGGCAGGTCTCTCGACTGCGCTCGAGGCAGGCCTCTCGGCTGGGCTCGAGGCAGGGACGACGATTTCGCGCGGCTTCAGCACCGCCAGCTCGTCGCCGAGCGCCTGCAGGCCCTCAGCGCCCGCATACTCGGCCGTCGTGAACTCACCCGTCGAGAGGTCGACCAGCGCCACGCCCAGGGTGAGCCCGTGGGGGGCGACGGCCATCAGGAAGGCCGGTTCCCGCGCGTCCAGATACGAGGCGTCGGTGAGCGTCCCGGGTGAGACCACGCGGACGACCTCACGTTTCACGAGACCCTTCGCCTTGCGGGGATCCTCCACCTGATCGCAGATCGCGACGCGGAAGCCTTTTTTGACGAGTCTGGCGATGTATCCGTCGACGGCGTGAAACGGGACGCCGCACATCGGAATGCCGCTGCCGTTTGCGTCTCTGGATCGGGAGGTGAGCGTCAGCTCCAGCGTGCGCGATGCGAGCAGCGCGTCTTCGTAGAACATCTCGTAGAAATCACCCATCCGAAACAACAGAATCGCGTCGCGATACTGCTGTTTCGCGTCGAGATACTGGCGCATCGCCGGCGTCGCCGACGTGGACATGGGTGATCGGAGCCTCGCGCTGAAAGGTGGAGAATGGTCCGGTAAACTGTCTTATCAGTCTAGCGCATGCGTGTACTGGCTCTGGATACAACGACGCGCGCGGGAAGCGTCGCGCTGGTGGAGGACGATCGCGTGCTCGCCGAGCGTGCGGGCGACGGGGCGCGCTCGCACGCCGAGCGCCTGCCCGCCGATCTGACGGACCTGCTCGACAACGCCGCCATGCCCCTGTCCGCCATCGATCTCTTCGCGTGTGCTGCCGGTCCGGGATCGTTCACCGGTCTGCGCATCGGCATCGCCACGATGCAGGGCCTGGCGTTCGTGAACGCGCGCCGGATCGTCGCCGTGTCCGCGCTCGAGGCACTCGGACAGATGGCCGCTGTCGATCTGGCGCCGGGCGCGGTCGTCGCGGCCTGGATGGACGCGTATCGGCGCGAGGTGTTCAGCGCCCTTTACCGCGTGACTGATGCTGCGCCGTTCACGCCGGAGCGGCTCGTCGAGCTTGATCCCGCCGCGTCCACCGATCCAGCTGCCACGTTGTCGCGGTGGGCCGCCTACGGAGCGCTCACGGCGGTGATTGGCGACGGGGCGGTGGCCTACAAACATCTGCTCGCCGAATCGACCCGGGTGATCGAACCGCCGCCGATCGCTGCAGCGATTGGCCGCATGGCGATCGCGCACGCACGGCGCGGCCTGACCATCGATCCCGCCGCGGTTCAGCCGCTGTACGTCCGGCGGCCAGACGCCGAGGTTGAGAGGGAGCGGAAGAACAGCCGCCACGGAGGCCATGCGACGGAGCACGCGGTACCAGTGCGAGGACCGTCGGGTGATCGGTGATTGGGCGATGGCATCGGGATGGACGATCGAACCGCTCACCTCGCCCGATGAGATCGACGAGATCCTGGCGGTCGAGCGATCGTCGTTCGCCAATCCCTGGACCCGGGAGATGTATCTCGCCGAGCTCGATCACCCGGGGATGTCGTTCCTGTACGTGGCGAGAGACCCGCACCGGCGCGTGATCGGCTTCTGCTCGTTCTGGCGGGTCCTGGACGAATTCCACATCAATAACCTCGCGGTGGATCCAGCCCGGAGGCGCCTCGGGGTCGCGCGCGCGCTGTTGACGCGCGTGCTGCGCGATGGCGTGCAGATGGGTGCGCGCCGGGCCACGCTGGAGGTCCGCCGGTCGAACGATGCCGCCCGGCAACTCTACGCACACTTCGGGTTTTCGGTGGCCGGTGTGCGTCGGAATTACTACACGAGCCCCGTGGAGGACGCGCTGGTGCTGTGGTGTGAGCGGATAGGGAACGCGATTTGACGGCCCGGACGTTGACAGGTCGATGACGGCTCTTGAAACCCTTCAGGCCTTGTGCTACGGTCGGCCTGTGAGTTAGCGACCCATGCAGCCGCACGCCACGCGACTCGTCATTTCCGGCTTGGAGAAGGGAGGGGCGGCATGAATGAGCAGTTGTTGCAAGACCTCAAAGGAAAATTGATAGAGAGCGACCCGGAATTCCACGACCTCGCCAGCAAGCACCACGAACTCGAAGGCCGGCTCCACGAACTCACCGAAAAGCACTACCTCTCAGAACCCGAACAACTCGAAGAAGTCACTCTCAAGAAGCGCAAGCTGCAGATCAAGGACCGCATGGAAGACATCCTGCGGCGCCACCGGCATCTGCAATCGCACTAACAGCCCGTCGTGAAGACCATCGGGCTGTTGCCAGTCCGAGCCGCACGCAGAATAAGGGGTCTGACCCCTTTCTTTGTATCTATCTGCGGAAGGGGTCTGACCCCTTTTCGGGCGGCAGCTCACTTGCGCCACGGACTGCCAGCGCCCGCCGCCCATCTTCGTGATTAAGATAAGGGTTGATGGGACTCGTGCGCATCGATCCGGCCGGGCTGCCGTTCATCGGCGGCGCGCTGGCCCTTGGGCTGGTTGCCGGCGCGACGATCTCCAGGCTGCTCGTGTGGCCGTTCGTTGCGCTCGGCGTCATCTTTCTGTTTTTCTTCCGCGATCCCCATCGCCACGTCACCGACGGGGCGGACGTCGTGCTGTCGCCTGCGGACGGCCGGGTGGTGGTCGCCGGTCCCGCGATGCCCGATGCCGCCCCGCCTGGTGAGTGGCAGCAGGTGAGCATCTTTCTCTCGCCGATGGATGTGCACGTGAATCGGGTGCCGGCGTCCGGTCGAGTGACACAGGTCAGCTACAGGCCCGGCCGGTTCCTGCCGGCGTATCATCGCGATGCCGGCGCGGCCAACGAACGCAGCGAGATCTGGATCGACCACGGTGGCCAGATGGTCGTGGCCCGTCAGATTGTCGGCGTGCTCGCGCGGCGCGTGGTGTGCCGGTTGCAGCCTGGGGCGCTCGTCCGCGCCGGGGATCGGTACGGCGTGATGAAGTTTGGTTCGCGGATGGATATCTTCATCCCGCCGACCGCCGACATGTGCGTCAAGGTCGGCGACAGTCTCCGCGCGGGTGAAACGATCATCGCGGTGTTACACTGAGCTGCGAGCGGGTCGCCGCACGGGCAGTAAGAAGCAGGAAGTGGCAAGTAAGAAGTGAGAAACAAGAAGTGAGAAGCCGGAGGGAAGACGCGGGTCGCCGGCGAGAAGAAGCCAGGCGGCTCCGTTTCCTGCGCCGCGGAACCGATCGCCGGCCACCTCGGTTGCGCCGTGGTGTCTCGCTTCTGCCCAGCCTGTTCACGATGGGCAACCTGTTCTGCGGTTATGCGTGCGTCGTGTACGCGATGCGCGGTGACTGCGAGACCGGTGCGATGTTCATCGGCATCGCCATCGTGCTCGACATGCTCGACGGACGGATCGCACGACTGACCGGTACGTCGAGCGACTTCGGCCTGCAGTTCGATTCACTCGCGGACGTGATCTCCTTCGGCATGGCGCCGGCCATTCTGTCGTTTCAGTGGGCGCTGTCGTCGCTTGGCCGCCCGGGCTGGGCGGTCGGCTTCTTCTTCGTGGCCGCTGCCGCGCTGCGGCTGTCGCGATTCAACATTCAGAGCGCCGGCGGCGGCGACAAGCGGTTCTTCGTCGGCATGCCGAGCCCGCCGGCGGCCGGGATCCTGGCCGCGACCGTCTATCTGCAGCCCGCCGGGTTCACGGATTATCGCGCGGCGCTGCTGGTGCTGCCCATCGTGCTCGTGCCGGCGATTCTCATGGTGAGCACGGTCCGCTTCCGCAGCTTCAAGACCATCGATCTGCAGGTTCGCCGCCCCTATACGGTGCTGATCCTCATCGCGGGCGGCATCATGCTGATCGCGACGCATCCCAAGATCGTGCTCGTGGTGCTCGCGTATGGCTATCTCGCGTCGGCGTTCATCGAGATGGCGATCACCCGCTTCCGGCATCGCGGGGTTCACGCCGACGCGGACAAGGCGAATCAACCCGCGCCCACCGCCATCCGCGACACCGCCACCCGGTGAAGCCGTTTGACGGAGCGCTTCGGCGACAGCCCCGAACTTCGAACGGCAGGGGTTGCTCGATCGCCTGCATGCCACGACATCACTTCGTCTCTTCGTGGTGCGCCAGCGGATCG
>JAHFUL010000021.1:11865-31017 GCA_023265155.1 Acidobacteriota bacterium
CGTGCGGAGCGTGATGATCACAGTCGTGCCGGCTCCGCGCCGACTTTCCACCGCGATCGTCCCACCCACCAGCTCGACGTTGCGCTTGGCAATTGTCAGACCGAGGCCCGTGCCGCTCGCCTTGGTCGAGAAATACGGCTCGAAGATTCTTGCCAGCGCCTCCTGATCCATCCCCACGCCGGTATCGGCAATGCTCACGACGACGTGCGGGTTCGACCCGGCCGCGGGCGTGGCGGCGATTGGCGCGCGCGCGGTGATCGTCAGACGCCCCTGGCCCGGCATCGCGTGAAGGGCGTTCTCGATGACGTTCGTGAGCGCCCGCGCAAACAAGGTGCGATCCAGTGTCACCGGAGGGAGCGGATCCTCCAGCGTCTCTAACGCAATTCGCCCTGAGAGTCCGGTGCGGTACGGTTCGACGACCGCTTCGATGAGCGCCGCCAGATCGGTGATCTCAGGGCGAGCGGTCGGGGACGACGCAAAACTGGAGAACTCGGCCGAGATCTGCCGGAGCAGCTTGACCTGGCTGAGAATCGCAGTGACACACTCGTCGAGGACCGGCGACAGCGGGCGGCCACGGTCGGCGTTGATCCGGAGGGCGTGTTCGGCCGACAGCTGGATGGGCGTCAGCGGATTCTTGACCTCATGGGCCACTTGGCGCGCCATGTCGGCCCAGGCTTCCAGGCGCTGCGTCCGTTCGAGCTCGGCGCGCTGCCTCTTGAGATCGGCCGCCATGCGATTGAAATCCTCGACCAGACGGCCCAGCTCATCGGAGGACGTCGCCGCGATACGCGCGTCGAGATCGCCGCGCGCGATGCGGCGGGTCGCGCGCGTCAGGCGGTTGACCGGGTCGGCAATGCGCTCGGCCATCCAGTAGCCCAGCCCGGCGCCTATCAGGACGAACAGGACGAAGGCCGCCCAGATCCGGCGATCGAGATCGTCGCGCTGCTGATCCAGCTCGCGCTGCCGCAATGTCAGCGGAATGGTGACGATCCGTTCGCTGTCGCCCGCGCGCACGCGCGCGGCGGCCAGCAGATAGCTGAAGGCGCCGACGTCTTCCACGTTCACGAAGGTGGGCAGGCGATCGAGCACGACGCTCCGATAGACATCCGCCGGCGTGCGAGCCGGGAAGACGTGCGACGCAAAAAGGTCGCGCTCGCTGGTCGCCTGGAGAATGGCCCGGTCGAACAGATTCACATCCTGCGCGATGGCGCGTTCGACGAGCATGAGGAACTCGTCGTTGATGTCGTCGAGCGCCCGCGTGCCCCCCTGCTGGGTCGCATAGTCCTCCACCAGACGCTGGGCCACGGTGGCGGTCTTGACAGCGGACTCGTTGAGGCTGTCCTCGAACTGGCGATTGAGCCGGTTGCGCGTGGCGACAGCGAGGATCAAGGCCGGAACGATCGCCACCACGACGAACGCGAGGAACAGTTTGCGGTAGAAGCTCGAGCGCACTTCGCGAAGCAGGGCACGTCCCGTCGCCGGGCGCGACGAGGTCAACGCGTTGAAGATCGTCGCGGCCGTCAGGAGCAGGATGTACAGCACCCCGGTCAACACGACGAGCTCGGCGAGATTCATGAGACGCCCGAACTGCGTGATGATCGGATAGCCGAGCGCATAAATGCCGTAACGATCGCTCAGAAAGTACACGCGGAACGCCTCGTCGCCCCGATTGACCGTTTCCCAGAAAGGCGCGCGAGAGCTCACCATGTGCTGGAACACCAGGTCCGGAAGGCTCCAGACGGCCGTGCCGGCCATGTACAGCGGCGCCCGGCTCCAGCCATACACCGCGAACTCCACGTCGTGTCCCGGCGCTTCCTCGGGCCTCGTGAACTGGTCGAATTTCACCGACTCGAGATAGGGGCTGGCCGACGAGGCGAACGGAAGCGTCCGATAGTCGGCCATCACCCGCACGACTACCGCCCCCAGTTGATGGCCACCTGGCGTGCAGACTCCGCGGCTGGCTCGCAGCACATTCGAGGCTTCCGGAAATTGGTCCCACAGCGGGAGCGCGGGATCCTGCTGGCAGCCGACCGTGGCGTGAGCCGCCGTGCCGTACTCAGGAAGGTTGAGGGCAAAACGGCTGACGAGATTGCCGTTTGCGCTGTACAACTCGACCGCCGAGGTGAGACGGCTCTTCTTGAGTGTCGTTTCCGACCACAGGCGATAGGCGCGATCGCTCGTGGGGGAGTCGGCTCCGGGAGCTCCCTCGAGCAGCACTGGCAGCCTGGGGTTCGCGTCGATCTCGATCAATGCCTCATTCAGCTGGCGCCGCAGTTCCTCGCGGACGCTTTTGGCCTGCGGACCAAACGTGGTGGCCACGAGCTCCTCCTTGGCTTCCACGGCGAAGGCCAGGAGTGATGGATACGTTGCCAGCGCCGGTACGAGGAGGGCGACGTACAGGCCGAACAGGCGAAACGCCTGTGACGCTTTGCGTACCGGCCCCCGCGGGCGCCCGAGGACCGCGGCGCACACGACCGTTGCCAGCAGCGCCACGAGCATGGGGACGTACACCCCGGGCGCTGCGGGACCGACCGGCGTCCACAGGCGCCGGGCCAGCATCGTCCCGGCGGCAGCACCGGCCAGCCACAGTACGCTCGCGATCGCTCGGCGCGAGGTCGTGCGTCGCGTTCGCCACAGCAGCTTCGCTAGGTGAATGACGAGGGCGCCGCCCCAAATCACGCTCGCATGGAGCAGCAGGAGGCCGAACGAGATCGCCAGTCGTTCGGCGGTCAAGGGATGCAGGGAGAACCGGAGCAGATCGATGGCGGGATTGGAGACGATGCGCTGGAGAAAGCGTTCGTAATTCCAGACGAGCGCGACATTGATGGCGCCCGCCGCCAGATAGACGACCGACGACCACCACGCCGCCCGCGTCCCGGGCTGGAGCAGCCGTCGGCGTGGGCGCGCGACCCGCCAGCGCTCGACGCCGTCCAGTGCGAGCCACGAGAGCGCGGTAAAAAAGAGGCCATCCAGCAGCAGTTCAAAGGGCGAGCGCGAGGGCGAGGGGAGGAAGGCCGTTGCCGCGACGCCCAGGAGAAAACGGGCGCCGATCAGAATGATGAGAATGGCCGAGGTGGCCGCCAGGACTCGACGTCGTGAACGTGCGCGTCGCCAGAGATCGGTGAACGGTGCCGCGCAGACAAGGAGCGTCAGTGCGGACGTGGTGGAGACGGCGGCGCGCGTCCGGGCCCGCCAGCGTTCACGGGCCGCTGCAAGACCGCCCGGATCGACGTGCCCTTCGACCAGAAGCTGGCCGCCGCTCGAAGGAATCACCAGGGAATAGGCGGTTGGCTGCGGGCTGACCGACAGCTGCAGCGTCACCGGTGCGAGCGAGCCCGAGAAGACGAACTGATCCGCACCGGGTGCGCCTGCCGGCTCGCCGAGCAGCTGTTCCGCCACGATCGTCCCGAGGCGCCGGGATGCCGGGTACTCGGGATCCGGAATAGGCTCGACGCGAACAAGGAACGGCCCGAATGCTCCGGGAGCGACGAAGAGCGCCGCGGGGCCGTCGATGCCCTCCCGATTGATGTCGGACACCCGGCCCGACCAGGCGACGGGCAGCGGGGTGGCGTTGTACACGGTGATACCCGTGACGGGCAAGGGCTCACTGCGCAGGGCCTCGTCCAGCGTTTCGAACAGGTGCTTCGCGGACGTCTTGTCTCGAGCCGCCGTCCGAATGAGATTCGAGGAAGCGGCGACTCTCGCCGTCAGCGTCGCCAGGGTGGAGGCGCTGGTGTCGAAGCGCTCGCGCAGTTCCCGCTCGATTCGCACGAGCGATTCCTGATCGGTGGCGCCAAATCGCTGGCGCTCGAGCACGCGTCCACCGAGCGCGATGACCGCCGCCAGGACGAGGCCTGCCGCCACCGTGCGCGTCAACGTGTTCCAGCTGCTCGCCGGCGATCCGGACCGCGTCACACTCAGCCACAGAATACACGGGCACCTCGTGTCCTACTAGTCGTTGTCTTGGCTGAATCGGTACCGTACCAAGGACGACGGAAGACGCAGAGCCCGCAGAGATCGCAGAGACCAGACAGGTCATGCCACCGGTACGGCAGGTGTGGCGATATGCTCTGCGAGCTCAGCGAACGCTGCGTTGATCGTCGGTGCAAGTCCTGAAGCAGCGTAAGCGCCACCAGGGCTGCTATAGTGAAACCGCCTTGGAATTGAAACTGCTCCTGAAGCGTGGGGCTCTGCTCGCGGCCGCCAACTGGCCCGCGGTGGCGATTCAGTTTGCCGCGGAGACGACGCTCCAGGTCATGCTGGTCGTCCCGCTCGTGGGCGCCGCCATCCTGGTCGCCATCCTGCTCGGAGCCGACGTCGCCAATCTCCTGCAGGGAAGCGTCAACGAAATCTTCACGACGATCGCCGGCGCCCTGATGTCCGAGCCGGTGGCACTGGCCGGCTTCGTGGCATCGTTCGCCATTGTGCTCGTCGGCGGCTCGGTCCTGATGTTCCTGGTGAAAGGGGGCACGGTGGAGGTGCTCCAGGCCTCGAATGCCGTTGCCGGGCCGATTGAGCGCGAGCCCGTGACCTGGGACGGCATCCGCGCTGTCGCCAGGTTCAGCCCGCAGCGCTTCATCGACGGCTGCACACGATTGTTCCGCCGGTACCTGGTGCTCGGGTTCCTGCTGATGCTTGTCTATGCGCTGTCGGGCGCCGCGTATGTCGCGTTCCTGGTGTATGGCTATCGCGCTGCCGGCGATCGGACGCTGATTATCGGCTGGGCGTTCGTCGCAGCACTCGCCGCGATCGCGCTGGTCATCTGGATCACGGCCGTCAATCTCGTGTACCTGCTCGTGCAGATCGCCATCGCGGCCGAAGACGCTGGGCTGGCCGACGCCGGCCGCATCATCGCCCGCCTGATTCGGACGAAGTTCCGCGACCTCGGAGGTGTCTTTCTCATTGTGCTCGTCATGATCGTCGGCGCCACGTTCGCCTCGGCGCTCGCCTGGTCGGGCGTCGGGCTGGTGGCGTTCGTTCCACTCGTGGGTCTTGCCGTGTTCCCGCTGCAGATCCTGGCGCTGCTGTTGCGAGGCCTGGTATTCGAGTACATCGGCTTGACGGCGCTCGGGGCGTACCTGACTGTCTACCGCCGCCATTCCGAAGCCGTTGGAGTCGTGCTCGTTACTCGTAGCGCAGGACTGTAGAGCCTGCTACGAGTACCGCTTGCCTATCGTTGGTCGGCCTCCTCTTCTTTTTCCTTATGGCCGATCGCGGTGATCACTGCGCCGTTGGTGAGATCGGTGGTGACCAGGACGAGGAGTAGCGGCTCGGTGACGACATGAGGCGTCCCCATCAACGCGGCTCCCGCCGGAAGATCGCCGGCGGGCTGACCATCCTGGGCCAGATACGCATGCAGGGTCGGTCCGGAGCCGCTCACGATCAGCGTACGCGCCAGCTGAAGGGGACCTCGCGTCGGTCGCAGCGGCAGCGCACGCCGCCACTGCTGACTACCGGATCGTCTGTCCAGCGCGCGGAGGATGTTGTCGAGTGAACTGAAGTAGACGCGCCGATCGTCCACCAACGGGAGTCCGATGACATCACCGCCCGTGGGGAACCTCCAGGCGACCCTCCCGTCCTTCGCGAGCAGACAGTAGAAAAAGTTGTCGAGCGAACCGACGTAGAGCCGGTCGTCGAGAGCGAGCACGTCGCTCGGCGGGCCCCCGAGGCGGTGTTCCCACACCTTCGCGCCCGTTTCCACCTGCAGCGCCACGATTCGTCCGTCGCCGGCCGGAAGATAGACTCGATCGGCCGCGAGGGCTGGAGGCGCGCGGAGTGGCGAGCCCAGATTGTGGCGCCAAATCAGATGGCCGTCGGACGCGCGGAAGCCGATGATCGCTCCCGATTCTGTCGCAGCGATCAACCAGCCGTTATCCCACACGAGCGGCGTCGCGAGAGCTCTGTCAGCGGCGTCGAGAGTCACGCGCCAGGCGCGCGAGCCATCCGCCGCACTGAGCGCGACGAGCGCGTCGGACTCGGCGATGAAGATCAACTGGTCGTCGGCGGCCGGCTTCGAATGCACGTCGGCCTCCGCGACCCAGAGCTGCCGCCCGATGGTGAGATCCCAGGCGGCGAGATGCGAGTCGGCCATCGGAAAATATCCCAAGCTGTCGCGGAATCCGGGAGGCGCGCTCAACTGGCCGCTCAGCCGCTCGGTCCAAACCGTGCGAATCGGGAAGAATGAAACAGGCGGCGGGGTGGCGGCTGGCAATGACACCATCGCGAGGGCGATGGCACTACAACATCTTGTGGTTCTGATCGTCCGCACACCGCTATAATAGCGTGTAATCTTTTCACGACCCGTTCGCTCGGGCCTCTTTCGTGAACCATCAAACCATCATCGTCCTGGATTTCGGCTCGCAGTATACGCAGCTCATCGCCCGCCGATTGCGCGAGCTGTCGGTGTACTCGGAAATCTGGGCGCCGGAGACGCCGGCGGAGAAGGTTCGCGCGCGCAAGCCCGCCGGCATCATTCTGTCGGGTGGGCCCAGAAGCGTCTCGGATCCCGGCGCGCCGACATGCGACCCCGCCATCTTCGACCTGGGCAGCCCCGTCCTCGGTATCTGCTACGGCATGCAGCTGATGGCCTCGGTGCTGGGCGGCGCCGTGGCGCCGGCCGAGCAGCGTGAATTCGGCCACGCGACGGTCACGGTCAAGGAGGCGGGACACCTGTTCGATCACGTGCCGCCGGAGATCCGGGTCTGGGCGAGCCACGGCGATTTCGTCGCTGCCGCTCCGGCGGGCTTTGCCGTGGCGGCGTCGAGCGCGAACGCACCCGTGGCCGCGATGACGAACGCGACGCGAGGGTTGTACGGCCTGTTGTTCCATCCGGAGGTCGTGCACACCGAGAGCGGCCTGGAGATCCTCAAGAACTTCGCGTACGGCGTCTGTGGCTGCACGGGCGACTGGACGATGGCCTCGTTCGTGGAGGAAGCGACCGCCCGGATTTCCGCGCAGGTCGGTTCAGGGCGCATCGTCTGCGCGCTGAGCGGCGGGGTCGATTCGACGGTGGCCGCCCTGCTCATCCACCGCGCGATTGGCGACAGGCTGACCTGCGTCTTCGTGGACAACGGCGTGCTGCGGCTCGATGAAGCCGCCCAGATCCGGAAGCGCTTCGAGCGGCTGCAGCTGCCGCTGCGGTTCGTGGACGCCTCGGCGCTGTTCCTCGAGCGGCTGACCGGAGTGACCGATCCCGAGAAGAAGCGGAAGATTATCGGTGCGACATTCATCGATGTGTTCGAAACCGAGACGCCGACGCTCGGTCAGGTCGACTATCTGGCGCAAGGCACCCTCTATCCTGATGTCATCGAGTCGGTGTCGGTCGTCGGCCAGTCGGCGCTCATCAAGAGCCACCACAACGTGGGCGGGCTGCCCGAGCGCATGCGCATGCAGCTGGTCGAGCCGTTGCGCGAGCTGTTCAAGGACGAGGTCCGCGCGGTCGGCCGTCAGCTCGGACTCGACGAGGAGTTCGTCGTCCGGCAGCCGTTCCCCGGCCCCGGCCTCGCAGTGCGAATTCTGGGCGAAGTGACGCGGCCCCGGCTCGAGTTGCTCCGCCGGGCGGATGCGATCGTATCGGAGGAAGTCAAACGCGACGGGTGGTACGAGAGCCTCTGGCAAAGCTTTGCCGTGCTGCTGCCGGTACAGAGCGTCGGCGTGATGGGAGATGAGCGGACCTACGAGTACACGGTCGCCGTCCGGGCGGTTGAGAGCCGCGACGGCATGACCGCCGACTGGGCGCGATTGCCGCACGATCTGCTCGCGAGGATTTCGTCGCGCATCGTCAACGAAGTGCGCGGGATCAACCGCGTCGTCTACGACATCAGCTCCAAGCCACCGTCGACCATCGAATGGGAATAGGGATTGGGGACTAGGGAATAGGGATTAGGGATTGGCGTTTGGCTGAATTCGTTCATCTGCATCTGCACACCGAATACTCCCTGCTCGACGGCGCGTGCCGCATCGACGAGGTCCTCGACGAGGCGGTCCGGCTCAAGATGCCGGCCATCGCCGTCACCGAGCACGGCAACATGTTTTCGTCCGTGATTTTTCACGATCACGCGCGGGCGCGCGGGCTCAACCCAATTCTCGGGTGTGAGGTGTACGTCGCGCCAGGGAGCCGCCACAAGAAGAGCGGCAATCCCGGAGAGACTCAGAACCACCTCGTGCTGCTCGCCGAGACCAATGAGGGGTATCACAACCTCATCAAGCTCGTGTCGGCGGGTTACACCGACGGGTTCTACTACAAGCCGCGCATCGACAAGGCGCTGCTCGCCCAGCACGCCAAGGGCCTCATCGGTTTGAGCAGCTGCCTCAAGGGGGAGATCGCCGAAGGCCTGTCCCACGCGCAGGAGCGCAAGGCCCTCGAGGCGGCAGGCGCCTATCGAGACATCCTCGGCCCCGGAAATTTCTTTCTGGAGATGCAGTGGCACGGCATCGAAGAACAGCGCACGGTCAACAGCGGCCTTCCCGCCATCGCGCGCGATCTCAACCTGCCGCTCATTTGCACGAACGACGTACACTATCTCCGCGACAGCGACGCTCACTCGCATGACATCCTGCTGTGCATCGGCACGGCCAAGGCCTTCAGCGATCCCAAGCGCCTTCGGTACGAAGCGAAGCAGTTCTTCCTGAAGACCGCAGGGGAGATGGCCGAGCTCTTCAAGGACTTTCCCGAGACGCTCGTCAATACGATGCGGATCGCCGAGCGCTGCAATGTGACGCTGCCGGAGGGCGAAACCCATCTGCCACACTTCGACGTGCCGGCGCCCTTCACGCCGGACGACTATTTCGAGCACCTGGCCCGCGCAGGCTTCCGCGAGCGTCTGCCGAGGCTCGAGCAGCTCGCCGCGACCGGCGCGCTCGGGCATTCGATCGACGAGTACGAGCGACGGCTTTCGTACGAGATCGACATGATCAAGCAGATGCAGTACCCCGGGTACTTCCTCATCGTCTGGGATTTCATCCGCTACGCGCGCGAGCAGGGCATTCCGGTCGGGCCGGGCCGAGGATCGGCCGCCGGCAGCCTCGTGGCGTATTGCCTCCGGATCACGGACGTGGACCCTCTCGCCTTCAACCTGATCTTCGAGCGCTTCCTCAATCCGGAGCGCGTGTCGATGCCCGACATCGACGTCGATTTCTGCGAGCGCCGGCGCGGCGAAGTCATCGAGTACGTCACGAGGAAATACGGCCGCGAAAACGTGGCGCAAATCATCACGTTCGGGACGATGAAGGCGAAGGCAGTGGTGAGAGACGTGGGCCGCGTTCTCGAGATGCCGTTCGCGGACGTGGACAAGGTCGCAAAGCAGATTCCCGCCGTGCTGGAGATGACGCTCGACAAGGCGCTCGAGGAGAGCCAGACCCTCAAGGATCTCGAGCAGAACGACGCCCAGGTGAAGGAGCTGCTGGCGGTGGCGCGGCGACTGGAAGGGATGACCCGGCACGCCTCGGTGCACGCCGCAGGCGTGGTCATCGCTCCGCGGCCAATCACCGAATACGCGCCCCTCTATAAGGGCGCGCGGGACGAAATCACGACACAGTGGTCGATGAAGGAGATCGAGCGCATCGGCCTCTTGAAGATGGATTTCCTCGGTCTCAGCACCTTGACGTTGATCTTCGACGCCATTGCGGAGATCAAGCGCACCACGGGCGTCGATCTCGATATCGCCGCCCTGCCGCTGAACGATGCGAAAACGTATCAGATTTTTCAAGAGGGGCAGACCTACGGCATCTTCCAGTTCGAGAGCAGCGGCATGCGCGACATTCTCCGCAAGGCGAAGCCGCAGATTCTCGAGGACCTGATCGCGTTGAACGCGCTCTATCGGCCCGGCCCGCTGCGCAGCGGGATGGTGGACGATTTCATCGCCCGCAAGGGCGGGAAGATCGAGATCAAGTACGAGCTGCCCCAGCTCGAGCCGATCCTGCGCGAGACCTGCGGTGTCATCGCATACCAGGAGCAGGTGATGCGGATCGCGAGGGAGCTGGGCGGCTTCACACTGGGTGAAGCCGACATCCTCCGCAAGGCGATGGGGAAGAAGAACCCCGAGGTCATGGCGAAGCAGCGTGGCAAGTTCGTCGATGGCGCGAAGAAGAACGGTATCCCCGAAAAAAAGGCCGGGCCGATTTTCGACCTGATGGAACACTTCGCCGGGTACGGGTTCCCGAAGGCGCATGCGACGGCGTACGCGCTGCTCGCCTACCAGACCGCCTACCTCAAGGCGAACTACCCCTGGCATTTCGCGGCGTCGCTGATGACGATCGAGGCGCCGAACACGGACAAACTGGCGTTGTACCTCGGCGAATGCCGCGATCGAGGCATTCCGGTGCTGCCGCCGGACATCAACGAGAGCCAGCTGCGGTTCACGGTGGAGCCGGAGAAAGGCGTGCGGTTCGGCCTCACGGCGATCAAGAACGTGGGCGAGGGCGCGATTGAATCGCTGCTCGAGGTCCGGAAGAAGCAGGGGCGGATCGCGTCGCTGGTGGGCCTGTGCGAGGACCTGGATCTGCGCCTGGTCAACAAACGCGTGTTCGAGAGCCTGACCAAGGCGGGGGCCTTCGACGACATGGCGAGGGTCGTTCCCTCGTACGCGGCCCTCCCGACCACCATGTTGCGCCCGCGGCTCCTCGCGGCGATTGACGCAGCATGTGAGCACGGGACGCGGTTCCAGCGCGATCGTGACGAGGGTCAGGCGCAGCTGTTTGGCGCCATGGACCACTCCGACCTCACCCCGGCGAGCGGCGAGGGACGTTTCGGAACCAACGGCGCGGGACTGCCGCTGCCCGACGCGGCGCCGTGGACCGAAACCGAACGGCTGGGATTCGAGAAAGAAACGCTCGGACTGTATTGGAGCGGGCACCCGATCGATCGATACGCCGCTGACCTGCGAGAATTCGGCGCGCGCCCGACCTCTGAGCTGACCGAGACACCGATCGCGGCCGCCGCGCCGGAAACCTGGGGGCCGGGCGGTCGCAGGCCGATGGAGCCCGATACGAGCATCGGAGGCATCATCGCCACCATCCGCCCGCTCAAGACACGCAAGGGCGATCGCATGGCCGTCTTCACGCTGGAGGACGCGCAAGGCGGGGTCGAGATCATCGCGTTCCCGGAAACGTTCCAGCGGAGCGCGAGCCTGATAGAGACCGGAACCCTCGTCCTTGTCCGGGGCAAGCTCGAACGCGACGATGAATCGGTGCGGATCCTCGCAACGGAGATTCTTCCGATCGAAAACGTTCGTGAACGGCTCACGCGCGAAGTCGCGATCCGCGTCAAGGCTCCGGCCGACCGGGGGATGTTCGAAGCCCTCGGGGAGATTTTCTCGCGCCATCGCGGCGACCGCCGCGTCTCGTTTGAAATGGAGTTGCCGGCCCTGTCGACTCCGGCAGCCTCGTCAGCCCAGTCGGCCCAGTCGGCCCAGTCAGCCCAGTCAGCAACGTCCGGCCGGCTGCGGGTCAAAGCCGACGTATCATCGCAAATCCGCGTCCGGCCATCGCCGGCGCTGATTGCGGAGGTTGAGCAAGTGGTGGGCGCGGGCGCCGTTTCCTTGCGCTGATATGACCACGAAGACACGAGCATCACGAAGGCCTCGAACACGTGTCACAGGAGAGTCTTCGTGGCCTTCGCGGTGATTTGACATGCCACCCGAAATCCTGGAATTCGAAGAGCCGCTCGTACCTCTCCTGAAGGAGATCGAGGCGCTGTCCGTGTTGCCGCGGACCGAAGCGAGCGAGCGCGAGCTCGAGGCGCTCAATCGGCGGCTGCTCCGCGTCCGCACGGACCTCTACGCGGCCCTCACACCCTGGCAACGCGTGCTCGTGGCGCGCCATCCCAACCGCCCCAGTCTGGAGGACTTCGTTCAGCGCCTCTTTCCGGGTTTTGTCGAGATCCACGGCGATCGCCGCTTTGCGGACGACCATGCCCTGATGACGGGCTTTGCCGAATACCGTGGGCAGCCGCTGTTGCTGGTGGGACACCTGAAGGGCGGGGATACCAAGGACAAGATCTTCAGGAATTTCGGCTACGCCCGCCCCGAAGGGTACCGGAAGGCGCTCCGTGCGATGCGACTGGCCGAGAAGTTCCAGCGGCCGATCGTGGTCTTTGTCGATACCCCGGCGGCGTATCCCGGCATCGAGTCTGAGGAGCGTGGCGTGGCGGAAGCCATCGCGGCCAATTTGCGCGCAATGATGCTCCTCGACACTCCCATCATCGTCGTCGTCAGCGGCGAAGGTGGGAGCGGTGGTGCGCTGGGGATCGCGGTGGGGGATCGCGTGTTGATGCAGGAGTACGCGATTTACAGTGTCATTCCGCCCGAGGGATGCGCCGCGATTCTCTGGCGCGATCCCGCGAAAAAGGTCGAGGCCGCGGCTGCCTTGAAGCTGACCGCGCCCGATCTCCTGCAGGCCGGCATTGTCGATGGCATCATCCCCGAGCCTGTTGGTGGCGCCCACACGGATCCCGCCGCCGCCGCGGCGCTGGTCGACGAGGCGCTGGCGCGCGAGCTCGCCGCCGTCAGCGCCCTGGACAGCGAGTCGCGCCTGGCGGCAAGGTACGCCAAGTTCCGCAACATGGGGCGCGCCGGGATTGATTTCGTGGACGATGTCTCGTGAGTACGCCATCAGCAGCGACGCGGGTTCATCGAAAGGATTGCCCACCCCGAAGATGCGAAGGCCACGAACACTTGCTTGGTGCCCGTGGTGACTTCGTGGTGAGCAGGCGATCAATGAACCCCTTGCCGTGCCGTCTTCCGTGGATATTGGTGTCGTTTCTGCGAGCGTCCTTGAACATCTGATGCCCACCATCGCCCCAAGATGGGACCGTCGAGGCTGTGACGAAGCCGCGGCCGCCGAGCTGGCCCAGATCCTGGGGATCGCACCGATCGTCGCGCGGCTGTTGTGTCAGCGGGGCCTGAGCGATCCCGCCGAGGCCCGGCGCTTCTTGAATCCTTCGCTCGATCAGCTCCACGATCCGATGACGCTGGCCGATATGCCCGTGGCTGTGGATCGCATCCTTGCCGCTCTTGCCCGCAAGGAGCGCATGGCGGTGCACGGCGACTACGACGTCGACGGCATCACATCCACCGTGATCCTGAGACGGGCACTCGAATGGCTGGGCGCCGACGTGATCCACTTCATCCCGGAGCGGTTGAAGGACGGCTACGGATTGCAGCCGGCGGCGATCGATCGGCTGCACGCGGAGGGGGTCACCCTCGTCGTGTCGGTCGATTGCGGGATCCGGGGCGTGGAAGCCGCGTGTCGCGCGAAAGAGCTCGGCCTCGATCTGATCATCACGGACCACCACGAGCCGGATGTGAATCTCCCGCCTGCGCTCGCGATCATCAATCCCAAACGGCGTGATTGCGTCTACCCCGACAAGAATCTCGCGGGTGTGGGCGTCGCGCTGAAACTGGTGCAAGCCCTGTGTGCAAGGACCGGACACGAGAGCTGGCTGCCCGGTTTCATCAAGATCGCGGCAATCGGCACACTGGCGGATGTGGTTCCGCTCGTCGGGGAGAATCGGGTGATCGCCAAGCTCGGGCTCGATCAGCTGACGAGGGGCCCTCACAAGGTCGGTCTGCGCGCGCTGATCGAGGTCGCCGGTCTCGCCGGCAAGACCATCGACAGCTTTCACATCTCGTTCATGCTCGCGCCGCGCGTCAACGCCGCGGGCCGCATGAGCACGCCCGACATCGCGACGCGTCTGCTGCTGGCGAACGACGAGGCGCTGGGAGACCAGGTACGGGCGCTCGCGCTGCAGCTCGACGGCGAGAACGTGCGCCGGCAGGAAGAGGAAGCCGAGATTCTTTCGGCGGCCAGGAAAATCGTCCAGTCCGATCCCGACGTGGGCGCCCGATCGATCCTGGTCGTCGCCGGCGAGGGATGGCATCGCGGCGTCATTGGCATCGTGGCCTCCAAGCTCGTCGACGCGTTCCACCGGCCGGCAATCGTGCTCTCGATGGAGGGGGACATGGCGCAGGGATCGTGCCGCAGCATCCCCGATTTCGACCTGCTGAGCGCGCTGGAACGGTGCGCCGGCCGTCTCGTGCGCTTTGGCGGGCACAAGCAGGCGGCGGGGCTGACGATCGAAACGGCCCGCATCCGTGAGTTTCGCCTTGCCGTCAACGAGGTGGCCGACGAAACCCTCCGGCCGGAAGACCTGATGCCGCGTCTGAGGATCGACGGCGATTTGAGCTTTCGGACCATCACCGGAGAGGTCGCCGCGGGCATCGCGTCGCTCGCGCCCTTTGGCGCGGGCAACCCCCGGCCGGTGTTTGCCGCCCGCGGCGTCGAAATTGTCGACGGTCCACGCACGATCAAGGAGCGGCACCTCAAAATGGCCCTGAGGCAGGAGGGGCGGATCTTCCGGGCGATCGCCTGGCGAGCGGCCGAGCGACACGACTATCTGGTGGAGCACAAGGCAGGGCTCGACGTGGCCTTCTCCCTGGAGCAGAATCAGTACAACGGAGAAACGTACGTGGAACTGACCCTCTCAGACATGAAGCGCGCTGAAATCCTCCCATGACCAGATGGCAGCGCCGGGTGCGGCTCATCATAGCGGTGACCGCCATCGCGTTTGCCGTGGTCGTGGCGTCCCAGCTCCGTCGCCGCACACCGCCCCCCGCTGAATCCACACCGATCTCGCGAAGCGACCCGAAGGCCAGCGTCGAAAGCACGAGCGGCCGCTCGTTTCGCGTCAACCTGGAACAGGAAGAAGTCCGGATCGAGTGGGACAGGGCCTCGCAGTACGAAGACGGCACCAGCAGGATGCTGGGCGTCACCGTGGTCACCGAGCGCGCCGGCGGGCGTACGTTCACCATGACGGCTCCGGAGGCCAGGGCCGGCAAGAACGAACTGGATATCGAGATGTCCGGAGGCGTGCTCGTCAGCGTCAGCGACGGAATGGTCATACAAACCGACCACGCCACCTACACGGACGGCGATGGCCTGGTGCGCGCCGATGGGCCGCTCACATTCTCTCGCGGCCGGATGACAGGATCGGGTGTCGGGATGACGTACAACAAGAACGCCGACACCCT
Organism: Acidobacteriota bacterium; assembly: GCA_023265155.1. Taxonomy (GTDB): domain Bacteria; phylum Acidobacteriota; class Vicinamibacteria; order Vicinamibacterales; family CAVVIG01; genus JBGOTP01. The sequence goes on from JAHFUL010000021.1 coordinate 26,892, forward strand.
GACGATTTTCGACCATGTAGACGTTCGCATGCAGCCCGACGCACACGGCAAGGACGCCATCGCCATCACGTCAGGAACGGCCGTATTCACCCGCCCCGAGCGGATCATCCGCCTCGACCACGGCGTGAAGGTCGTGCGCGACCTCGAGACCACGGAATCGGTCGCCGCAGTCGCGCACCTGAGCGCGGATGAACAACAGATCGAGGGGTTGGATCTTCGTGGAGGTTCGCGCGTCACGGGCTCGCGGAACGAGCCCGGGACGCTCAAGTCGCTCGCCGGGGGCGACGTGGATCTCACGTACGCGACCGGTGGGCAGACCATCGAGCGTGCAGCGCTGAAGGGTAACGCCGTGATTGACGTCTCCGCGGAACGCGGCGAGACGCGCCGGCAAATCAGCGCGAATACGATCGACGTGACGCTGGCACGGGACGGCTCCACGCCGACGGCGGTCGCTGCGCGCGACAAGGTGCAGCTCACCGTTCCCGCGGGCAAAGGCGAGGCCGCGCGAACCATCACGGCCGACGCGATGGACGCGACGGGCAACGAACGGCAGGGACTGACCGCCGCGCGGTTCAACGGTGCTGTCCAGTTCGTGGAGCGCGGTGCCGATGTGTCGCGCACGGCGCGGTCGGCAGCGCTGATTGTGCAGATGGGGCGCGGGTTGAGCACGATCGACGAGGCGACATTCTCTCGAACCGTGCGATTCGAAGAGGGCACGATGGCGGCCACGGCAGCGGCCGTGCGCTACGCGCTCGCGAAAGGCACGCTCGAGCTGACGGGCGAGCCGGGGTCTCTGGAACCGCGCGTGCAGAACGAGCGCCTCGACGTATCGGCCGTGCACATCGACGTGGACCTCGACGGCCCGCAAGTCACGGCCGTCGGGAACGTGACCAGCACACTGCGGCCGGCGAAGAAGCAGCCGGGGGGCGGCGCGCCCGGGAAGGGTAAAGAAGGTCAAGCGGACCCGAAAGTGCCTTCGATGCTGAAGCAGGACGAGGAAGTGCACGTCACGGCCGGTGACCTCCACTACGACGGCCGGGCATCGAAGGCGACCTACTCGGAGAACGCATCGCTCTGGCAGGGGGAGACGAAGATCAAGGCCGCGTCGATTGTGGTCGACGACAAGACCGGCGACCTCACCGCGACGGGCGGCGCGATCACGAACGTCATGATTCTCCAGGAAGGGGATGACAAGAAGAAAGAGCGCATTCCCTCGAAGGGCTCAGCGAAGGAGTTCACTTACAAGGAAGCGCTGCGGCGGGCGACCTACACGGGCGACGCCAATCTCGTCGATCGAGAGGGCGACGTGAAGGCGACGACCATCGAGCTCTATCTCAAGGAGTCTGGCGATGAGATCGATCGCGTCGAAGCGCACCAGCACGTCGTCGTGACATTGCTGGAGAAGCACAGGACGGCCACGGGCGATAACTTGAAGTACTTCGCCGACGACGAACGCTACGAAATGACCGGCCAGCCCGTAACGATCGTGGACGAATGCGGCCGCAAGGACACCGGCCTCACGTTGACCTTCTTCAGGGTCACCGACAGGATCCTCCTCAACGGGAACCCGCAGTTCCTCACGCAGACCAAGAGCGACGGCTCGAGTTGCCGATAGCCGCGCGTCTTCACGATGGCGACACTCCGCACAATCAAGCTCACCAAGTCCTACGGCGGACGGACGGTCGTTCGCGACATCGACCTCGACCTGGCGTCGGGAGAAATCGTGGGACTGCTCGGCGCCAACGGCGCGGGCAAGACCACGACGTTTTACATGACCGTGGGGCTCACGGCACCCGATTCGGGGCACGTGGAGCTCGACGGCGTCGACGTCACCGAAGATCCGATGTACCTGCGGGCCAGAAAAGGGATCGGCTACCTCCCGCAGGAGCCGTCGATTTTTCGAGGCCTGACCGTCGAGCAGAACATTCTGGCCATTCTCGAGACGATGCCGCTCGACGGGGCGGCGCGCCGCGCGCGCCTGCGCGAGCTGCTCGCGGAATTGAACCTCACACCGCTGGCACGTTCGCCCGCGTACACCTTGTCGGGAGGCGAGCGGCGCCGCGCCGAGATCACACGCGCCCTCGTCGTGTCGCCCAAGTTCATGCTGCTCGACGAGCCGTTTGCCGGCATCGATCCGATCGCCGTCAGCGATATCCAGAAGATCATTTTTCATCTGAGAGATCGGGGCATCGGCGTCCTCATCACCGATCACAACGTTCGCGAGACGCTGCGCATCACCGACCGCGCCTACATCGTGCACGGCGGCGTCATCTTCAAAAGCGGCACACCGGCCGTCCTGGCCGCCGACGAAGAGGTCCGGCGGATTTATCTGGGGACGGAGTTCCGCTTGGACTAAAATAGGCCTGGGAATTGCATGGGCTCGCACGCTGCGGCCACACGGCGCGCGCTCAGATGAGGACGCAAGTGCGTCCTATACAAAGACTTAGCTGACACGGCGTCCGATGGGTATCCAGCAGAAACTTCACACCAGGCTCGTTCAGAAACTGATCCTGACCCCATCGCTGCAACAGGCGATCAAGTTGCTGCCGATGTCGACGCTCGAGTTGTCTGATCTCCTGAATCAGGAGATGGTCGAGAACCCGATGCTGGAGGAAGTCCCCACCGAGGAGCTGCAGCCGGCCGAAGCCGTCGCCGCCGCCGAAAAGCCCGACGTCGACCAGCCGGCCAACAAGACCGACACCTGGGACGAACAGGACTACGAGTACTTCTTCGGCGACTATCTCGACGACGGCTACCGGCCCCGGGCGCCTCAGGAGGTCAAGGAGCTCCCGCCGATTGAAAACACCCTGTCAACGGCAACGTCGCTGACCGATCACATGATGTGGCAGCTGTCGATGCAAACCGACGATCCCGCGCTGCGCGAGATCGGATCGGCGATCATCGGCAACCTGGACGACGACGGCTATCTGGTGGCCTCGTTCGAGGAGCTGGCGAGCATGGGACCCTGGCCCCTGCCCGACGTGGAACGGGCGCTTGGGCTCATCCAGGGCTTCGATCCCACAGGTGTGGCCGCGCGCGACCTGCAGGAGTGTCTGCTGCTGCAGCTGCGCCACATCGGGCTCGAGGGAACCGCGACCGAGAAGATCATCACCGACCATCTCCAGCTGCTGAAGAACCATCAGGTGCCGGAGATTGCGCGCAAGCTCGGGCTCACCATCGACGACCTCAAAGAGCACATCGAAATCATCAAGAACCTGGACCCGAAACCGGGCAGCCGCTACAACCCGACGCAATCCCAGTATGTGATTCCCGACGTGTACGTGGTCAAGGTCGAGGACCAGTACGTGGCGGTGCTGAACGAGGACGGCCTGCCGCAGATGCGCATCAGTCCGGTGTACCGCCGGCTGCTCGACAAGGGCGCCTCCGACAACAGCGACGAGACGCGCGCATACGTGAAAGACAAGTTCCGGTCGGCGCTCTGGCTGATCAAGTCCGTCGAGCAGCGTCAGAAGACGATCCACAAGGTCGCCAACAGCATCATCAACTTCCAGCGCGACTTCCTGGACCACGGCATCGAGCACCTCAGGCCGCTGGTGCTGCGGGATGTGGCGAACGACATCGGGATGCACGAGTCGACGGTCAGCCGCGTGGTGACCAACAAGTACATGCACACGCCGCAAGGCGTGTTCGAAATGAAATATTTCTTCCACAGCGGCATCAGCAGCTCCTACGGCGAGAGCGTCTCGTCGGTCACCATCAAGCAGCGGATCCGCAAGATCATCGAGAACGAGGACCCGCGCAAGCCGCTGAGCGACTCGAGGATTGTCAGCATCCTCCAGCGCGAAGGACTGGTGCTGGCGCGGCGTACGATTGCGAAGTATCGGGAGGAGCTCAAGATCCCGACGTCCAATCAGCGGAAAGTGTTGTATTAGCGTAGCGCCCGAGCTGAAGCTCGGGCCTACATCCGCCCGGGCTGACGCTCGGACGTACATCCGCCCGGGCTGACGCTCGGACGTACATCCGCCCGGGCTTGACGCTCGGACGTACATCCGCCCGGGCTGACGCTCGGACGTACATCCGCCCGGGCTGACGCTCGGACGTACATCCGCCCGGGCTTGACGCTCGGACGTACATCCGCCCGGGCTGACGCTCGGACGTACATCCG
>JAHFUL010000022.1:0-4662 GCA_023265155.1 Acidobacteriota bacterium
GGTAGCGGTACGGGGAATCGAACCCCGATTTGATGGTTGAGAACCATCCGTCCTAACCGTTAGACGATACCGCCCCCCGCCAAGCAGGAACCTCAAACGTATCAAACTTTGTATGATGGAGTCCATGATCCGGCGGCTCATCGGGCTCCTGGTTGTGGCCATTGCCGCCATCGGGACCCTCTACTTCGCCGCGGGACGAAGCACTCCTCCGACCGTCGTCATCGAGAAGCCTGATCGCTTCGTCGGGCAGCAGGGGACGATCGAAGTCTCGGTCCAGGGTCCGCCGCCCGCCACGCTCGTCATCACGCTTCAGCAGGACGGACGAAGCCTCCCGCTCTTCACACTTGATGCCCGTCAATCGGCTACGGTCTCGACCGATGCATCGGGAAACGGCCTCCGCGTCGTGCGCCCGTTCGGAAAACAGGGGGTGCCCGCCCTTCAACAAGGCGGCGCCCGAATCGTTGTCGAAGCGGCTCGCCCGTCGTTCCTGAGCTTGCGGACCCTCTCCAGCAGCGCGACGAAAGAGTTTCAGGTACGGCTCGACCCGCCGCGAATCGCAGCCGTCTCGACCCATCACTACATCAATCACGGCGGGGCGGAGATGGTCGTGTATCGCGTGACTCCGCCCGGCGTCACGTCAGGCGTTCGCGTGGGGGAGTTGGAGTATCCGGGGTATCCGGCGGCCGGGGCGGGGGTGACGAGCGCCGACCCCTCGCTGAAGGTGGCGTTCTTCGCGCTGCTGCACGACCAGCCGCTGTCGGTTCCAATTTCGCTGTTCGCGCGTGATGAGGCGGGCAATGAGGCGGCCGCGTCCTTCGTGAACGACGAGTTCGAAAAACCCTTCAGGCGAAGCCGGATCGAATTGGACGACGGGTTCATGCAGCGGGTTGTTCCGGAGATCATCAGTCATTCGCCCGAGCTGAAGCTCGGGCCTACGGAGTCGGGTTCGAGCGCGACGGGCGCTCTGCTGCTGCCGGCGTTTCTGCGCATCAACGGCGAGCTCCGGCAGGTGAATACGAAACGGATTGCCGAGCTGACCGGTCCGACGGCTCCGACGCGACTGTGGAACGGGCCATTCGTGCAGCTGGGGAGCTCACAGGTGGAAGCCGGATTCGCCGATCAACGCACCTACGTTTATCAGGGCAAGGAGGTCGATCATCAGGTGCATCTGGGGTTCGATCTGGCTGTCACGGCGGCGGTCGCGGTCGTCGCCGCCAACGCCGGAAACGTCCTCAACGCGAGCTGGCTCGGCATCTACGGAAACTGCGTCATCATCGACCATGGACTGGGTGTCGCCTCGCTGTACGGGCATCTGTCGTCCATTGACGTGAAGGTCGGGGATTCGGTCACCAGGGGGCAGACCATCGGCAGGAGCGGGATGACCGGGCTCGCCGGAGGCGATCACCTGCACTTCACGATGCTCGTGAACGGCCGCCCGGTCAATCCGGTCGAGTGGTGGGATTCACACTGGATCGAGGACCGGATCGAACGCAAATTACGGGAGGCGGGCGGCACCTCAACCACGACGCCGTAGCCGTCGGGGGCCCAAGTGAGTTGCCGCCCAAAAGAAGGGGTCAGACCCTTTTTTCTACACGCGCAAAAGAAAGGGGTCTGACCCCTTTTCAGTGTGTGCCTCGGACTGCAACAGCCCGATCTGGCTTTCACCACGGGCTGGTAGAGTATGATGGCAGGTCGGCTCGCTCTGAGCTTTTTGCGCCTAATTTCGTGAGGAGAGTTTCAATGCGTCTACGCAACGTTTGGGTGTACGGCCTCGGTTTGGCCCTTGCCGCCACCGTGGTCGGGTGTGGCGGAAGTCAGGGAACCTCGAGCACGTCGGGCTCGGCAGCGTCGCCGGCGGGCGCTCCTGCTGGAATGAAGGTCGACATAGCGACGGCCGGCAACGTGACCGGCTCGGTCATGGTCGACGGCGCCGTTCCCAAGAATCTTGCGATCAAGATGAACGCCGATCCGGTCTGCATCAAAGAGAATTCGGGAGTGCAGTTGCAGGAAACCTACGTGGTCGGCTCCGACGGCAAGTCGCTCGGCAACGTATTCGTCTACGTGAAGGACGGCCTCGGCAACTACGTCTTCGACACGCCGACGGACATGGCGCACATCGATCAGAAGGGCTGCCGCTACCACCCGCACGTCTTTGGTGTGCGCGTCGGTCAGCCGATCGAGATCAGCAACGGCGACCCGACGCTCCACAACATCCACGCGCTGCCGAAGGACAACAAGGAATTCAACACCGCCCAGCCCCTGAAGAACATGAAGATTGCCCACACCTTCGACAAGAAGGAAGTGATGGTGCCCTTCAAGTGCGAAGTGCACGGCTGGATGAACTCGTATGTCGGCGTCCTCGATCATCCGTACTTCGCGGTGACGAGCGATTCGGGCAAGTTCGAGCTGAAGGACCTCCCGCCCGGCACGTACACGATCGAGGCCTGGCATGAAAAGATGGGCACCGAGACCCAGAGCGTGACGCTCGCGGCGAAGGAGACGAAAGACATCTCGTTCACCTTCAAGGCGCCGGCAGCGCCGGCCAACTAGACGCCAACGGACTGGCGGGCACGGCACCTCGGGGGGCGAAGCGGGACGAGACCCCGTTTCGCTGCCTCAACAGACTGGTCCCACGGCGAGTGTCCCGGCAGGTGCGGTCGGTCCGTGCCGTCGGACCCTGAAAGATGCTCCACAAGTTTGCGAAGCTCGTTGCCGGCTGCACCGTCCTCCTTGTCCTGGCGGGCAGCCTTGTCACGAGCACCGACTCGGGACTCTCCGTGCCCGACTGGCCGACCACATACGGCCAGAACATGTTCACGTTTCCAATGTCGAAGTGGGTCGGCGGCATCTTCTACGAACACAGCCACCGGCTCATCGCCAGCACCGTCGGACTGCTGACCATTGTGCTCGCGGCGTGGCTGTGGGTGGCCGAACCGCGCCGGTGGATCAAGCGACTTGGCGTCGTGGCGCTCGCCGCGGTCATCGTTCAGGGTCTCCTCGGCGGCCTCACCGTGCGCTATTTCCTCCCGGCACCGGTCTCAACGGCTCACGCGGCGCTCGCGGAGATTTTCTTCTGCCTGACCGTCGCCATTGCCCTGTTCACCTCACCCGGCTGGATCGGCGGTGAGGGACAGGTGGACGACGCGGTGCTCCGGCGGACGGCAACCGCGACGAGCGTCCTCGTCTACGCGCAGATCCTGGTCGGCGCGGCGATGCGGCACACGGGAGCCGGCCTCGCGATTCCCGACTTCCCGCTGATGTTCGGCCACCTGATTCCGGATCATTGGGACGCCCGGATTGCGGTGCACTTCGCGCATCGCCTGGGCGCACTTCTGGTCACACTGAGCATCCTCGCAACGTCCGCGCACATCTGGTACCACCATCGCGGCCAGCGGGCGCTTGCGCGTCCGGCGACGCTGATTGTCGCGCTCGCCGGGATCCAGATCACGCTGGGCGCACTGACGGTCCTCAGTCAGCGCAACGTGTGGATCAACAGCGCGCACGTCGTGTGTGGTGCGCTCGTGTTGACGACTTCTCTGGTCATCACCCTTCGCAGCTGGCGGGTACGATTCGCCATGGTGCGCGGTCACGACCGCGGGGCCCGTCGGTCAACGGGCCCGGCGCGTCCCGAGCTGGCCGACGGACGCCTTCAGACCGACCAGGTCCGGCTGGAGCCCGACACCACGAACGCGACGGGGATGCGCGCGTGAAGGATGTTCGCGCCCCTGGCGTCCCTGGCGTCCCTGGGGTCCCTGGGGTCGATGTCGCGTCCGTTGCGATCGCCGTGGGCCGCCGGTCCAGGGTCTTTCACGACTATCTCGCGCTGACCAAACCGCGGTTGAACCTTCTCGTCGTCGCGACGAGCGCGGCAGGTTACTACCTCGGGGCGCCGCTCACCGTGCCGCTGCTGCCAATGGCGGCGGCGGTCGCCGGAACGGCGCTCGTTGCGGGCGGGGCGGCTGTCCTCAATCAGGTCTTCGAGCGCGAGACGGACGCGTTGATGCGACGCACGCGCACGCGTCCGTTGCCGGACGGCCGCGTCACGCCGGGTGACGCGCAACGATTCGGCATCATCCTCGCCGCCACCGGGGTCGCGTGCCTCATGTGGGCGGCCAACATCCTCGCCGCCACGCTCGCACTGATCACCATCGTCGTGTACCTCTTCATCTATACACCGATGAAGAGGCGCTCTTCAGCGTCAACGCTCGTGGGCGCTGTTCCTGGCGCACTGCCGCCGCTCATCGGCTGGGCAGCGGCGCGCGGGACGCTCTCAATCGGCGGCCTCGCGCTGTTTGCCATTGTCTTTCTGTGGCAGATCCCTCACTTCATGGCGATCGCGTGGCTCTATCGCGACGACTATCGACAGGCGGGTTTCCCCATGCTCCCCGTGGTCGAGCCTGACGGCCGGCGCACGGGCCGCCAGGCTGTCATTTACGCAGCGGCGCTCGTGCCGCTAAGCCTCGTGCCGGCGCTCGTCGGAGTCAGTGGGTGGGCGTACTTTTGGATCGCGCTGGCGTTAGGGGTGGCCATGCTCTGGCTGTCGGCGCGCTTCGCGGCCGTCCGCTCCGATACGGGGGCGCGACGCCTGTTCTTCGGATCGATCATCTATCTGCCGCTAATCTGGCTCGCGATGATCGTGTTCCACTGAATCAGCTATCAGCT
>JAHFUL010000022.1:4762-19879 GCA_023265155.1 Acidobacteriota bacterium
AGCCGAAAGCTATTTCGAAAGCTGCTTGATGACCGTCCACGACCTCCCCGCCGTGAATGCCAGCCTGAACGCGCTGTCGGGCATCCTGCTGCTCATCGGCTACGTGCTCATTCGGAAAGGTCGAATCCGGCAGCACCGCCTGTGCATGGTGAGCGCATTCATCACATCCTCGCTGTTTCTCGTCTGCTACGTCGTCTATCACGCGCAGGTCGGCTCGGTGCGGTTCACGCGCGTGGGGTTCATCCGTCCGCTCTATTTCACGATCCTCATCACCCACGTCACACTCGCCGCGACGGTGCCTCCATTGGCCATCGTGACCCTCTCGCGCGGGCTGAAGGGGCGCGTCGCGCAGCACCGTGCCATCGCGCGGTGGACGTGGCCGATCTGGATGTACGTTTCCGTCACCGGAGTGCTCGTCTATACGCTCTTGTATCAGCCGAACTGGCTGCTCTGATTCAGCTATACTGACCCCGGGCGACGTCTCTCTGCAGGCATTTGGGGGGTTCGGACATGCGCTCGAGTTTCCGCCTTTCGCGCATTGCACTGCTCTTCCTGTTCGTCACGGCTCTGGCAGCCCGGGCCTCCGCGCAAGCGAGAGTCTTCGGGACAGTGGTCGACGAAACCGGCAAGGCCATCAAAGCCGCCACGGTCACGGCCGAGAACCCGAACCTCGGGCAGACCTTTACGGCGTCCACAGACGACAAGGGGCGCTTCACGATGATCGGGCTTCGCCCCGGCGAGTGGCGGATAATTGCGTCGGCGCCGGGATATCTTCCGGAAGCGGGCCAGGTGCAGCTCCGCTCAGGCAACGCGAATCCGGCGCTGACCATTGCCATCCGGCGCAACGGCGTCGGCATTGGTCCACTCGGCAGCATGTCCGCCAAGGATTTGCAAACGCAGCTCGCGGCTGCCGACGCGCTCTTCAATCAAAAACGCTGGGACGAGGCTGTAACGGCCTATCGGGCGCTCCTCGTGAAGGCGCCGTCGATCAGCGCCATCAATCTCCAGATCGCGGCCGCGTACCGCGGCAAGGGAGATTACGATGCCGCGATCGCCGCGTATCGCGACCTGCTGCGCGTCGACCCCGATAGTGAGAAAGCCAAGGTCGGTGTCGGCATCGCCAACACCGAAAAGGGTGACATGCGAGCCGCAGAAGCCGCGCTCACACAGGCGGCGGAAAGTCCGACGGCCGGGCGTGAGAGTTATTACAGTCTCGGCGACCTCAAATTCAGGAACGGTGATATCGCCGAAGCCATGAAGTGGTTTCAGAAGGCGACCGACGCCGACCCTTCATGGGGGAAGCCGCTGTACAAGCTGGGACTGGGCGCCATCAAGCAGGGCGACAAGGCCGCCGCTGCGAATTTCATGACCAGGGTGATCGCCGTCGACCCGGCATCCCCCGAAGCCGGTCTCGCCAAGACCGAGATCGATCAGCTGAACAAGTAGGTGTCTCGTCCCTTTCGGTTTACCTTCATCCTGGGCCTGGTCGCGCTGGCAACCGGGCTCGCGGCCGTCGGCGGTTGGCGCTATGCGCGCGCCTCGGCGCCGGTCAGCGGGCCCATTGTTCTCATTTCGGTCGACGCGCTCAGAGCCGATCGCCTGCCCATCTACGGATACCGGCACGTCCGCACGCCCGCGATCGACGCCCTGGCCGCCGACGGGATCGTCTTCGAGCGCGCGTACTCACACAGTCCCCAGACACTGCCGGCTCATGTCTCGCTGCTCACGGGCCGGCTGCCGTTCGAAACGGGCGTTCGCGACAACGCCGGCTTCGTGGTCAAGGATGGAGAGCGGACCCTGGCCGAAATGCTCCGCGATCGCGGGTTTACGACCGGAGGGGTCGTCTCGACATACGCCCTGCGCAAAGAGACCGGCGTCGGCCAGGGCTTCGTGTTCTTCGACTCCGACATGCTGCCAGCCGGCCCCGATTCCGCCGTTGGAGAGCTCTGGCGCAGCAGCGAGACGTCCGAACAGGTCGCGGAACGCTGGCTCGACGGCGCCGATACATCGCGGCTGTTTCTCTTCCTGCAGCTCAGTGAGCCGTACGCGCCGTACGTGTCCGACGTGCGCCCAGCCGACGACTCTTCGTACGACGCCCAGGTCGTCCGCGCCGACGAGGCCGTCGGACGGCTGATCCGCTATCTGAAAGGGCATCAGCTCTACGACCGCTCAACGATCATCCTCGTCTCCGATCACGGCGAAGGTCTCGGCGACCATGGGGAGCAGGCGCACGGCCTGTTCGTTTACGAGGAAGCGCTTCACGTGCCGCTCATCATCAAGCAGGCAGGGGCCGAAGGCGCGGGGCGCCGCGTCGCCGATCCCGTTCAGCACGTGGATCTCGTGCCGACCGTCCTGGATCTGGCAAAGGCACCCGGTTCGGGAAACCTGAGCGGACGATCGCTCAAGCCGCTCCTCGAGCGAAGCGGTCGGCTGGCCCCGCGGATGATTTATTCGGAGTCGCTCTACGCGTGGTACCACTTCGGCTGGAGCGAGCTCACGTCGATTACCGACGGGAGGTACAGATACATTCGCGCTCCGCGCGAGGAGCTGTACGACCTCGAGATCGACCCGAAACAGCAGAACAACCTCGCGGCAGCGGCCCCTGGAGAATTGTCCGACGTCTCCGGCATCATTGACTCGTTCAGGCACGAGCTGAAAAAGTTCGGGGCCGGTGTGGCCATTCCGCAGCCGGCCGCAATCTCGGTGGGCGAGCGCGAGCATCTCGACGCCCTCGGCTGCGTGGGCCACGGTCCGGCCACGCCACAATCCGATGCCTCGATCTCCGCTTCGATCGATCCCAAGGACAGATTCGCCGTCGTCGAGACCTATCGCGCCGCGGTCCGGCTGGGTGTCGCGCGGCGATGGTCCGACGCGATCAATCTCTTGCGGACGGCGCTTCGCGAAGAGCCCGACCGGATAGACCTCTGGAACCAGCTGGCAACGTTCGCGGGACAGGCGGGGCGGGACGATCAGGCCGCGGCGGCTTACAAGCGCATCCTCGCGCTGGAGCCGACGAGCGCCCATGCGCATCTTGGCGCAGCCGCCTCGCTGCTGAAACTTCGGCGACTGGAGGAGGCGCGTCAGCAGGCGGGGCCGGTCGCGAAAGCAGAGTCCGCAAGCGCCCAGGAGCGGGCAGCGGCGCACGCGCTCCTCGCAGAGATCGCCCTCGCGCGTGACGAGGCCGACACCGCACGCGACGAAGCCGTCCTCGCGAGGGCGATGGACTCGCGGCTCCCGATGCCCGCCTACGTCGAGGCGCGGCTGCTCTACGACCAGGGACGTGTGTCAGACGCTCTGCCGCACTTTGACAAGACGATCGCCGAGCTGAACGCAGCCCGCGGCGGACCGATGGCGGAGCTGCATTACTACGCCGGCGACACTCTCAGCCGGCTCAAACAGTACCCGCAGGCCCAGCGCGAATTCCTCGAAGAGCTCACGTATTTCCCGCAGAATAGCCGGGCGCGGGTCGCGCTCGCGACGGTCTACAGGAAAACCGGAAGGATGGACGAGGCGAGCGCGACGATCTCTGCGCTGGTGCGCTTCTCTCCCACACCAGAAACGTACCGGCTGGCGGCCCGTTTCTGGGAGACGTTCGGCGATCCTCGCCAGGCCGCAGCGGTGCGTGCGGAGGCGCGGCGGCGGCTGTCCGAACGGGCGCCTCAGGCCGGCAGCCGCACGCAACAATGATCGGTGCCTGGGATTAGTGTCTGGGGATGTCGACCTGCCTGAGGGCTTCTTCGATGAGCCGGTCGTTGTCTTCCTTCGTCAGGTTGCGTTGAAGAAGCTTCGACGCGATCATCACTGACAGATCCACGGCTTCGTGACGGATCTGCTGGACCGCCCGCTCCGCCTCCAGCTGGATCTGCCGTTCGGCGTTTTTGACGACTGCGGACGCTTCCGCCCTCGCCTTCTGTTTCATCTCTTCCCTGAGCCTCTCGGCATCGGAGCGACTGCTCGCGATGATCGACTCCGCCTCGACGCGGGCCTGCCGGATGATCTGCAGGGATTCCTGCTGCACCCGCTCCAGCTCCAGTTTGGCCTGCGCGGCATCGTCGAGCGACTGCCGGATCGCCTGCTGCCGGCTTTCGAGCGCCCGCAGCAACGGCCCCCACCCGAACTTGGCCAGCGCTGTCAGCAGGACCAGAAACGTGAGGATCGTCCAGATGAAAAGCCCAGGATCGGGCCGAAGAAGCGGGTTATCCATAAACGTACGCCTCGCCCATGCTGCCGGCGCAACCGCAGGGCGGCGCGCCCGGGAACTACTTCAATATGATCAGAAGCACGCCGACCTCCGCAATGATCGCGACGCCTTCGAGCAGGAACAGCGGCAGGTTCACCGCACCGGTGATCTTGTCGGCCGCACTCGGCTGGCGGGCGATGCCGTCGGCCGCGGCTGCGGCAAACCTGCCAATGCCAAGGCCGGCACCGATGACGACCAGGCCAAGACCGAGCGCCGCCCCCATGTAGGCCAGGCCCATCGACGCCGCAGCCGCGGCCGGGGCAGCCTCCTGCGCCAGGACAGGAGTGCCAGCGATCGACGCAAGCGCGAGAGCCGATCCTGCGGCGACCGTCGCCCTGCGGAAAACACCTGCTCTGCTCATTTCCGTATCCTTTCGTCGTTTCTTAGAAGGAAGAGTCATCTCAGTGATGGACGTGAATGGCCATGCCGATGAACACAGCCGATAGCAGCGTGAACACGTACGCCTGAACGAGCACCACGATCACCTCGAGCGCGGAAATCAACGCGGCGAGTGGCACCGAAAGCCCGAAGCCCACGCCAAGTCCGATCGGGCCCCCGAATTTTTCCGCGAAAATAAACACGAACGACAGGATCGTGAGAATCGCGATATGGCCGCCCGTCATGTTCGCCGCAAGTCGCATCGTCAGCGCGAACGGCCGGACGAACATTCCCAGGACCTCGATCGGGATGAGGAGAGGGTAGATCGCCCAGTGCAGTCCATGCGGGACGATGTTCTTCCAATGCTTGACGAAGCCATGCGCGCGCGCACCGGCGATGATGATGGAGCCGAAGGTGATGGTGGCCAGGGCAGCGGTGACATTGAAGTTGCCCGTCGTCGTCGAGCCGCCGTGGATGAGACGATTGAGCAACGACTCCTGGCCGGTGTGCAGCACCGCGCGATCGAGGATGCCGACCGCCTCGAAGATGGGAATCAACCCGACGGCGTTCGAGCAGAGAATGAACACGAACAAGGTCAGGATGAGCGGGGTCCATATGAGCACCCATTTCTTCCCGACGTTGGGCAGCACGATGGAGTCTCTGACGAACTCCACGACGAGCTCGAGCCCGTTCATGAACCCGGACGGCACGAGGCGGTCCTGTTTCAGATACCGCCGCACGGTCCACGTGACCACGACGAACACGGTCGCGGCGACGAGCCACAACATGAGGACGTGCTTCGTCACGGAAAAATCGATGCCGAGCACCTTCGGCAGCTGGATCAGCGGGTGGTCGATCCCGCTGTTCGACACGTGCTCGATGATGACCTCGCCGGCATTGAAGCTCCCGGCGACTTCGGTTGCGGCGTGCTCGACGTGTTCCTGTGCCAGCATCACTTGAACAAGCGCCGGAGATACAGCGCTTCCATCAGATACAGCCCGCAAAAGTAGCTCATGAAGCTCACAACAAACGGGACGGGGCGCAGCGAAAAGCCCCGGATCATCGCCGTCACATACGCACCGAAGAACGCGAGCTTGAACCCGAACGCCCAAATCATCAAGGCGGTGACCGCCTGCGGATTCCGGCGGTACGTCCGTTCAACCATGACCCAGGATCCGCTTACGCCCAGGAGCGGCCCCATCATTCCGCACAGCACCTCGAGCCGCGTGCGGGAGTCGAGCACCAGCGACGCCACCAGCCAGGAACCAAACCCGGCCGCCACCATCACGGCAACGGCCTTCATTTGTGCCAGACGGTCTTCGACAGCTCGTACATGCCGATCGCGACACCCAGGAACAGCCCCCCGGCCAGAAACCATGGCGAGGTGCCCTGCCATCGGTCGATCGCGTACCCGACGCCGCCGAGCAGCAGAATCGCACCCATCAGTGCGTAACCTGCCGCGGCCGCGCCCCCCGAGTGACTTACGTTCTCCTGGAACGCCTTCACCGATCGCTCTAGAGGGAAACCCGGGGGCTCGCGAGGCTTCTTAGGAGGCATCGTCACTCCGTCCGCGTCGGGCAGTATATCTCACCTTGTGAAATACTTCACCAGCCCCTGAACGCTCGCCTTCTTCGGGGGTATTTTGCGATCCGCCGACCAGGACGGGCATCAACGAATCGCCGCCGCGATACCGCTCAAACGGAGGCTCTGGGCCGACGCCTCGGCCAGCTCGAAGAGCAGCCGTGGATAGACGCCCATCGCGAGCGTGGCCACCACGGCGACCGCCACCGTCACCGCGAGCATCGGGCTCATCGTCGGCTCCGACCCGGTCGTTTCCTTCTTCACGTACATGAACACGACGACCCGGATGTAGTAATACAGCGAGACCGCGCTGTTCAACACGCCAATCACGGCCAGGCCCACGTAGCCCGACTCGATCGCTGCGCCAAACAACCAGAACTTGCCCATGAATCCGGCGGTCGGGGGAATGCCGCCGAGCGAGAGCATGAACAGCAGCATCGCAAACGCCGCGAACGGGTGGCGCTGATACAGACCGCTGAGATCTTTGAGCTCGTCGCCGATCATGTCCCTGCGCCGCAGCATGACGATGATGGCGAACGCGCCGAGCTGCATGAAGGAGTAGACCACCAGATAAATCAGCATCGCCGTGATGCCCCGCTCGGTGCCGGCGACCACGCCCATCAGGAGATAGCCCGCGTGCGCGATGGAGGAGTACGCGAGCATGCGTTTCAGGTTCGATTGCGTCAGCGCCGCCAGGTTGCCGATCGTCATCGTGACGATCGCCAGCGCTTCGAACAGCAGGCGCCAGTCGGCGCTCATGACCGGCAGTCCCTCGAGGAAAATCCGCAGCAGCATGGCAAAGGACGCCGCCTTCGATCCGACCGAGAGGAACGCCGTCACCGGTGTCGGCGATCCCTCGTAGACGTCGGGCGCCCACATGTGGAACGGGACCGCTGCGATCTTGAATCCCATCCCGGCCACCACCAGGACCACGGCCAGCATCAGGCGCGGATCCCGCTCCTGCCCGGCGAACGCGGTCGCCATCACCCGGAGGTTCGTGGTGCCCGACAGCCCGTACATCAGCGACATCCCGTACAGCAGGATGCCCAGCGAAAACGCGCCGAGCAGAAAGTATTTGACGGCCGCCTCGTTCGACCTCTGGTTGGGTTTGATGAAGCCGGCGAGGATGTAGAACGAGACGGCCATCGTCTCGAGGCCGATGAACACGGTGATCAGATCGATGCCGCCGGCCATGATCATCATGCCGAGCGTCGAGCACAGAATCAGGAAGTAGTACTCGCCAGGGCTCGCCCCTTCGATTTCCAGGTACCGCACCGACATCATCACGGTCATGGCCGCAGCGAAGATGAAGAGCGCCTTGAAGAACAGGGCGAATTGATCGATCGCGAACAGTCCGTTGGCGATCTCGCGATGCTCACCGGCGAACGGCACCAGCGCGGCCGCGGTCGCGCCCAGCACTGCGATCGTGAGCCACGGCAGCACCCGGCTGCCCCTCGGCAGCAGGACATCGGCGATGAGCACGAGAAGCGACCCCGCCGTCAGCACGATCTCCGGCAGGAGATACGTGAAGTCGCTCAGGGAAACTCCAGGCGGCATCAGCGCCTTCCCCCCGGAGCCGCCGAATCTGCCGAGGCTGGCGTCGGGGTCGACCGCGATCCAGGCATCGCGGGCCTGGCCACAACTTCAGGCATCGGTGGGCTAGCCCCAACGACGGGCATCGCTGGACTCGCCACAACTTGAGGCATCGGTGGGCTCGCCCCAACTCGAGGCATCGCTGGGCTCGCCACAACTCGAGGCATCGCTGGCGAATCGACGACCGCATCGAGAGGCTTCCCGTCTGGCCCGCAAGGCGCGGCTGAAAGGAATTGCGCGGCGGCGTTGGTGGCCACCACCGTCGGGGTCACCGCGGGATCGCAATCGGCCGATGCGGTCTTGGCGTACTCCGGGCTCACCCGGGCGATCACATGGTCCACCGAGGGGCTGATCCGATCCAGGAACGGCTTCGGATATAAGCCCATCCAGACGGCCAGCACCAGAAGCGGCGCAAACGTCGCGAACTCCCGTCCGTTCAGGTCCAACAGGTTTTCGTTCTTCGGGTTCTCAATCTTCCCGAACATCGTCCGCTGATACAGCGACAGCATGTACGCCGCGCCGAGCACGACGCCGCTGGCGGCGAAGGCCGCCCAGATCTTGCTGGCGACGAACACGCCCTGCAGGATCAGGAACTCGCCGATGAAGCCGTTGAGCGCCGGCAAGCCGATCGACGACATCGTCATCACCAGAAACACCGCCGCGTAGACCGGCATCACCTTCGAGATGCCGCCATACTCGGATATCTCGCGCGTGTGCCTGCGCTCGTAGACGATGCCGACGAGAAGGAAGAGCGCGCCGGTGGAAATCCCGTGATTGAGCTGCTGGAAGATGCTGCCGGTGATGCCGACGGGGTTGAGCGCGAACATCCCGAGCATGACGAGCGCCATATGGCTGACCGACGAATACGCCACCAGCCGCTTCCAGTCCTTCTGCGCGAGCGCAACCAGCGCCCCATACACGATGCCGATGATCGAGAGCAGAACCATCATCGGCACGAACGCGTGAGTGGCCTCGGGGAGAATGGGCAGGCTGAAACGGATGAACCCGTAGGTGCCCATCTTCAGGAGCACCGCGGCCAGAATCACGGAGCCGGCCGTCGGCGCGTCGGTGTGCGCGTCGGGCAGCCAGGTGTGGAACGGGAACATCGGAACCTTGATCGCAAACCCAAAGAAGAAGGCGAGGAAGATCCACCACTGCATGTTGACGGGAATGTTCGCCTTGTGGAACAGCGTGATGTCGAACGTGTAGACGCCCGTTACGCTCTGGTTGTAGAAGTAGAGCGCCAGGATGCCCAGCAGCATCACGACGCTGCCCACCAACGTGTAGAGGAAGAACTTGATCGCCGAGTACAGCCGGTTGGCGCTGCCCCAGATGCCGATCAGGAAGTACATCGGCACCAGCATCACTTCCCAGAAAAGGAAGAACAGCAGGAAATCCAGCGCCATGAATGCGCCGAGCATTCCGGTCTGCAGCACCAGGAGGAAGACGTAGTACTCCTTCACCCGCTCGGTGATGGCCGTCCACGATGACAGGATGGCGATGATGCCCATCAGCGTCGTGAGGAGGATGAGCAGCGTGCTGAAGCCGTCGACCCCGAGGAAGTACTCGGCTCCGATCGAAGGAATCCACGGCGCCCGCTCGACGAACTGGAAATCGGGGTTCTGCGGGTTGTACCAGAACCACAGCGGAACAGAGATGACGAACCCGATGAACGCGACGACGTTCGCGATCCAGCGGATGGCATTCTCGTTCTGTTTGCTGACGAAGAGCAGGAGCAGGGCTCCTGCCAGCGGCGTGAACAGAATGATCGAAAGATAGTGACTCATATCACCGTACTATCAGGTAAAGGCCGACGAAGGCGGCCACACCGAACAACATCAGCAGCGCGTAGTTCTGGACGAGACCGGTCTGTAGCCTCCGGAACCAGTAGCTCGACTCCTCGGCGGTCCATCCAACCGCGTTCACCGCGCCATCAACGACGTGCTTGTCGGAGAGGCCGGAGACCCAGGAACTGAACAGCGTCACCCAGCCCGTGCCGTTCACGGCGCCGTCAACCACTTGGCGATCGACAGTCCACAGGCGTCGGGCCGCCGATTTGGTTCCGGAAATCGCCGTGGCGTCGTACAACTCGTCGACGTAGTACTTGTTCGAAAGGACTCGATGCGCGCCGGCGAATCGCTCGGCGAGCCCCTCGGAAATCTCCGGCTTGGTCACGTAGAGCCTGCGCGCCGCCAGAATGCCGGCAACCGCGATCAGCACCGAAAAGGCCATCAGGCCAATTTCGCCCGCGCGGGATACTTGATGTTCGCCTTCCTCGTGGCCGGCCGCCGCCGCTCGTTCGGCGCCAGCAGGCGGCCGCGTGGCTTGGTCCGCCTGAAGGCGGACGCCACTCAGGGGTGTGCCGTCCGGCTGTAGCCGGACTTCCTGCGCGGTAAAGCTCGGCTCGAGGAAATGCTCGATTGCGCTGCCACTCGGCAGGATGGCGGCCGGAATCCCCAGAAACCCCGCGACCACGGCGCCAACGGCGAGCGCCCAGAGCGGATAGGTCATCGCCGCTGGTGATTCGTGCGGACCGTGCCACGGCCCGTGCCCATGGCCGTGCCCGTGGTCGTCCTGCGTCCCCGCGTGCCCGGTGCCAGCGTCGGCGTGGGCATCCACGTGCCCGTGCGCGACTCCATGACCGTGGTCCGCTCCTTCCCATGCCGGCCCGCGATAGCCGCCGTAGAAGGTCATGTACATCAGGCGGAACATGTAGAACGCGGTCATCAGCGCCGTGACAACCGCGAGGGACCAGATCACCTTGTTCTGCAGAAAGGCCCGGAACAGGATCTCGTCTTTGCTGAAGAACCCCGCGAAGGGCGGAATACCGGCAATCGCCAGCGTGCCGATCATCATCGTCGCAAAGGTGACGGGCATGAACTTCTTCAATCCGCCCATCCGCCGCATGTCCTGCTCGCCGGCCATGGCGTGGATGACGGAGCCGCTGCCGAGAAAAAGCAACGCCTTGAAGAAGGCGTGGGTCATCAGGTGAAACGCGCCCGCCGAAAACGCGCCGACGCCCATGGCCGTGAACATGTATCCGAGCTGCGAAACCGTCGAGTACGCCAGCACCCGCTTGATGTCGTACTGCACGAGGCCGATCGTCGCCGCCATCAACGCGGTGAGCACCCCGACGACCGCGACGATGGTCATGACTTCGGGTGCGTGCGAGAACAGCACCGCGTTGCGGCCCAGCATGTAGACTCCGGCCGTCACCATCGTCGCCGCATGGATCAGGGCGGAAACCGGCGTCGGCCCTTCCATCGCGTCCGGCAGCCAGACGTAGAGCGGGATCTGAGCGCTCTTGCCCGTCGCGCCGACGAACAGGAGCAGGCAAATCGCCGAGAGGACGCCGAAGTGTCCTGTCTCCACGGGCATGAGGGCCGCCGCGTTCTGCACGTCGCGGAGATCGAGCGTGCCGAACGTGTAGAAGATCAGGAAGACGCCGAGGATGAATCCCCAGTCTCCGACGCGATTCGTGATGAAGGCCTTCTTGCCGGCATCGCTCGCGCTTTTCTTCTCGTACCAGTAACCGATGAGCAAGTACGAACACAGACCGACGCCCTCCCAACCCACGAACATCACCGGGAAGTTGTTCCCCAGGACGAGCATGAGCATGAAGAAGCAGAACAGATTCAAATAGCTGAAGAAGCGCGCGACGCCGCCTCGGGGCTCGTCCGCCATGTAGGCGGTGGAATAGACATGAATCAGCGTCCCGATCCCGGTGACCACCAGCAGCATCATCCCGGAGAGCGGATCGAGACGGAATCCCCAGGGGGCGCGGAACGTGCCGACCGAGCCGTCGTGCAGCTGCAGCGGAATCGACGGGAACCAGTCTGCGACGACGACATCGAACGCCCGCTCCTCGGCAGGCAGACCGAGCAGCTCCCAGAAGGCCAGCAGCGACAGCCCGAGCGCGAGCATCATCGTCGCGCACGCGAAGGCGCCAGCGGTCCTGCGTGAAAAATAGCGCACGCCGACGAGCCCGTTCACCGCGGCCCCGATTGCCGGTAACAGCGGTATCAGCCAGATATATTTCATGTTTCTACGTAGTATCCCTGCCTGCCGGGCCAGCCCTGCCTGCCCGGCCAGCCCGCCTGCCGTCCCTGCCGTGACGGCCGTGCCTGCCCTGACGCTACCAGCGCATCAGATTCATTTCGTCGATGTTGACCGTTTCTTTGTTACGGTAGAAGGCCAGGATGATCCCCAGGCCTACCGCCGCTTCGGCCGCGGCGACGGCAATGACGAACACGGCGAACACCTGTCCGATGGCGTTCTGCAACTGGGCCGAGAACGCGACCAGGTTGATGTTGACCGCATTCAGAATCAGTTCAATCGACATGAAGATGATGATGATGTTCCTGCGCACCATCACGCCAACCACGCCGATGATGAAGAGCGCGGCCGACAGGAGCATGTAATGAGTTGGTGTAATCATCTTGTCGGCTTTCGGCTCTCAGCTTTCGGCTCTCAGCTTTCCGCTCCCTGTCCGTCGGCAACAGCGCGATCGCTGAAAGCTGACAACTGAGAGCTGAAAGCTTCACAGTTCCCGTTTCGCCAGCACAATGGCGCCGATCATCGCGACGAGCAACAGCATCGAGGCAATCTCGAACGGGATCAGGTAACTCGTGTAGAGAAGCCACCCGACCTCCTCGGTGTTGCCCGACACCGGAAACACCTCGGACGCGCGCGCCAGCGCCGGCGCCGGGCTCGCGTAGCCGTACGTCGCGATCGCGCCCACCTCGAGCAGCACCGACGCCGCCAGGGCGAACCCGAGATTGGTCCGCCGGTGCGGATCCTCGTACGCTTCCGGCGGCCGTTTCAGATTCACGAGCATGACGACGAACAGATACAGGACGACGATGCCGCCGGCGTACACGAGCACTTGAATCGCCGCCAGAAACTGCGCCCCAAGCAGCACGTAGAGCGCGGCGACGAACAGAAAGTCGAGTACGAGGAACAGCACGCTGTGCACCGTGTCCTTCGTCGACACGACGAGCACGGCGAAGAACAGAATGAAAAACGACAATCCGTAAAACGCGATCGCTTGGCCCATACCTCAAATGCATAGGGACTGGGGATTAGGGATTAGGGATTGGAAACAATCCACGCCCTGATTCCGATGGCCAGTCCCTACAGCAAGAGCACCTTCACGATGCCGGTGACGACCAGATTCAGGATCGCCAGCGGAATCAACACCTTCCATCCAAGCCGCATCAACTGGTCGTAGCGGTAGCGCGGCAAGGTTGCGCGAACCCAGATGAAGATGTAGAGAAACACGAACGACTTGATCAGGAACCAGGTCCAGCCTGGAATGAAACCCAGGAAGCCGAGGGCCGCGACGTTCGGAAAGGGCCGCAGCCATCCACCCAGAAACAGCGTCGTCGCGACCGACGACACGACAATCATGTTGGCGTATTCGGCGAGGAAGAACAGCGCGAACCGCATCCCGCTGTACTCGGTGTGGAACCCGCCCGTGAGCTCCTGCTCGGCTTCCGGCATGTCGAACGGAGCCCGGTTGGTCTCGGCGAGGCCACCAATGAAGAAGATCGCGAACGCCAGTGGCTGAACGAACAGAAACCAGACGTGCGAGCTTTCCTGTGCGCGCACGATCTGCACCATGCTGAGCGAACCGGCCACCAGAATGACGCTGACGAGCGTCAGCGTGACCGCGACCTCGTAGCTGATCAACTGAGCCGACGCGCGGAGGCTCGCGAGGAGCGGGTACTTGCTGTTCGAGGAATAGCCCGCAAGGATGATCCCGTAGACGCCGACCGACGCCACCGACACGATATACAGCAGACCGACGTTGATATCGCTGATGTACAGCGTGATGTCGCGCCCGAAGAGTCTCGCCTTGTCTCCGAACGGGATGACGGCGTACACGATGAGAGCGGGGACCATCGAGATGATCGGCGCCGCGGTGAACACCCACTTGTCGGCACGGACCGGCGTGATGTCTTCCTTGATCATCAGCTTGATCGCGTCCGCGACCGGCTGCAGGATGCCGTACGGGCCCACACGCATCGGCCCCAGCCGCGACTGGGCCCACGCAATCACCTTCCGCTCGAGCAGCACCATGTAAGTGACGCCGACGAGCGTCGCGTTCAGCACGATCAGGATTTTCAGCAGCGGGATGACGAGGTTGTCAATCACCGATCGACCTCGCCGAGCACGACGTCGAGCGATCCGATGAGCGCGACCACGTCGGCCACCAGATGACCCTTGACCATGGCGCGCAGCCCCTGCAGATTGCAGAACGACGGCGGCCGCACGCGGAACCGGTAGGGGTTCGTCGATTTGCCGTCGCTCACGATGAAGTATCCGAGCTCGCCTTTCGGTGACTCGATCGCATGATAGGTCTCACCCGCCGGCGGCTTGATCAGGCGCGGCACTTTGCCGACAATGGGCCCTTCAGGGATGCCTTCGGTCGCCTGGCGGATGATCCGGAGCGATTGCCGGAACTCTTCGAGCCGGACGAGATAGCGATCGTAGGTGTCTCCCGCGGTGCCGATCGCCACGTCGAACGTCATCTCGGCGTAGGCGGCGTACGGCTCGTCCTTGCGAATGTCGCGCGGGACCCCCGATCCGCGCAGCGGCGGCCCGCTCAGCCCGAGATCGACGGCCTGGGCGGCGCTCAGCACACCAATCCCCTTCGTGCGTTCGAGCCAGATGCGGTTGTGCGTGAGCAGCTCTTCGTACTCGCCGAGCTTCACGTCCATGATCTTGCAGAACTCGAGGACCTTCTTGTCCCAGCCCGGAGGCAGATCCAGCGGCAACCCGCCGATTCGCATCGAGTTGTAGGTGAGGCGCGCGCCGCAGAACTCTTCGAAGAGGTCGAGAATCAGCTCGCGCTCGCGGAAGGCGTAGAGAAACACTGTCATCGCGCCGATGTCCATCGCGTGCGTGCCGAGCCAGAGGCAGTGGCTCGCAATCCGCTGAAGCTCACACAGGATCGTCCGGACGTAGCGGGCGCGCCGCGGCACCTCGAGCGCCATCATCTTCTCGACCGTCTCGCAGTAGCCGACGTTGTTCGTCGCGGCCGCCACATAGTCCATGCGGTCGGTCAGCAGAATGATCTGCGTCCAGTTGCGGTTCTCGCTCAGCTTCTCGATGCCGCGGTGCAGATACCCGATCACCACGTCGGCATCGACGACCTTCTCGCCGTCGAGACGCAGCACGACACGCAGCACGCCGTGCGTACTAGGATGCTGCGGGCCCATGTTGAGCACGAGCTCGTTGGTGTCGAACATTGCGCCGTGGTGCAGTGCCGGGGTGGCCATGTGGAACTGGTTGTCCTTGGTCCTTCGTTCCTAGTCCTTCGT
>JAHFUL010000022.1:19979-31009 GCA_023265155.1 Acidobacteriota bacterium
CTCAACCAGTCGAGCGGATTTTCCATCAACAGCTCGCCTGGCCCCTCGAGCGGATAATCCTTCCGCTGCGGATGGCCCTGCCAGTCGTCCGGCATCAGGATGCGCCGGCGGTCGGGATGTCCGGTGAAATTCACGCCGAACATGTCGAAGACTTCCCGTTCGAGCCAGTTGGCCGAGGGCCACACCGGCGTGACCGACGCGATCGGCTGCAGGTCGGCCGCTCTCGTCTTGACGCGAACGCGGTGCCGATGCCGGGTCGAGTACAGACAGTAGACAAGATCAAATCGCGCCGCGCGCGGCGGCCAGTCGGTTGCCGTCACGTCGGAGCAGAAATCGAACGCCGCGTCGGGCGACTGCCGCAGGTGGCGAGCCACGTCCAGCAGCTGCGCCGCTTCCACGACGATAGTCCAGTCACCGACCCAATAGCTGATGTGAGTGACCGATCCGGGCAGCGTCGCCTGCAGCGTGGCAATAAACGCCGGCACCGCTTGATCGGCGGGCGGCGCCGGCTCGGTGGGTCCGCTTGGCGGCGCCGCCTTTGGCGCATGTTCGGCCGCGCCGCCGGCGGGCTTTGCGGGGGCGGCGGGCCTGGCGGCCGGGGCCGCAGGCTTCGCGGGTGGAGGCGCCGCTCCCGCGGCGGGCTTTGCGGCCGGGGCCGCAGGCGTCGCGGATGGAGGCGCCGCTCCCGCGGCAGGTTTTGCGGTCGCGTCCGTCCCCGGAGCGCCGGATGTTGCGGGTGAGGCCGCAACGGGAGCAGCGGTGGTCCAGGTCCCAGCCGCCTGCGACTCCGCGCGCGACACTTCGCCTTTGAGCGGCTCTGCCGGCGCCTGACTCGCTGGCTTGTCCGCTCCGGCAAGGGGGGGCGTTGCCGGCTTCGCCGCCTCCGGATCGGCGGCAGCCTCGGCGGCCCGAGCCGAAGCCGCCTGCTCAATTGTGGGCGGGGACCAAGCCGTGTCGGACGGCTTGTCCGGATCGTCAGCCATTTACGCCCATTCCAAGGCGCCCTTTTGCCAGGCGTAGTAGTAACCGACGACCAGAATGAAGATGAAGACCAGCATTTCGATCAAGCCAAACAACGCCAGCTTGTCGAAGATGACCGCCCACGGAAACATGAAGACCGTCTCCACGTCGAAGATGACGAAGAGCATGGCGACCAGGTAGTACCGGATGCTGTAGCGGTCGCGCGCGTCGGTCGTTGGCTCGATGCCGCACTCGTAGGGCTCAAGCTTGACTTTGTTGTACTTGCTCGGATGAATGAGGCTCGTGAACACGAGCGTGAACACGGCAAAGCCTGTCGCAACGGCGATAAACAGGGCAATCGGAACATACGCTGAAAGCATGGGGATGAGACTCGCCGCGTCAGATCACGCGGCCGTCAGGAAAAGCGGTTGGTTTATAACACGCGACCTGAGGGGTGTCAAGAAACCGGCCCGGAGTCGAGGATTTCCCGCAAGTCACAGATTTCAAACCAGTTTTACCGCGAGTGCCGCTTGCGCTCGTCAAAACCGGGACCTATACTCAGCGAATGGCGCTTTCCTCTCGCGCGGCGCGGGTTGTTCTCGCCTTCTTCGTCGCCGCCGGGACGCTGGCCGCGCCCCATGCCCTCGTCGCGCAGACCCCGCAGCGTGCAGTGTACGTCAGCGTAACCGATCCCGCTGGCAATCCCGTCCCGGGCCTCGGGCCTTCCGACTTCATCGTGCGCGAAGACAACGTCTCGCGCGAGGTTCTGAGCGTCGCTCCAGTCGACGAGCCGATGCAGCTCGCCGTGCTCCTCGACATCAGCCAGGCCGCAGAAGCATTCGTGCGTGATTATCGCAATGCGCTGACGGCATTCATCACCGCCGTCACGAACGACACGACTCCAAAAGGAAAGCATCAGATCGCGCTGGTGGGCATCGCGGGACGTCCGACCATCCTGAGGGATTACTCGTCGGATCCGACGCCATTGCTCAAGAGCGCTCAGAGCGTGTTCTCGATGCCCGACACCGGCACGTATCTGCTCGACGGCATCATCGAAACGAGTCAGGGAATCGCCAAGCGCGAGGCCACACGCCCGGTGATCGTCGCCATCATCACGGAGGGCCCCGAGCTGAGCAATCGACCGTACGACCTGGTGCTGCAAACACTCAAGGCATCAGGAGCCGCGCTCCACGTCGTCAAGGTGGGCAGCCCGAGGAACAACTCGTACGATCGCGCGATGGTCATCGATCAGGGCACGCGCACCAGCGGTGGGCGCAACGAAGATCTTCTCGCCACCACGGCCCTGCCCAACATGATGAAGAAACTGGCGGCCGATCTGACGCACCAGTATCGCGTCACGTACGCGCGCCCACAAACGCTCATCCAGCCCGAAACGGTCACGGTCGCCGCCGCGAAACCGGGACTCACCGCCCGAGGGACCGCTGTCAGGCCGGAACGCCCACAGCCACGACGCTAATGCGCAGCACCCTTCGCACCTGTCGAACGGCGCTCTTCGTGACGATGCTCGGGGCGTCGATCGGCGTCCTTGCTGGCTCCACAGCGGGCCAGACGCCACAGCCGCCACAGGGCGGCCAGGTCCCCTCCTTTCGAACGAGCATCGATGTCGTGTCGATGAACGTCACCGTGACCGAGGCGGGCCCCGGCACTCCCCGATACGTGACCGACCTCGAGAAAGCCCAATTCGAGGTGTACGAGAACGGCGTCAAGCAGGACATCACCGTCTTCAACAAGACCAATTCGCCGATCGCGCTTTCGTTGCTCCTCGACAGCAGCGCCAGCATGGAGTCCAAGCTGCAGACGGCCCAGGAAGCGGCCGTCGGCTTCGCGAAGAAGCTCCGCGCGCAGGACCTCGCGCAAGTCATCGATTTCGACAGCCGCGCGATCGTGTTGCAGACGTTCACGAACGACGCGGCAAAGCTGGAGCACGCCATTCGCCAGGCGACAGCCGGCGGCCCGACCGCGATGTACCAGGCGCTGTACATCGCGATGAGCGAGTTCAAGAAGCTCAAGAAGACCGATACCGTCTCTGAAGATCCCCGGCGCCAGGCGGTCATTCTGCTGTCGGACGGGCAGGACACCAGCAGCCTGTTTTCGTTCGACGATATTCTCGACTCCGTGAAGCGTTCTGAGACTGCGGTCTACACCATCGGGCTGCACTCCGCAGACGAGCCGTCGAACAGGGGATTCAACGAAGCGGAGTTCGAACTGCGCCAGTTCGCGCAGCAGACCGGCGGCCGGGCGTTCTTCCCCCGCCAGATCAGCGACCTTGCGGACGTGTACGGCCAAATCTCCGACGAGTTGTCGAGCCAGTACACGCTCGGCTACACGTCGCGCAACCAGCGCCGCGACGGCACGTGGCGCAGCATCGTGGTCCGCGTCACTCGTCCCAACTCCACGCCGCGCACGAAACTGGGCTATTTCGCAGACAGATCCTAGTGTTCCGTCCCCGTGGATCGTGGCATGAATCCACGACCGCGGCGCCCGGCTGGCAAGGCGAGACGACCGAGAGTATCGGGATCGAACCATATGAATGTTCTTCCGCTGGCTCTTTACGCACTGGCGTGCGCAGCGTACGTCTGGCACTTTGCCCGCAGAAATCCGCTCCTGGGGCGCGCGGCCACGACGCTGCTGGTCGCGGCGGCCATGGCCCACACGTTCGTCATCGGCATGGAAACCATGGAGTTCGGCCAGATTCCGATCGCGGGAACGACCTCCGCCATCTCGACGTTCGTGTGGCTGCTGGCGCTGGCGTACCTGTACACCGAGATGACCACGGACGAGCGGGCGATGGGCGCGTTCATCCTGCCGCTGATCGTGGCCTTTCAGGCCATTCCAGCGCTCAACCCTGGCGTGGAATCACCCGCCGCCGTCCTGCAGGGCCCCTTCTTCGGGCTGCACGTCTCATCGCTCATGTTCGCCTACGCGAGCTTTGCGCTGGCCTGCGTGATCGGGATCACCTACGTCCTGCTCTTCAAGGAGATCAAGGCCAAGCACCTGGGCTTCTTCTACGCGCGCCTCCCGTCGCTGCAGATTCTCGATTCGATGAATCAGCGCGCCATCGTCGTCGGGTGGATTTTCCTCACAATCGGCTTGATTGTCGGCGCCGTGTGGCCGCCGCAGGCGCGCATCTCCGCCGCCGGCGTCGAAGACCCGCGGGTCCAGGCCATTTCACTGCTGGATCCGAAGATCTTCCTGGCGCTCGTCTGCTGGCTGGTGTATTCCTTCGAGGCGTTTGCCGCCCGCCGCATCGGCTGGGGCGGACGGCGCGCGGCGTACCTCTCGGCAATTGGCTTTGTGATCGTCATGCTGAACTTCGTGCCGATCAGCTACTTTGTGAACAACAGCCACGATTTCTAGGACTGTGAATTTGGTCGTTGGATCGTGACCACCCTGAATCCGATGCACTTACTGCTGGTAGGCATCAGTCACCGCACCGCACCCGTCGAGTTGCGGGAGCGTCTTGATTTCCAGGCGCGCGGCGTGGCGACCGCGCTGCGCGCGCTGGCCGCGCGGGGATCCACGCGCGAGGCCGTGGTGGTCTCGACCTGCAATCGCGCGGAGGTCTATGCCGCTTGCGACGATGCCGAACGGACGCGAACGGACCTGGTGAGCTTCCTCACCGACTTCCACGGCCTGGACTCCGCGACCCTGCGGCCGCATCTCTATCACCTCGTCGATCTCGACGTCACCCGCCACCTCTTTCGCGTGGCCGCCGGCCTCGACTCGCAGGTCGTGGGTGAGCCGCAGATCCTGGGGCAGGTCAAAGAGGCGCTCACGGCCGCCAGTGCAGAGCAGGCTGCCGGGCCGCTGCTCCACCGTTTGTTCCACTCGTCGTTTGGCGTCGGCAAACGCGTGCGCACGGAGACCGGGATCGGGGCGGGAGCGGTCTCGATCGGATTCGCCGCCGTTGCACTGGCGCGCAAGATCTTCGGCAACCTGAACGGCCGGAACGTGCTCGTCGTCGGAGCCGGCGAGATGGGTAAGCTCACCGCGATCCACATGAAGTCGCAAGGCGTCAATCGCATCACCATCGTCAGCCGGACGATGGCGCACGCGGCGCGTACCGCCGAGGCCATCGGCGGCGCGTCGGCGGCTCCCTGGGAAGACATCGACGCGGCCCTGAGCGCGAGCGACATCGTCATTACCGCCACCGGAGCAGCGTCACCGATCCTCACAAAGGGCCGCATCGAAACGATCATGCGCCCGCGCCGCAATCAGCCGCTGTTCATCATCGACATCGCCCTGCCGCGCGATGTCGAGCCGGCGGCGGGAGAGATCGAGCAGGTGTTTCTCTATAACATCGACGATCTGCAGACGACCGTGCGCGAGAACATGGCGCGGCGCGAAAGCGAGATCGCGCGAGCCCAGGCCATCGTCGGCGAGGAAGTCGACAGGTTCGACGGGTGGCTGCGTTCGCGAGGCGCGATCTCCACCGTGGTGGCTCTGCGCAAGCACTTCGAGCAGATTCGGCGCTCTGAGCTCGATCGCCTTGAACCCAAGCTGGCGACGCTGCCTCCCGAAGCGAAGGAACGCCTCGAAGACATCACGCACCTGTTGATTGAAAAGCTGCTGCTGACGCCGACCGAGCAACTCAAGGCGCTCGGCGGCGATCCTGAGACTGTCGGCGCGTACGGTGAAGCGCTCACCCGCCTCTTCGGTTTGGATGACGCCGAGACCGAGCGTCCCGCGCGAGGACGTGTCGAACCGTTTCCCGGACCGAAGAGCCGCTCGTCCGGCGGTTCCGGGCGCTGATTTCTTCCGAACGTGTCAACCGCTCCTCCGCTCAGACTGGGTACGCGAGGCAGTCCGCTGGCCCTTTGGCAGGCCAATACAGTCGCCGCCCGGATCGCGGAAACGGGCGGCCCTCCATGCCGCATCATCGCGATCAAGACATCGGGCGATCACCTGCAGGTTGCGCCCCTCTCGGAAGCGGGCGGGAAACGATTGTTCGTGAAGGAGATCGAAGACGCTCTCCTCAGGAACGAAATCGACCTGGCGGTGCACAGCAGTAAGGACATGCCGGTAGTCCTGCCCGAGGGACTGATAATCGGTGGCGTGCTCCCTCGAGAAGATCCGCGAGACGTGATCGTCTTGCCGGATCTCAGCTCTCGGCCTTCAGCGCTCAGCTCCCAGCCTTCAGCTCTCAGCTCTCAGCCGTCAACTGTCGGCTCTCGGCCTTCAACTGTCGGCTCTTGGCCTTCAGCTCTCGGCTCTCAGCCCTCAGCCCTTCTGAACGTTGAGGCCCTCGCCGCCGCTCTCGGACCCGCGCCGTCGGTTGGCACGGGCAGCGTTCGCCGGATCGCGCAGCTGTCCCGGCTTTTTCCGAATGCCCGGTTCACTCCCATTCGCGGCAACCTCGACACGCGGACCAGAAAGCTCGACGCGGGCGAGTATGATGCGCTGGTCCTGGCGGCCGCCGGCCTTCGCCGTCTCGGGTTCGCGTCCCGCATCTCGTTCGCCCTTCCGGTCGAAGCGTGCGTCCCGGCGCCGGGCCAGGGGATCGTGGCCATTGAGGTTCGATCGGACGACAACCACGCCCGGGCGATCGTCGCCCGGATCGATGACGAGTGGGCGGGCGCTGCTCTGACGGCCGAGCGGGCGCTCGTCGAAGCGCTGGGCGGCGGGTGTCAGACGCCGATCGGCGCGCTCGCGTCGCCCGCCGGTACCGATGAGATCGATCTGGCAGCCGTCGTGATCGCGCTCGATGGCCGCCGCGTTGTCCGCGCAAGCGCTCGTGGTCCGCGACGGGGAGCTGAGACCCTCGGCGCGCGCGTCGCGGCACAGCTCATCGCGGATGGAGCAGCGGACATTCTGGCCGACGCGCGGGGGGAGCATGACGTAGCAGGGAGACGTCAACTCTAAATGCCGAACTTCGTCTACATCATCGGCGCCGGCCCAGGCGATCCCGGGCTCATCACTGTGCGGGGACTCCAGTGCCTCAGGTCCGCCGACGTTGTCCTGCACGACCACTGGGTGCATCCGCGCCTGCTTCGTCACGCGCGCGAGGGCGCGGAAATCATCGACGTCGGTCTCGCCTCTCCGCAGCCGCTCGACCAGGAAGCCATCTGCTACCTGCTCGCCGAAAAGGCTCGCGAGGGGAAGACCGTCGCGCGGCTGAAATGGGGCGACCCGTTCGTCTTCGATCGCGGCGGAGCCGAAGCGCTGTTCCTCCACGAGCAGGGTGTGAGGTTCGAAGTTGTACCGGGGATTCTCGCCGGCATCGGCGCGGCGACTTATGCCGGCGTGCCTCTGACCTATCCTGACAGCGGTGACACGCTCACGTTCGTGCGCGGCCATGAGGGCGGCGGTAACGCGGCTCCGTCGGTGGATTGGACGAGCCTCGCTCGACTGGATGGCTCCCTCGTCTGTTACGCGGGGCCCGATCAGCTGACGCACATCCTCGACGCACTCATCGCGCACGGACGGCCCGCCGACGAGTCGGCGGTTCTGATCTATAACGGCACGCTCCCGACGCAGGAGACCAGGCAAGACTCTCTCCAGGGACTGGCCCACTTCGCCCGGCAGTCGAGCGATCGCCGCCCCGCAATCCTGGTGGTCGGGCGGGTTGCCGCGCTCCGCGATCATCTGCGCTGGTTCGACACGCGGCCGCTCTTCGGCAAGCGCATCCTGGTGACGCGCCCCAAAGATCAGGCGCCCGAGCTCGTGGATCTGCTGGAAGCGCTCGGCGCCGACACGATCGAGGCGCCGATGGTCCGAATCCTTCCTCCGGAGGATTACGGTCCGCTCGACGAGGCATGCACGACTGCGAGCGGGTTCGACTGGATTGTCTTCACGAGCGCCAATGCGGTCGATGCGTTCATGGCGCGACTCCAGGCCTCGCCGTTCGATGTGCGCGCGTTGCACGGTCCGAAGTTGTGCGCGGTCGGGCCTGCAACGGCCGAGCGCCTGGCCCGACACGGTCTCAAAGTCGATCTCGTGCCCACCGAGTACCGCGCCGAAGGGGTCAGTCAGGCGATCGCCAAGCAGGGTCAGGTGCGGGGTGCGCGGGTGCTGCTGCCGCGCGCCGATATCGGCCGCGAAGTGGTGGCCAGCGAGTTGCGAAGACAGGGCGCTGACGTCACGGAGGTCGTTGCCTATCGCACCGCCGCCACCGAGCCCGATCGCGAAGGCGAGCCCGACATTTTTCGCATGCTCCTCGACCGCCGAATCGATGTCGTGACGTTTGCCAGCGCGTCGGCGGTCCGGACGTTCGTGAACATCCTGGGCGCCGAGCCTGCCGCGGATCTGCTCCGCACCACTGTCGTGGCCGCCGTCGGCCCCGTGACGGCGGCGGCGGCGGCCAAGTGGGGCATTCACACGACGATCGTGCCGGCGCACTACACGATTCCCGCGCTCGTCGGCGCCATTGTGGAATACTTTCAGACGCTGAAAGCTGAAAGCTGAAAGCTATAGCTCTCAGCTCTCAGCTCTCGCTCTCGGCTCTCAGCTCACATCAGGAGTCATTGAAATGAGCCCCACCCAATCGCGCACCTCCCTCGCGCTCACACGCCGGCTTCGTCGCCTGCGCACGTCCGAATCGATCCGCGCCCTGGTGCGCGAGACCCGGCTGTCGCCCGACATGTTCATGCTGCCTCTCTTCGTCTGTGGAGGCGAAGGGGTGCGCCGGGAAGTGTCGTCGATGCCCGGTGTGTTCAACCTGTCGGTGGACGAAGCGGTGAAGGAGGTGTCGGCCGCCAGGGGAGACGGGATCAAGAGCGTGCTGCTCTTCGGTCTGCCGGATCACAAAGACGACATCGGGTCGGCGTCGTACGATATGGAGGCCCCGGTTCAGTCTGCCATTCGCGCCATCAAGCGTGAGATCCCGGACGTGCTCGTCGTGAGCGATGTGTGTCTCTGCGAGTACACCGACCACGGTCACTGCGGCGTGATCATCGATAACGAGATCGCGAACGATCCGACAGTGGCTCAGCTCGTGCGCGCGGCCACCTCGCACGCGGCGGCGGGCGCCGACATCGTCGCCCCGTCGGACATGATGGACGGCCGGGTGGGCGCCATCCGGCAGGCGCTCGACGATCGCGGGCACGAGCACGTGGCGATCATGTCGTACGCAGCAAAGTACTGCTCGGCGTTCTACGGTCCGTTTCGGGACGCCGCCGGATCGGCGCCAAAGTTCGGCGACCGCCGGTCTCACCAGATGGATCCCGCGAACGCGGAGGAAGCGCTCCGTGAGGTCGAGCAGGACATCGAGGAGGGCGCCGACATCGTGATGGTCAAGCCGGCGCTGCCCTACCTCGACATCATCACGAGGGTGAAGGAGGCCTTTGGCTATCCGACTGCGGCGTACCACGTCAGCGGCGAATACGCGATGCTGAAGGCCGCGGCCCGCAACGGCTGGATTGACGAACCTCGCGCGATGCTCGAAACACTGACCGGCATTCGCCGCGCCGGCGCCGACATCATCATCACCTACTACGCGCGCGACGCTGCACGCGCGATTGCGTAGGCCCGACCGTCAGAAGGTCGGGCGCTTCACGAAAATTCGTAGGCCCGACCGTCAGAAGGCCGGGCGCTTCACGAAAGTTCGTAGGCCCGACCGTCAGAAGGTCGGGCGCTTCACGAGAATTCGCAGGCCCGACCGTCAGAAGGTCGGGCGCTTCACGAAGATTCGTAGGCCCGACCGTCAGAAGGTCGGGCGCTTCACGAAAGTTCGTAGGCCCGACCTTCAGGTCGGGCGCTTTACGAAGCACACGAAGATCATTGGGTTAAGATTCGTGCGCTTCGTGTCTTCGTGGTAAGTACGTAGCGCCGGCTCTCGGCCCCGCGGACGCGGCCCTGGAAGGGCCGCGCTACAGTATGAACACCGCGAAATCTGCTCGTCTCTTCTCACGCGCCCTCACGCTCCTCCCCGGCGGCGTCGACAGCCCCGTCCGGGCGTTCAAGGCCGTGGGGGCGTCGCCGCTCTTCATTCGCCGCGCCTACGGCGCGCGCCTGCAGGATGCCGACGGCAACGAGTTCATCGACTACGTCATGTCCTGGGGACCGCTCATCCACGGACATGCGCCGCGGGGATTGATCAAGGCGCTCAACGCGGCCGCGCGAAACGGCACGAGTTACGGCGCGCCAAGCCCCCTCGAGATCGACCTCGCCGAACGCGTCCGGCGCCTCATGCCGTCAGTCGAACGGATCCGCTTCGTGAGCTCCGGCACGGAGGCCACGATGAGCGCGGTGCGCGTCGCGCGCGCCGCCACGCGCAGGGACAAGATCGTCAAGTTCGAAGGGTGCTACCACGGTCACGCCGACGCCTTTCTCGTGCAGGCGGGATCGGGTGCGCTGACGCTGGGGGTGCCGACGAGCCCTGGCGTGACGAAGGGCGCGGCCGGCGACACAGTGATCGCCAGCTACAACGACCTCGAGTCGGTTCGCCGTGTTTTCGACGCCAATCGCGATCAGATCGCGGCCCTCATCGTCGAACCGATCGCCGGGAACATGGGCGTCGTGCCGCCCGCGGACGGTTTCCTGCATGGGCTCCGCAACGAGTGCGATGCGCGCGACGCCCTGCTGATCTTCGACGAGGTCATCTCAGGATTCCGGGCGTCACGGGGCGGAGCCCAGCAGCTGGCCGGCGTGCGTCCGGATCTCACGTGCCTGGGCAAGATCATTGGCGGCGGACTGCCGGTGGGGGCGTACGGGGGCCGAGCCGACCTGATGGAGCTGGTGTCTCCGGCGGGACCGGTCTATCAGGCGGGCACGCTCTCAGGAAACCCGCTCGCGATGACCGCTGGTATCTGGTGCCTCGACGAGCTGCGGCCGGGCCTCTACAAGAAGTTGGCCGCGCTTGGAACGCGGCTCGCGGCCGGACTCGCCGACGCGGCGCGTGACGCGGGCATCGCCGTCCAGATCAACGCGATCGGCTCGATCCTCACGCCGTTCTTCACCGACCAACCCGTGCGCGACTATCGATCGGCCACGAGCGCCAACACCGATCAGTACGCTCGATTCTTTCGAGGCATGCTCGCGCGGGGCATCTATCCGCCGCCCTCGCAATTCGAGGCGTGGTTCCTCTCGGCTGCGCACACGGTGCAGGATGT
>JAHFUL010000093.1 GCA_023265155.1 Acidobacteriota bacterium
TTCTCCTGCGCATACTTCAGTGCCTCAGCGAGACTCGCGGCGCGGTCGCGTTCCCCAGCGGCGATGAACGCCATGAGCGCGATGGCGTTGTCGTACGTGTAAGCCACATTTCGGAGTACGGCGTCGCTCCTCGTCGAAAAGCGTTGCGTGTCGTAGCTGAGGAGAAGCCGGCGCTCATCGAGACACGGCTTGTCGTATTGAATTTCATCGACGAAAAAGTTTACTTCGCGGCGGTCGCCCGATTCCGCCGCGCTGACAACCCAGCCGAATCCGGACAGCACATACTCCAGACGCGACTGCGAGACATCGATTTCGTATTGCTTCCACTCCTTCTCGAGCGTGACGAGCCGGTTGACTTCGGCGTTCGAGTCCGCAAACGTTTTGCCGCGATCGTGGCCGGCGCCGAACGCGAAGAACTTGACGATTTCGCCGCCCTCTTGCCCACGAGCCCACCATGTCAGCTTTTTCGCGCCGGTGAGGTTGACACCGGCGCCGGGGATGTCTCCCCAGTTCTCGGTCGGCAGGCGATCGGTGCCTTTCTTCAAGAGGTAGGGTGTCAGTAATGTAACGTCGCCTCATCCACAAGTAAAGAATCAGGTAAGCCGTCCCGGTCCAGCCGGCGATTTCCCGTCGTAAGCGCGCCCCCAAGAGCGATAATCGTTCGACCTTTTGTTACAGCGGGCAGCAGAACCAGAGATGAACATGATTTCAATACCACGGGTGCCCCGGCGCCCCTCGTTCTGGATGGCGCTCTTCGTTGTCTGCACTGCAGCGGTGATTCACGGCGAGGACTGGCCCGAGTTCCGCGGCCGCGGACGGCTTGGCGTCTGGAACGAGACCGGCATCGTCGACAAGTTCCCTGCGTCCGGACTGAAAGTGCTGTGGCGGACGCCCCTCAGAGCCGGCTTCGCCGGTCCCGCCGTCGTCAACGGACGGGTGTTCGTCACCGACTACGTCGAGACGACGCGTCCGCGGGGCACCGAGCGCGCCCTCGCGCTCGATGAAAAGACGGGCAAGGTGTTGTGGACGAGGGAATGGCCGGTGGACTACCGCGGCATTTCGTACGCGGTAGGCCCGCGCGCGACGCCGACGGTCGATGGCGAACGCGTGTATGTCGCCGGCGCCGACGGCAAGCTCCTCGCGCTCGACGTCAAGACCGGCGCGGTTCTCTGGAAGAAGGACTACGTCGCGGACTACAAGACCGATCCACGCACGTGGGGCTTCGACTGGGGATTCTCGAGCGCGCCGATCGTCGACGGCGATCGGCTCATCTGCCTCGTCGGCGGGCGGCCCGACGCAAAAGTCGTGGCGTTCGACAAGGCGACCGGGAAGGAGATCTGGCGCGCGCTGTCTTCAGAGGATTCCGAGCTCGGCGTGGCGCAGCCGATCATCGTAACCGCTGGGGGCACCAGGCAGCTCATTGTCTGGTATCCGG
This sequence comes from Acidobacteriota bacterium, assembly GCA_023265155.1. Lineage (GTDB taxonomy): Bacteria > Acidobacteriota > Vicinamibacteria > Vicinamibacterales > CAVVIG01 > JBGOTP01. The sequence goes on from JAHFUL010000093.1 coordinate 1,436, forward strand.
GCGCGGTGGCATCGCTCGATCCGGTGACCGGCAAGAAGTACTGGGAGCAGCCGTACAAAGTGGGCGCGGGCATGACCGTGGCCACGCCGGTGCAGAACGGCAATCTGCTGTTCTTCACGAATTTCTACGACGGTCCCATGATGCTCGAGCTCGACGAGAAGAAGCCGGCCGCGAAGGTCGTCTGGAAGGGCAAGAGCGACAACGAGATTCAGACCGATGGACTGCATTCCACGATCTGCACGCCGGCCATCGTCGGCGACTACATCTACGGGCTCTGCAGCTTCGGACAGTTCCGGTGCCTGAATGCGAAGACCGGCGATCGCATCTGGGACACGCAGGCGGTGACCAAGGAACGCGCGCGCTGGGCCTCGGGAATCATTGTGCGCAACGGCGATCGACTCTTCATCAACAACGATCGCGGTGAGCTGATCATCGCCAAACCGAGTCCGGACGGGTATCAGGAAGTGAGCCGGACGCAGCTGATCAAGCCGACGTCGCCGCCGGGCAATCGACGCGAGCTGGAGGCGGTGAACTGGTCGCATCCGGCGTACGCGAACAAACACATCTACGCACGCAACGACAACGAAATCATCGCTGCGTCACTGGCGGTGGATGGGAAATGATCGCTGAAGGCCGGACGGGATCGTTTGCCGCTGCCGCAGTGCTGGCTGGCCTGGCTCTTCTTTCTTCCGCGTCCCTTCACTCGCAGAGCCAGCCCGCGCGCCGCGCCGTCAGGCTCCGAACGCTGGGGCCCGGCGGCAACATGTACGTACTGCTCGACGGCGGCGGAAACTCATTGGTGATGTCGCGGCCCGACAACGCCGTCCTGATCGACGGCAAGTCGGCTGGATGGGGCCGAGCGATCCTCGATGCGGTCGACGCGCTCACCGACAAGCCGGTGACGATCATCATCAACACGAGCGGCGATCCGGAACACGTGGGAGGCAACGTGGAGATCACGACGGCGACGCAGATTGTCGCTCACCAGAACGCCAAGGCCGCAATGGAGAAGCTCGATGCCTTCAAGGGCGCGGGCGCGAAGTTCCTGCCGAACAAGATCGTCACCGATAGGCTGTCACTGCTCGAAGACACCCCGGATCGCATCGACCTGTATTACTTCGGCCCTGCGCACACCAATGGCGACCTGGCGGTGGTCTTTCCCGCCAAGCGCATCGCCTACCTCGGCGACCTGTTTCCGTCGAAGGGTGTGCCGGCGATCGACGTCGCGAACGGCGGCAGCGCCGTGGCGTTCGCGCAGACGGTCGCCCGGGCCGCCGCCGAAATCTCCGGTGTCCGAACGGTGATCACCGGACACCCCGAGGGGGTCGACACGCAGCGCAGCGCGAGCGCCGTCTCGACCGACATCTCGACGCCCCGAACGATGACCTGGACCGACTTCCAGGAGTTCGCCGAATTCAGCCGCGACCTGCTCGCGGTCGTGCGCGAGTCGTTCACCGCCGGCAAGACGGCCGCAGAAACCGCCGCAGCCCTGAAACTGCCCGCCAAGTACGCCGCATACGATCTGACCCAGGCAAGGGTGTACATCGATGCGGTCTACAAGGAGCTGGGCAGTCCACGCTGAGTGCGCTATCAGCTAGATAGTCGATCCGGGGAGCACTTTCTTACAACGGCGATCCTTCTTGAACCCATCGGCCATAGCAGTCGGTGATAAACAACCGATGAAGGCGCAGAGTCTGGCCCATGTATCTGTCCTGCTGTCAATGTTCAACGCCGCGTGCGCGCCGACAGCCCCGAGCCGTCCTGGACAGAACTTCGACATCAAGGCTCCCAACGGCGTCATTCTGAAGGCCAGCTACTATTCGCCGGGCGCGGGCGGACCGGCGATCCTCCTGATTCACCAGTGCAGCGCCGACCGCCGCTCCTGGGGTGCGCTCGTCGACGCCATGGCGGATGCCGGATGGCATGTCCTCACCTACGATCAACGCGGTTTCGGTGAGAGCGAAGGGAAACGGTCAGGACCAGAAGACGATCGGCACGACGCCGACGCCGCGTTCGCGCAGCTGCTCTCGTTGCCGAACGTCGATCGGACGCGCATGGCGGCCGGCGGATCGAGCTGCGGGGTGGGAGAGTCCGTGGACCTCGCCTCGAGGCACCCTGAAATCAAGGCGCTCGTCGAGCTGTCCGGAGGGGCGAGCCCGGCCGGTCTGAAGTACGTGGCCGCAACGCCGGGCCTGCCGATTTACGGCGCTGGCGCGGAACACGATCCGCTTGCCGCAGACCTTCGTGGCCTGGTGGCGGCATCACGACATCCAAAGTCGTCGGCCACGATCTACCCGGACTTCTGGCTCAACACCTTCATCGGCCGCCAGGCGCATGGTGTGGTCCTGTTCGACCGTCACCCCGAGCTGGTGCCGAACATTGTGAGATGGCTGGGCGAGCAGGTCCGGTAAGATCACCGCCAGGAGGAGGCCATGACCGCCGTCAGACTGGTTACCGGAATCGTACTTTCGGGGATGCTCGCGCTGCTGCAGCCGTCGGCCGTCCTGGCGCAGGAACCAGGCGTCTGGGCTATCCGGGTGCTCGCGACCGACGCCGAAGCCATCGCCGGCTTCTACTCCAAGGCGTTCGGCATGTAGACCGGCTTCTTCAACTCGAGAATCGTGAGCCAGTCCATATGCGGATTCCAGTCGGTCTCGACGGCCAGGCGAGAACGCGCGACATCCACGATGGGCTTATTCGTTCGGTGAGCTGTCTTCGTAATTTGCTGATACGTCTCTGACGGTATCCACCACGGGCTGCTGAAAATCTCGTTGCCCTTGAAGGGCGGACTCACGATGGTGACAAAGCGATACAGATTCTCACCCGCTCGAAGAACAATCCGTATGGGTGCCTTTGTAAAGCACGACAGCGCTTCGAACGTCAACGTGGAGGAAGCGTTGTAGGTCTCCATAGACACCCTTGCTAATCGGCCCCCCGGATTCCACCATGGAACAGCCGATCTGTCCAGGTTCGATACGTGGCCGGTCGATGACAATCGCGGGATCGTCAGGTCGACGTCGGCTCCCCTTCGCCGGGCAGCACAAGCACTGCCCACTTGAGTTATCTCGATTGTCCAGAGGGTCCCTCGCTTGGTTCGGTCTGGTGTTCGCGTCGGTTGTCACGCACCACGGCGAGGCCTCACCGACTCGACTCCTTCAGAACTCTACCAGCCGTCAGTTCACTCGGTGGCGGACGAGTCCCCGTTCGCGGAGCAGCGCTGACACGTCTGGATCGCGTCCGCGGAAGCGCCGGTAGGCCTCGGCGCGATCGATGCTGTTGCCGTCAGAGAGAATGTGCGTCCGGAATCGCGCGGCCACCTCGACGTCCCACGGGCCGCCAGCCTCGAGAAACGCCTGCCACGCGTCGGCGGCCATGACGTCCGCCCAGAAATAGCTGTAATAGAGCCCCGAGTAGTCGTCACTCCCGAAGAGGTGATCGAAATGGGTGAACCGGTGCCGGAGCGCGATCTGCCTCGGCATGCCGATGCGGGCAAGGCCATCGCGCTCGAAGCGTTTGGGATCGAACTCGCCATCGGGGCGCGTATGAAGCTCCATGTCGAGGATCGCCGCCGCTACGGCCTCCACCGTCCTGTGGCCCTGACCGAAGGTGTCAGGCGCCTTCAACTTCTCCATCAACGCTTCTGGCAGAGGCTCGTTGGTCTGGTAGTGACGCGCGAAGCGATCGAGCAGCTCCCGCGCGTAGACCCACTGCTCGTTGAGCTGTGACGGCAGCTCGATGAAGTCGGCCGGCATGTCCTCGAGACCCGGGTACTCGACATCCTGGAGCAAGGCGTGCAGCGAGTGGCCGAACTCGTGAAACAGGGTCCTCACATCGTCGATCGAGACGAGCACCGGCTCGCCGGGCGCGCCCTTGAGGAAGTTGTTGTTGTTGGCGGCGATGGCCGTCGCCCCACCGTCCATCCTGTACTGGCCGCGGTAGTCCGACGCCCATGCGCCCGAACGCTTTCCAGCTCTCGCAAAGGTATCGAAGTAGAAGAGACCGCGATGCGCTCCAGAGGGCACATCGGTCACCTCCCACACACGCACGTCAGGGTGGAAGACCGGTACCGTTCCCGTGATTTCCCGGAACGCGAGACGGTATCGCTTCGCGGCCGACCAGAGGGCCGCGTCGATCATGCGGCCCAGCTCGAAATACTCACCCGCAGCCGCAACATCCACGCCCGCGCTCGCCTGGCGGACACGCTCCGCGTAGTGCAGGTAATCCCAGGGCTCGATGCGCAGCGTCGGATCGTCGTTCGATGCGATCGCCTGCATCCGGGCAACTTCTTCTCCCACCTTGGCGACGGCCGCGGTCCAAAGCTCGGAGAGGAGCGCCCGGGCCCTCTCCGGAGTGCCGGCCATGGAGTCGGCCATCTGCAAGTGCGCGTGGGATGGATACCCGAGCTGGGCGGCACGCTCCGCGCGCAGCTTCACGATGCGGGTGATGATGGCGTTCGTGTCGTTGGCGTTGGCATTGTCGCCGCGTGCCTTGAAGCGCTTCCAGACCACCTCACGATGCGATCGCCGCGCGGAGAACGTGAGGAACGGATCGACGCTCGATCGCGTGTTCAGAATCGCCCAGCCCTGGAGACCACGCTCCCGCGCCGCTTCGCCCGCCGCCGAGACAAGGCTGGGAGGCAGGCCCGCCAGATCGGCCTTGCCGGTGAGGAGCGTCCACGTGTTCTCGTCCGCAAGGACCTTCCCACGGAACTCTGAATAGAGCCCGGCCAGTTCCTGATTGAGGGCCGAAAGCCGCTCGCGATCGGAGCTCGCGAGCGCGGCCCCCATGCGGACGAACCTCTCTCGTACGAGCGTCGTCAATCGCTCCTGATCCTGGCGGAGCCCCGCGCCGGAGAGCGATCGGTACACTGTATCGATCCGTTCGAACAGACCCGGGTAGAAGCGAATCTCGTCTGCCGCCGCTGCGAGACGAGGCTGCCACTCGCAATCGAGCGCGCGGTACTCGGGTGTGCACATGTAGTGCCGCATGACGCCAAACAACCGCAGCACGCGATCCTTGGTGCGGCCCACGCGCTGCAAGGGAGCGACGGTGTTCTCGAAGTCCGGAGGCAAGGGGCTGCGCGCGATCTCGTCAACCGCCGCGCGCTCCTCGGCCAGTGCTGTCGCGAAGGCGGCAGGAAAATCCTTGGCCCTGACGCGGTCCCACGGAGGCACACCACCATAAGGGCCCTCCCATGGGGCGGTCAGCGGATTGGTCATGCGGTCATTATGGTCACGGATGTGCCAGGGCAAAACATGCCGGCATCAGTGGCCTTTGCGCGGTACGAACTTGTTCAGGTTGAGATCGCTACTCCAGCTCGAGCCGCTCGTACGCGAGCGTCAATTCCTCCATGGCGACGTCCGTCCCTTTCCCGTTCAGCGGTCCGCTCCTGTGCTTGATGATCCGGGCGCGGAGGAGCTTCCACGTCATCACGATCATCGTGTGGTCCTCGTTCTGCAGGTGTATGACGACATTGCGGAGAGCGGCTGGATCGCCGTTCCGGATCTGGTCGAGCCACTTGTAGAGGCTCAGCGAGCCGATGATCCCGCGCTTGAGCGTGACGTCGCTCGCTCGCGCAAGACCGGTGAGCTTGCGCGGGTGGTTCTCCTTCTCGTTGCCGTTTCGGTACTCGATGACGTCTACACTCATGGAGATCGCGCTGCACTCCTGGAAGCCGGCCTCCGGCCCATCGGTTGTACCTGTTCCGAGATCGACAAGGAAGTTGAACTGTGCGTACGGGCGCTCGCGAAGAACGGCCATGTCAGCCTTTCGTAATGGGATTGTGCTCCACCCAGACCAAGTCGTCGAAGCTCAACTCGAGCTCCTCGTAGGCGACGTCGTTGCTCATGGCGTCGAAGCCCGACGTCGACCAGCGGCAGGGCCACGCACGCAACAGTCTCCACGAATTCACAATCTTCCCGCCCGGGGCGGACAGCTGGCGGATGATGACGTCCCGACGATCGTCCCTGCCGTTGGCGATGAGCCGGCGCCAGTCGTAGAGCTCGGTTGACGTGGTGAGAGCTCGCCTGAGCACGACGGTCGCGAAGCGATGGCCTGGCCGATCTGGAGGGGCATCGAGATCCGTCTCCGAGGTGAGACGGCCGACTTCGGCGAAACCGAGTTCCCGATTGCCGATCAGGACCTCGAAACAGCTGATTCGGAGCAGCGGTTCAGGCTCGCGCGACGCCATTCTCGCCGGATGCTACCGCAGGGCATCCGATCCGGGCAACAGCTCCGTCCCTCGCGGCGGTGATCTATCACCGTCGCGCGCGACACCCACGCGGTCGTCATGACGTAGGATGCCGGACTTTACCGTCCACCATGCGTGACTGGCAGATCTCTCCAGAGCGTACCGTGAGCGATGGAACTGTTCCCGTCGTCGCGGCCATTCGTGTAGTAGTAGAGTGCAATCGACTTCCTCGTTTGTCCTTGCGGACAATTGAGCGGCTCGGGATGGCCGTGGTAGGAGGTTGACGTCGTATTGAAGATCGTGCAGCGATTGAATAGCGGAGCAATTCTTTTTTCACACCTTGTCGCGCGACGTGTAGCTCGCTCCCAAACCTCTGTCTCCTGCGGCGGGACTAACGTTGGTGTGACATTCTTGGCTCTCGACTTTCGGCTCTGGGCTCTTGGCCTGTAGGTACGCATCGCTGGACAATAGGCCGCATTAGACGGAAGACCCGGCAATAGGCCGCACTAGACGCTCCGGTCAACAGATGGCCCCGTTATGGGACCCCCGCGCGTATCCGCCGAAGCCCCCAGACACAGCCTGCGCAAATTGACAGGTTTTCGGATGGCTGAAGATCGTCGCGCTCTGTTACCCTGGGGTCAGGAACCGCGCG
>JAHFUL010000023.1 GCA_023265155.1 Acidobacteriota bacterium
TTGCCTGGCGCCGGGACCCCGTATCTGCAGGCTGGCATCGCTGGCGTTCGCCGCATCTACGTCCGTAAAGTTGCCTGCCATCTCTACCACACGTTCGACGAACAGCAAGTGATCGTCCGGGCGTTCTGGGGTGCTCGCCGACGTCGCGGACCCCGGCTGAATTCGTAGTCTTCCTTCGCTCGTTTGTCCGCCCAACTACTATTCTGACGCCTGGTCGCACTGTCGGTGATCACGTTCTGCACGAGGGTCGGCTCCAGCCCGACTTGCAGGACTGTACCCGTGAACGACATGGCCGGCGTACGCATCAACGTGAAACGTCACGGGCAGGATTCACCTGAGTCCGTGACAGATTCAACGCCAGGGCGGCGCTTTCGAGCGCGCTCCGAGCCACGACGCCCTTCGAGTACTCCATCACCGTGCTTCACCCGTAGCAGAAGCGGAAGCGGCCGTTCACCGGCATGACCAAAGTCCTGGGCAGGTCGCGGGCGTAGAATGGTCCATGCGTCGGACCATCACGATCGCGGCTGTTTCCGCCCTGGTGATAATGTCGATTGCGTCGAGAGCTCGTCCAGCCGATTCCATCCTCGTCACCAGTCGATCGCGCTCGCTGCAGCCTGGCGAGCTGGTCGTGCTGACGCTGACCACGCCGGCGCGTGCCGATGACATCCGCGTGCATGTTTTCAGTCGCGACATTGCGGTCTATCGGGTCGATAACGTCACCTGGCGCGCGCTCGTCGGCATCGACCTGGACGAGGCCGCAGGCGCCTACGCGGCGTCCATCGAAGGGCGAGCGGGGTCGGAGAAACTGCAGGCGACCCACCGTTTCACCGTGCGGCCGAAGCGTTTCCCCACACGAATGTTGAAGGTCGACCCGGCATTCGTGAATCCACCAGCCGACATGGAAGATCGGATCGTTCGAGAAGCCGCGGAGCTCGATCGGATCTGGACGCTCTCGTCTGTCGAGCGCTTATGGAAAGACCCATTCGTGCCGCCCGTGGGGAAGGCCGCCACGAGCGCGTTCGGCTCGCGCAGCGTCTTCAATGGCGTGGCGCGCAGCCCGCATGCGGGCGCCGATTTCCCGAGCCCGGCCGGAACCCCGATCGCGGCACCCAACGCGGGGCGTGTGGTCCTCGCCAGAGACCTGTACTTTTCAGGAAACACGGTCGTCCTCGACCACGGGCTTGGACTGTTTTCGCTGCTCGCGCATCTCTCCGTCGTCGACGTGCGCGATGGCGACCGTGTTTCAGCCGGGCAGGTGATCGGGAAGGTCGGCGCCACGGGGCGGGTGACGGGCGCGCACCTTCACTGGGCGGTCCGCCTGGCTGGCGCCCGCGTCGACCCGGTTGCGGTTCTGGCGCTGCTCGGACGGTAGAACAATTTTCAATTTACAATATTCCTACTTTCTCCGCCCCATCGCGGTGTCGAGATCGACGCGCGTCTGTCCGTTGTCGGGCTCGAGCTCCAGCGACCGCTGGAACTGGGCGAGCGCCTCTTGCATGTTCCCCTGCGCCGCCAGCACGAGGCCGAGTGAGTTCCGGATCGTGACGTTCGCCGGCGCCAGCTCCAGGGCCCGCCGATAGCTTGCCGCGGCTTCGTCGAGCCGCCCGATTGAGCCAAGCGCGTTCCCGAGGTCGTCGTGAAACGCCGGGTTGCCCGGTTGAAGGGTGGCTGCCCGCGCAAACGCGTCGACGGCCTCTTGCTCCTTCCCCCCCCTGACGAGCGCCAACCCGAGATTGTGGAACGCGTCCGCATTGCCGGGCACGCGTTGCACGTACTCGCGATACTGGCGAGCCGCATCCTCGAATCGCCCCTGCTTGCGGAAGACATCGGCCAGTCCACCGAGCGCGTCGACGTTGCCGGGCTCCCTGGCGAGTGAGAGACGGAATGTGGCCGCCGCCTCGTCGAGCCGGCCCAGGGCGAAGAGGGAGAGGCCAGTCAGGTTGTTTGCCGGAATCACGTTGGCCACGTCCTGGTTGAGGCGGATGTATTCGCGAAACCGCTCGATTGCCTTCTCGTGCTCGCCTCGGGCCTGCAGCTCGAAACCCAGGTTGTAGTAGGAGTCGGGATAGCCCGGTCTCGCGGCGATGGCGCGCTCGAACGTCCTGATGGCCTCGTCGGACCGGCCTTTCGCCCGAAGCACCAGGCCGATGTTGTTGTACGCGGGCGTGTAATCGTCCCTGAATGCGATCGCCCGCTGATAGTGCCCGGTGGCATCATCGAGCCGCCCCTCGGCCTGCAGCGCCATGCCCAGATTGTTCTCGGTGACGGCCTGCGGGAATCCGGCCGGCACCAGGGGCCAGTTCGTCACGACGATTGCCGCGACGAGCGCCGCGTATACGCCCATCTTCTGAACCAGGGACCCGGTGCGAGCAAACCGTGGCACCGCGACGACCCCGGCAGACGCGAAGAGCATCAGCAGGGGCACGAGCGGAAAACGGTAGCGGGCGAACACGTAGAACAGCAGCAGGCTGGCGGCGTACCCCGCCACCATCGCATAGAAGAGAGAGAGGCGGCGGCGCTCCGGCCAGAGGATCCAGGCGCCGAAGAGTGTGAGGGGCACGAGGACCCCGAAGTGACCGATCCATCCGCCCAGCCAGACAGGCCAGGACCACTCGGCGTACGTCTCCTGGCTCTCGGTGTCGATCATCTCTGATGCGTTCAGCAACAGCGCGAGCTTCCGGCCAAGAAGCCTCAGCCAGGCTCCCGGTTGCGAGGTGATGAATTCCAGGGCCCGGTCCGTCCAGTACGTCGAGACTTCTGCAGGGGTCAGCCTGCGGCCTGACGCTTGCTCCGCCAGCTCGGTCGCATCCTGGCGTTCGAACTCGGGCGCTCCTCTACCAGACCGAAGCGACCGGTACGTCCCGTCCGCGCGCAGGTTGTTGCCGATGAAGAAGTTGGGGCCGAGCTGCGATGTCGTCAGATAGAAACCACCCCCGACGGCGTAGTTGCGAATCGCAACGGGCAGGAGAACGATCGCAAGCCCGAGCAGAAATGGCGCGGTCCGCCTCGAGGCGGAACCGGGGTCAGACAGGGGTCTGACCCCGGCCCTACCTGTGGGGTCCCGCTTTAGCCGAACTCCCCACGGCCCGAGAAACGCCCAGGCCACGATCACGACGACGAACACGAGGGCGTTCTCGCGCGTCAGCGCGAGGCCGCCGGTGGCGAGTCCGAGCCACAACCACGAGCGCCGATTCCCCGGATGCTGGAGGATCCCGGCCGCGATCCACAGCATCAAACAGATGAACAACACATCGAGAACCGACTTCTGAATCAGGCTGTCGAAGAACATCGCCGGGGCGTACAGCGCCAGCGCCAGTCCGGCAATCGCGCCTTCGCGCTCTGAAAAAAGGCGCCTGGCGGCCAAACCGAGAAGGGCGCAGGCCGCGGCGCCGGCAACAGCCTGGCAGAGCCGAACGATCAGAAGCGAATGCCCGGCGACGGCGTAGATCAATCCCAGAAAATAGGGATAGAGAGGAGCCTGATAGAACACGTCGCGGCCCACCCAGTCGCCGCCGGCAATCCGCTCGGCCCATTCGTCGTACCCGCGAGCGTCCCCGATCAGGACCGCGAAGAACGGCGCGTTGCGGATCTGCCAGACATGGATCAAGCGGACCGCCAGCGCGACGGCAAACGTGCCGAGGGCCAGCCGACTGAATAATTCAGCTGATCGTGCCGTTGGAACAGGCGTGAGACGAGGGCTCTTCATGGACTGAGGGAGTGGCTTCGCATGACACTGCGCGCGACGCCAGCGATGGCGGCAACGGTCGCGGATCGGCTATGCGATGTCTCTGACATCGGGCTACTCGAAGCCGCCGAGGCAAAAAGCGTCGTCATTGACGATGGTAGGATCGGGTCGATCCGTGCCGGATAACGTGCTCTATTACGGCGACAACCTCGACGTGCTCCGGCGACACGTCGCCGATGAGAGCGTCGATCTCGTCTACCTCGATCCGCCCTTCAATTCTAACGCGTCATACAACGTCCTGTTCGCCGGACGGGACGGCACGCAAGCGGCCTCTCAGATCAAGGCCTTCGAGGATACGTGGCGCTGGGATGAAGGCGCAGCGCGAGCGTTTCAGGAAGTTGTCGAAACCGGCGGCCGTGTATCGCAGGTGATGCAGGCGTTTCGGACCGGGATCTCCGTGGCGTCATCGAGCGCGAGAAGGCGGCAATAGGCGTCCTCCTCACATTGGACGAGCCAACGCGCGCCATGCGGGCAGAAGCCGCCTCAGCGGGTTTCTACACGTCGCCGTGGGGCAATCATCAACGCCTTCAGATCTTGACCCTTGAAGATCTGCTCACCGGAAAGACGCTGGATCGTCCACCCGTGCAAGCGAGCCTGACCTACAAGCGGGCACCGAAGGCCGTCTCGAGAGCGACCGAGCAGCCGCGAATTTTCGGCGAAGACTGAGAGTCGCCCACGAACCGTCGGCCCGAGCTTCAGCTCGTGCGCCGTCAATCGCGGGCCTGAAAGTCGCCCACGAACCGTAGGCCCGAGCTTTAGCTCGGGCGTCGCCGGGTGGTAGCATCAACTCGTGCCATTTCTCACCCGGCTGCTGGTGAACGCGGCAGCGCTGTGGGTGGCGACCAGGCTCGTCCCGGGCGTAACCTACGTCGGCGGCTGGCTGCCCTTCCTCGGCGTCGCCGTCGTGTTCGGCGTCATCAACGCCTTCATCAGGCCGGTCCTGAAGATTCTGACGTTTCCGATCATCATCCTCACGCTGGGCATCTTCGCGCTTGTCGTCAACGGGCTGATGCTCATGCTGACGAGCTCGCTGTCGACGGCGCTTGGGCTCGGGTTCCACGTCAGCGGCTTCTGGGCGGCATTCTGGGGAGCGCTCGTCGTGAGCCTCGTCAGCACGATGCTCTCCATGCTCGTCAAGGATCCGCCCAGCCGCGTCGACCGTCGAAGATCCGGGGTGATCGACGTGTAGACCGAAATCCCGAAAGCTGAAAGCCGAGAGCTGAACGCTGAGACGAGTGCTCACCTCAAACCTTCCCGGACATTCCTGAGCGCGCAATCCACATCGTGGCGGCCACACCGGCCGCCAGCAGGACACCTTCGAGCACCGTGTACGCGCCGTGCAGGATCCAGAAGCGCCCCATGCCCGCGGGCGCCGGGTCGCGGGGAACGAAGTCGAGGCTGCGGCCGAGCGCAGTGATCGCCGGCGTCAACACGGCGAGCATGACCACGACGGCGAGCATGGCACCAACGGTCCAGCGGGCCTTGGCCGGAACCCTCTGACGAGCGAGCAGCCACAGAACGAGAAGCCCAACGCCGAGCTGCGCGACGTTCCAGGCTTGAAAATACAGGCGATTCAATTCCGAGGAGAGGTATCGCAGCAGGTCGCGGGACTCGGTCTGTCCGAGCTGGCCGGTCAGCGAGTGAAAGGTGCTACTAGGCGATGCCGCCAGCAGTCGATCGATCGTGTAGAAATTCTCGGTGGCAACGACGGAGACGAAGATCGTGCCCGCCAGCCACGCGCCCATCGCGCACATCGCCCATCGCAGCCTCGCATCCGCGCTCATTCGGTGGCCCGTACACTCTGCCTAATCTTTGTCGATCTCCCGCTGGCGTTCCTCGACGCGACCCGTCAACACGCTCGCCACGACGCACAAACCGATGCTGAACGGGTTCATCCCACCACGCATCTCAGGTGCCTCCGGTGCCAGAACTCAGGATACAATTTGACCTCGTCATACTAATTGACTTCGCCGCGATCGTCACCTCGGAATCGCTTCTGTCGAGGCTCAGAGAACACGTTGGTCTCATCCCGAAGAGACTCGCGCACTGGCCGCGAAAGAAGCGGCGTCGGTGGTAGAGAATTCTGAATGAACAGGTTCGCGCTTCTGCTGGTGTTGGGCCGGCTTCTCGGATCCGCTGCTACCGCACCATCGACGCAGGACGCACAGAAGACGGTCTGGGACGGCGTCTACACCGAGGCACAGGCCCGGCGCGGAGAGCAGCTCTTCAAGGGCGAGTGCAGCTACTGCCACCGCGATGACCTCGCCGGCGGGTTCTTCGACAATGGCGCAGGGAGAGCGCCTGCGCTGGCGGGACCACGCGCGTTCGACTCGTCGTTCGCCGAGCGATGGAAGGATCTGACGGTGGGCGATATGGTCGCGACGGTCGCCGCGACCATGCCTCAACAAAAACCGACGAGCCTCAGCGTCCAGGCCTACGTTGACATCATCAGTTATCTGCTCGCGAAGAATCAGATTCCGGCCGGCAAGACCGAGCTGCCGATCGATGTCGATCTGCTCATGCAGGTTCGTATCACCGCGAAGCCAGTGATCGGGGACTAGCGCCGCTTTTCGCGACGGTCTATCACGAAGACACGAAGGTCACGAAGTCCGTGTTGTCGAAGACGTTCATGTTCTTCGTGTCTTCGAGCCTTCGTGCAGTACACGCGGGGAACAAGGTGGTACGACGAAACGAAACATGCGGTAGCGCCTACGGCCGCGGGGCCGGCGCCGTCTGTGCCTCGCTCGGAGGGAGGTCGGCGGCCCGACGGGTTCCGGCCTTCGTGCTGGCTCCGAGCTTGACGAGCAGTTGCGCGGTGTCGAGGCGACGGTTGTAGGTGTTCGGATAAAAGACCCCGTCGGCGATGATCCAGGGCGTCCATCCGAGCGTGTTCGGAACATCCATCTTCGCGCCCTTCTCGACCAGGAACCGCACAACTTCGTTGGCGCCGCGATGCGCCGCGCCGTGCAGCGCCGTGTCGCCGTTGACGTCGGACGCGTTGACGTCGTTGCCGAGGCCGTAGCAGATCTTCACCGCTTCAAAGGCTTCCTCGTTGCTGCCGGCGCTCTCGCCCACCTGCCAGATGCCGACGCCCGCTGCGGCCATCAGCGCGGTCGCACCCTCTTCGGTGGTGATCGACGCGTCGGCCCCGTGCTCGACGAGCAGCCGCATGTACGGAATGTCGCCGAGCTTGGCCGCCTGCAGGAACGGCGTCGACCCGAGGCGATTCAGAATGTTGCGGGCTCCATCACTCGGCTCTCTCGTCATCCGGGCGTTGGGATTCGCGCCGCGCTCCAGAAGTTTCCTGGCCAGCGTCAGACTATCGACGTTTCCCGTCTGCACCGGCGGTGGCAGCCCGTGCTGAATCGGCGGACGACGGGTCCACGCCAGTTGATGGAGGGCCGTCCACCCCATCGCATCCGCGTTCGGGTCTGCGCCGCGGTCGAGCAGCAACGCGGCCAGCTCGAAATGCGCGTTGGTGATCGCCAGCATCAAGGCGTCGGTGCCGCCGGCGCCCGATCGTCCCCGACTGCCCGTGTTGAACACCGACAGCAACTGCTGGAGACCGTTGGTGGTCTGAGCGCGTTGGGGCGCGGCCGCCTGCTGGCCGCCCGCTGGCTCGGTTCTCGTCGGGGTGGCGGCTGGACGAGTCGCGCCGGGCGCGGCCGCCTGCTGGCCTCCAGCCGGCTGTGCTCTCGTCGCGGCAGCCGGTCGAGCCGCGCCGGGCGGCTGAATCGCGTCGTTGGCGCTGGCGCCCGCGTCCAGCAGAATCTTCACCGCGTCCATGCTGCCCGCGCGCACCGCAAACAGCAGCGCCGTGAATCCGCCGTTCGAACGCGCGGACACGTCAGCGTTGGCCTCGACGAGCGCGGCAGCGGCCTCGGCATGATTCTCGGCGGCCGCCCACATCAGCGCGCTTTGACCACGGGCCTGTTCCTTGGCGTTGACGTCCGCGCCGCTGGCCAGCAACATCTTGACCGCGGCGACCTTGCCGGTCCGCGCCGCCGTCATCAACGCCGTCTCGCCGTCCGGCGCCGGGGCGTTCGGATCGGCGCCGGCGTTCAGGAGCTTCTGGATGATGGCGGCGTTGCCGTTCGTGCAGGCGACCGAGAGCGGTGTGACGCCATAGCGGTTCGCGGTCTTCGCGCTGGCGCCCGCCCGAAGCAGCAGATCCACCACTTCCAGGTTGTCTCGCTGCACGGCCCAGTGGAGCGCGGTCGTCCCATCGGGCTCGGCAGCATTCACATCCGGATGTTGACCGAGGAGGACGCGGACCGCGGCGGTGTCGCCTAGCTTCACCGCGTTCACGAGCGGCGCGTCCGTGCTGGCGGCGCCAAGGTTCGGGACGAGGAAGCACACCGCCAGCCACAACGTCAAACCCAGAGCACGCGGAGCTCGCAGAGCCACAGATTCGACTCTGCGTGGCTGCGCGGTCTCTGCGCTGTACGTCGTGTGTTGCACGCCGGGGTATCGATTCGGTCGAGACACTGTACTAAACCCCAGCCAACGGCTCGAGGGTGACGAGGCCCGTGCTGTCGCCGAGCTTCTCGACGTTCACGCCCACCTTTTCGAGCAGCGCCATGTGAAGGTTGTTCATCGGCGTATCCTTCGGGAACCGCAGATGACGCCCGCCCTTGAGGCTGCCGGCGCCTCCGCCGACCACGACCAGCGGCAAGTCGATGTGAGAATGCTGGTCGGAGTTGCTGAGGCCGCCGCCCTGCAGGATCATCGCGTGATCGAGCAGCGTGCCATCGCCCTCGGGCGTCGCCCGCAGCCGGCCGGCGAACCGGGCCAGCAATTCGATGTGATACGCGTTGATCTTCGCGCACTTGGCCAGCTTCACCGGATCGTTCTGATGGTGCGAGATGGCGTGGTGCGCATCAGGCACGCCGATGAATGGATACGGTCTGTTGGTCTGCTCGCGGCCGAGCAGCAGCGTGAACACGCGAGTGATGTCGGCCTGGAAGGCGACCGCCGCGAGGTCGAACATCAGCTTTGCGTGCTCATCGTACGACTCGGGCGCGCCGACCGGCCGGTCCGGCAAGTCAATGACCGACGCGCCGCTCTGCTTCTCGGCGACTTGAATGCGCCGCTCGATCTCGCGCATCGAATCCAGATACTCGGCCACCTTGGTGCGATCGCTCGACCCGAGCCGGTTCTGGAGCCTGACCACCGATTCCCGCACCGAATCAAGAATGCTGCGGTCCTCCCTGATTTGTCCCAGCCGCTCGGCCGGCGTCCCGCCATCGCCGAACATGCGCTCGAAGATGATGCGCGGGTTCACTTCCATCGGGAGCGGCGTGGTCGGTGTGCGCCACGCAATCGTGTTCCAGTACACGCAGCTGTAGCCGTTGTCGCAGTTGCCGACCAGATAGTTCTGTTCGAGCGCCATCTCGATCGACAGGAGCGGCGTGTCGTTTCCGAGCGCCTTCGCCGCGATCTGATCGACCGTCACGCCTGCCTGGACGTCGGCGCCTTCGGTGCGCTTGGGATGAATGCCGCTCAGCCAGACGGTCTGCCCGCGGGAATGCTCGCCGTTTCCGTCGCCGAGCGATTCGGCTTGTTTCTGGCTGAGCCCGGTGGGCACGACAACCTGATCCCTGAATGGCTCCAACGCTCTGAGCGTCGCCGACAATTCGCCGAGCGCCGGCCCTTCGCCGGACGGCGTCCAGGCGCTCATGGTCGCGCCGTTGGGCGTGTACACGAATCCCAGGCGGCGAACAGGCTTGGCTGGAGTGTCCGCGAGCGCAGTCATCGCCGGCACCATCGCGTCGAGCAGGGGCAGCGCCACGGCAGCGCCCAGGCCGTGAAGGAAGGTCCGCCGGGGCAATGCAATTTTCGTGATAAACATCGGTCAGTTCCTCACTCGCTGTCTCGGGGCCTGGATTTCCGCATCTGGAACGGCGTGCTCTTCGCGACGCCGAGAATGAGCGACTGAAGCCGGTAGTTGGTTCCGGCGGCGTCCTGGACGATCTTGCGCACCGCCGGGGCATCGTAGTACTCGATACCTCGGCCCAGGGCGTAGATGAGCAACTTCTCGGTCGCGGCAGCCACGACCTGCTGGGGCTGACTCAGAAGCCAGCTCCGAAGACCTGAGGGTCCCTCGAACGTCGTTCCGTCGGGAAGCGCGGCGGACGCATCGATCGGCGTGTCGCCTTCGCGAGTCCGCCACTGCCCCGTCGCATCGAAGTTCTCCAGCGCAAACCCGAGCGGGTCCATTCGCGCATGACAGCTGGCGCAAACCGGATTCTCGCGATGCTGTTCCATGCGCGCACGAAGCGACAGTGTCGTCCTGCCGCTCTTGTTCTCATCGAGCGGGGGCACGTTCGGCGGAGGCGGCGGGGGGGGCGCGCCGAGCATGTTGTCGAGGATCCATTTGCCCCGCGCAACCACGGTCGTCCTGTCGGCTAGCGACGTCGCGGTCAGAAAGCTCCCCTGGCCGAGCAAACCCCGGCGATTGGGGTCGGCCAGCGTGACCCGTCGGAAATGACTGCCGTACACATTCGGGATGGCGTAGTGTTTGGCCAGCCGTTCGTTGACGAAGGTGTAGTCAGCCGTCAGGAGATCGAGCACGCTGCGGTTTTCCCGCAGCACGCTATCGAAAAAGAGCTCCGTCTCGTGTCGGAAGTCCTGCCGGAGGTTCTCGCCGAAGTTCGGGAACAGATACTCATTGGGCGCCGAGCCCTCAATCGTGCGCAGCTGCAGCCACTGCCCCGCGAAGTTGGTGGACAGCGCCTTGGCACGCGGGTCCGCCAGCATGCGACGGACCTGCTGCTCGAGCACCCCAGGCTGCCTCAATGTGCCCTTGATGGCGGCATCGAGCAGCGCCTCGTCCGGGATGCTGCTCCAGATGAAAAACGACAGCCGCGAGGCCAGATCGAGGTCGGTGACACGATACGCCGTGCCGGGCGCGACGCCGGCCGGCTCCGTCTCGATACGGAACAGGAACTCCGGGCTCATCAGCAAGCGGCGAAGCGCAAGCTCGATCCCGTTCTCGAAGCCGGCGGTCGCGTGTCCCTCGTCATAGAACTTCAGCAACTCGTCCACTTCGGCGCCGGTGGCGGGACGTCGATAGGCGCGTCGCGCCAGCGTCGAGACAATCGTTCGCGCGCAGGCATCTTCGGATGGCGGACCCGATGCGGATGGCGGACCTGATACGGTCCGCCGCGCAGGAGAAGCCGCGGGCCGGGCCTTGTCAGGCCCGGCATTCGGATGACACACAAAAACCCGCTCCCTGCTGGGCGTGCTCCCGGCGCCGCGCGGATCGATCGGGCCGGTGATCGTCACGCTGGCGATCGAGGGCTGTGCGCGCGGGGCGCCTTCGGAGTGCGGGACAAGAAACGGCTCGCGCACGGTTTCGAGCAACGCGCCGGTTCTTCTGACGAACGTCACGCCAACCACGTGCGGGCCCGCCTTCACTGACACGCGAAATTCCAGTGCCTGACCTTCCGAATCGTACCCTTGTCCCTGCCCCAGGCCGGAGCGCGGATTGAGCGTGACGAGCTGCGCGCGCTCGCCGTCCACGCTGATCTCCATCGGGTGTGAGTCGGCGCCGCCGCCGAGCGGTTCGACCTTGATGATGTAGTCGGCGTCGAGGGGAAACTGATACCGGATGGCCGTTCCCCCACGTGTCCCCATGGGGAGGTTGTCGAAGTTGTCGTCCTGCGAAAGATCCGACTTCAGCCGGAACGTCTCGGCGGTCGGCGGAAGCGAAGAGTTCCCGATCGCCAGGCGACTGATTTGGCGCGCCGCCGCCATATAGCGGTCGAGCAGCGACGGCGTCACTTTCAGCACACCGGCAATGTTGTCGAAACCGTAGCTCATGTCATCGACGGGGAGCATCGACGCCACGTCGGTGTCGAGGGCGAGCAGATCGCGAATCGCGTTGCGGTACTCGGCGCGATTCAGCCGGTGAATCGCGTCGCTTCGGCCGGGATTGGGCCGCGCGGCGGCGTCGCGGTCCACTTGCAATTCGATCCAGGAGGTCAGCCGAGCGGAGGTGGCTTTGTCGGGCCGGGGCCGCCCGGCGGGAGGCATGGCTCCCGTTCGCAGTTTGCGAATGACCTTTTCCCAGACCTCCGCCCGCGCGGGCACGGCGATCAGGTCGAGCGTGTCGAGCATGAGGCCCGCGGTCTTGAGTCGTTCGTTGTGGCAGGTGACGCAGTACTGATCGAGCACGGCACGGGGCGTGGCGGAGGTCCTGGCGGCTGGTAGTTGGCCGTCTGCTGCGTACAGACGGCGATACCCGACCGGAGCGATCGCCAGCCAAGCGGCGAGAATAGCCAAGAGCACCGATCTAGCCACCGAAGTGCCCTCCTTTGGGCGCGAACGAGTCTCTTTAACCAAGCCATTCTATCGCGTTTACGGGCCCGCACGACGGAATGCAAGCTTCGCCCGCAAGGTAGGCCGGGCCTTTCAGACCCGGCTCTTCGGCCGAACCGAAAGCTCCGCCCTGCACCAGGTTTGGAGGCGAAGCGATGAAATCACGCATGCGCGCTCGAACGATGATCCTACTGTCGTCGGGGCTGGTCATGTCGTCCCTGGTCTGGCTCGGCGCTCAGCGCGGCGGTTCGCCGGGTCCCCATCGACCAGGCTCTCCATGGTCCGGCGCCGGCGTCCATTGGCAAAGTGATCGATGATCGTAGGCCCGATCTCGTAGACCGGCGCTGTAGCTCGAGCGCCACAGCTCGGGCGAAACTCTCAAGCTGTACTCTCAAGCTGACACACTCTCAAGCTGTACTTGACAGGAAGTGCGGAGAGGTTTTAACTACCGGTGAGGCTGTCATGGAAACTCCACCGGACCTGGCAGCGCGTCATCGGGGCACAAGCGCCCCTTGACGCGCGAAGGTGTAGACAGCGGAAGAAGACCGAAGCACGACCAATAGTCCCGGCTCCTGCCGGGATGCGCTCAGCGCACTGAAACGCCCGCACTCGGCTCTCCGCCGCGTCGGGCGTTTCGCTTTTCGCGACTCGTGCGGTCTGTTTCGTTCGCGCCCGACCGGAAGGCAGGTGTGCCTATGACGCGCGGCTGGATTGACGTGGGACTACGCCATGCGCTGGAGCGAGAGGAGGAGCAACGACGTGCGGGTGCACGCCGGCTCCATCAGGCGACCGTGCTCAAGGTGAAGGGACCCGATCTGATGCGTCGGCTGGTGGCCGAGGTCATGGCTTCAGTCGATGAGTACAAACAGAGCGCTCGGGCCGGCGGTGATGAAATCGAGTTTCAGGCGTTGCCACGCGAAGGATTCGGCGTCACGAGGGCCGGGTTCCCCAACGTCCGCCTGGAGTGCCACCCCGACTACGAGACGCATCTGTTGTATTGCAATACAACCCGGACCGACGATCATGACAGCGATCCGCAGGAATTCGTCTTCAGCCTGGATGTCAGCGTGGACGACTCCGACGAGCTTGCGCTGCGCAACGAGTCCAGAGCGTTCGCAACGCTGGATGAGGTCGTCGAACACCTGTTGACGCCTGTGTTGTTCCCGATGCTCAACCAGAAGATGTGAGATTCTTCCGAAACGCGAGAGCCGTTTTCAGATCCTCGTAGCGCGGGGCTCTCGGCCCCGCGGACGCGGCCCTGAAGGGGCCGCGCTACAGACGGCTGAACACGGCTTTACGGCAGAAGGACGGATCGATTGATCCAGATGATGTTGTCCCAGCTCAGGACCTTCTCCGTGCCGTCGAACAGCTTCGCGTAGCTGCCCCCAGAGCCCTTGAACGAGAACTCCTTCACGCGATCGGGAGGATTGGTCGTCGTATTGCGGAGAATGTCCAGCTCGGACTCCTGTCTGGAAATCTGAAAGAACGCCGGCGTCTTCGCCGAGTAGTACTTCGTGTCCGACGGGTTGCGTCTGGCCGCGACGCCGCGCTCGTACTTGATGTGCATCTCCAGATGCTCGCCGCTGGCCGCGCCGAAGACCCAATCCTGTGAATCGATAATCGGTCCGGTGCCACCGGCCGATGTCGATCGCACCATCGTGTGCGTGGTCGCCGGGAGGTACACGCCAAATGGGCCCGGCGCGTCGGCAGGATCTTCGGTCAGGCCGCCGATGATCATCTGCACGTTCGCGCCGCCGGGTTCCTTCACCGGGGCGGCCAGCCACACGAGGCGGTTCGATCCTTTGCCGGCCGGGCGTCCGTCGGGTCCGTTGATCGTCACGCGGTCGATGAAAATCGCGCGGAGGTTCGCGTCCTTCGCGGCGCCCTGTGCTGCCACGTTCGGGGTGAAGCCCGCCGGGAGCATGGCCGCAAGCCCCGCGTCCGGAACATGAAGATCCAGCTGAAATTGCGTCTCGACGCTGTTTTCCACGGGTGTTTGGGCCGACACGAGCGCCACGAGTCCCGCGAGCGTGCTCAGGGCGACGAGCGCCAGAATGGGGCGGATAGAACCACGACGCGGCATGATGTCCTCCTGATGGCTCATGAACGCCAAGAGCGCTAATGATACTCCTACACGGAGGCCCGACCTTCAGGCCTGGCTTCACACGTGAACGCAGGAATTACCCCGAGATCGGCGATACTCTTGGCCGACCGATCCGCGTGGTCACGAGGTCGATATGAACGTCCTCCTCCTCTCGATGCCCGATTCGTTCGAGCACATGCCGACGGTGGCGATCCGGATGCCGAACGGCGCGCTCGCGTCGCTCGCCGGCAACGTCGACCCTCACCACCACGTCTCCATCGCCGACCTCGTCCTCGTGCAGTCCCGCGTACGGAGCACGATTGAACGGCTGGTGCGCGAGCTGCGGCCCGATGTCGTGGGCCTGTCGGTGATGACGTTCCAGCGCGCGACGGCCATGACGATCGCGGCACTGGTCCGGGCGCTCCGCCCCGGGATCCGCATCGTGGTCGGCGGCTACGACCCCAGCCTCGCGCCCGAGGTCTACGAGGCCTGCCCCGACGTCGCCTGCATCGTACGCGGCGAGGGAGAGCAGACGTTCTGCGAGTTGATGAGGGCCATCGAGACCGACAGCGGCTTTCAGACGATCGCGGGACTGTCGTACCGGACAGGAGACGGCTTCGCCCGTAACCCGGACCGCGCGATCGCGCGGCTCGCGTCCAATCCGCTCCGGCTGCCCGATCGAAGCGCCCGCGTTCTCAGCGGCTACACGCTGCTCGGACGCCAGGTCGACGTGGTGGAAACGTCGAGGGGATGCACGTACGACTGCAGCTTCTGCTCGATCATCGCGATGCGCGGCCGCAACTTTCACCCGTACCCCGTCGAGCGCGTGCTGGCAGACATCGCCGGAGCGCGGCGGCACGGGGCGCGGGCGATTTTTCTCGTCGACGACAACATTACGCTCGATATCGAGCGGTTCGAAGATCTCTGCCACGCCATCATCGAGAGCGGCTTCAACGACAGCGAGTACTTCGTGCAGGCCATGACCTCTCCGCTCGCGCAGCACGGCGCCACGCTCGCGCCGCTCATGCGCCGGGCGGGATTCCGCTACGTGTTCCTTGGCATCGAGAACGTGCTCGACGATGATCTGGCGTTTCTCAAGGCGACCGCCAAGAACACCCGCCGCGAAGGCGGCCGCACGGTTGGCAACGCGACCGTCGAAGCCATCGGCCACCTGCACCGGCATGGGCTGTTCGTCGTCGGGGGCTTGATCGTCGGCAATCCGGATGACACGCCTGAATCGATCCACGCGAACCTCGCGTTCGCCCGGCGATATGTCGACTGGCCGTACATTCAGCATCCGACGCCGTACCCCGGCACCCCGATGACGCAGGCGTTTCGTGAGCGCGGTCTCGTCGTGGACGAGGACGTCGCCCACTATGACGGCACGACGGCCGTCGTGCGGAGCGAGCACGTGCCGGCCGCCGAGATCGAGTTCCTGCGCTGGCGCGCCGAACGCTGGATGAAGATGCGGCACTTCCCCGCCGCGTTCGCCCACAGTCCCGGATTCGTGCTGCGCCATGGCGTCCAGATGCTGGCGCACACGTTCACCGGGACGACGGTCCGGTCGATGCTCGGCCTCGAGAACCAGCGCGCCGTGTTTCAGCGCTACCAGGACTGCCGCCGCCGCGAACGGGACTATCTGGCGCTCGAGGTGCAGACCGTTGATCACTCACATCGCGCCGCCCAGGGCCGACTCCCAGCCTGATCCGGCGCGCGGCAGTCCAGGGGGTTCCATTGCTTTTGAGATCGAAGACCCTGTTGCGTACGAACTGTCGCGCATAAGAGCAGAGGATCTGCCCGCAATTCAGCGCTGCCATGCAAGGCTTTGATAGCTGGCTCGAGTCCGTTGGCTTGCTTCAGTACCGATCGGTGTTTTCGGAGCACAGGATCGATCTTGACGTGCTGTCGGATCTCACGGATCACGATCTGCAGCAGCTGGGGGTGCCTCTGGGAGACCGCAAGCGGATTCTCAAAGCGGTCGCTGCCTTGGGAGATCCCGGTAGTCGCGGCACCCGGACCGACAGTGTGAAGCCGACTCGCGCGGAGGACAGCGCAGGCACGCATGCCGAACGCCGTCAGGTCACGATTGTGTTCTGCGATCTCGTGAAGTCGACCGAGCTCGCCGGCGGTCTCGATCCGGAAGAGCTTGCTGACGTCATGACCGCGTACCAGGAGTGCTGCGGGGAGGTCGTCGCCCATTGGGACGGTCATCTCGCCGAGTTTCTCGGTGACGGTGCGGTCGTCTACTTCGGCTGGCCGAGCGCTCACGAGGATGATGCGGAGCGGGCCGTGCACGCCGCGCTCGAGCTGACCCGCGCGGCCGGTTGTCTATCAGCCGCGGGCGCGTCGCTCTCGGCGCGCGCGGGCATCGCAACCGGTCTGGTTGTTGTGGGCGATATCAAAAGCCGGGTGCTCACACGACGAGAGGGCGCAGTCGGCGCTACCCCCAACCTGGCCGCGCGCGTGCAAGCGCTGGCGCCACCGGGCGGGGTCGCGATCACACCGCAGACACGCAGGCTCATCGGCGATCGATTCGCGCTCGAGCCCATCGGTCAGCAGACGCTGAAGGGGATCTCGGCCCCCGTCGAAGCGTGGCTCGTCACGGGCACGCTCGACGGCAAGAGCCGCTTCGATGCGCGGGCCGGCGCGAGTCTCTCGACCATGGTGGGTCGCGAGCATGAAATGGCGACGCTGCTTCGCGGGTGGCAAGGGTGCCTCTCCGGCTCGGGTCGGGCAGTCCTCATCACCGGAGAGGCGGGCATCGGCAAGTCCAGGCTGCTGCGGGCGTTGGTCGAGTCGACCACCGCCATCTCGCATGAGCACATGACTCTCCAGTGCTCGCCCTACCATCGCAACACGGCGCTCATGCCATTCATCGACTGGCTGAAGCGATCCGCACGAATCAGGTTGGACACGGACGGGGCGGCGTGGGTCGACGCCATCGAAGCCTACCTGCGAGACCTCCAGTTTGAATTGCAGGAGACGGTTCCGCTCATCGCGAAACTGCTGTCGGCGCCGCCGGACGACCGCTATGAAGTGCCGAAGCTCAGTCCGCAGCTGCAGCGGGACCGCACCATTCGCCTGATCATCGACATCATCCGGCGTGCCGCTCTGGCCAATCCAGTGTTGATGGTGATCGAAGATCTACACTGGGCCGACCCCACCACGCTGGATCTGCTGAGCAGCCTGATTGACACGCTGACGGATGTTCCAGGGTTCCTCGTGATGACGGCGCGCCCGAAGCTCGATTCCCCGTTCGCCGACGGTACGATCGAGCGGATCGCTCTTGGCCGGTTGGCGCCATCGTCGACTCTGGCCATAGTCGAGGAACTGGCAGGCCGCAAGCGACTCCCCACGGCGGTCCTCGAGTCGGTGATAGCGTCGGCCGACGGCGTGCCGTTGTTCGCCGAAGAGCTGACCAGGTCGCTCCTGGAATCGGGCAAGTTGCTCGATCTCGGCGATCGCTACGAGCTGGCCTCTGCCAGCGCCGATCTCGTCGTGCCTGCGACGTTGCACGATCTGTTGGTGTCGCGTCTCGACAGCTTGCCATCTGGCAAGGTCGTCGCACGGGTGGCGGCCACACTGGGTCAGTCCTTTTCGCTGAGACTCCTGCGTCTTGTCGTCCCATCCATGGCGGACCGGCTACCGAACGACTTGCGACAGTTGTGCGCGGCCGGCATTCTGGACGTGAAGCGGGAGAACGGTGGCGACGACACCTATGCGTTCAGGCATGCGCTGCTGCGAGAGGCCGCTTATCAATCGCAGCTCAAGACACGCCGCCGGCAGGTGCACCTGGACGTCGCCAGCGTGCTCGAGAAGAACTACTCGAGCGTGGTTGAGGGCGAGCCGGAGGTTCTCGCGCATCACTATGCGGAGGGTGGTCGCCCGGATGTGGCGACCGAATACCTGCTGCGCGCCGGGCGAAAAGCGCTGCAGAGCAGCGCCACACGCGAGGCGATCATGCACCTGTCCAAGGGATTGAAGCTGATCCAGACCTTGCCGCGTTCCCACCTGCGCGATCGGACGGAGCTTGGGCTCCAGTCGACGCTGGGGACCGCGTATATGCAGGCCCGAGGGTGGGCGGCTCCGGAGGTGGAAGCCGCGTATTTCGCGGCCGCGACGCTCAGTGAAGCGGCCGAAACGGTCGCCGAAGAGATCCGGATTCTATGGGGGACGTGGGTCTATTACCAGGTGCGTGGCCGCGTCGATGAAGCCGTTGCCGCCAGTGAGCGCATTCAGACGCGTGCCGACCGGGATAGCACAGCCGAGTCGCTGCTCGTGGCGGACATGATTGGTTTGCAGGTCGGTCTCTACGCGGGCCGCTTCAGCCAGTCGCAGACACGTTGCAAGAGCTTCCGGCAACGATACGACGCCGAGAGGCATCGACCGCTGACCGACCTCTACTCGACAGACGTCGAGCTCGTCTGCGACGTTCACGAGGCGATCGTCTTGTGGATTCTCGGTCAGCCCGATCGCGCCACCGATCTCGCGAGACATGCCGAGCGTCTCGCAGCCGCACGGGAACACCCGTATTCGATCGCCTGGTGCCGTACTTGGGGAGGGGTGGTCGACCTCCTCACCGGGGACACGCAGCACCTGGGTGCCTCCCTCCAGACGAGCATGGCGATCGCCGAAGAACACGGGTATGCCTACGTGCTCGCCATGGGCAAGACGATTTCAGGTTGGCTCGTGGGACAACGCGGAGACCCCGCCGACGGCGCGGCGCTGATGCGTGCCGGCTTGGCTGAGTTCCGCGCAACCGGGGCCGAAATCGCGAATCCGTTTTTCGAGACGCTCGAGGCGGAGCTGTTGGTCCAGCAGGGGCAGCCTGCCCAGGCCTTCGAACTGTTGGCTCGGGCGAAGCGCCAGATAGACAGGTGGGGCGAACGCTGGCAGGAGGCGGAGGTGTATCGAGTCGAAGGCAACGCCCTGGCGACCCTGGCATCGGGCTGCCCGCCTGTCGCCGAAACGAGCTACCGTAGGGCGGTCGAGATCAGCATGCAGCAGGGTGCGAAGGGCTGGCAGCTGCGCGCCTGCACCGATTTCGCCCGTGCGCTGCAGCGCTCAGGTCGCCCCTCGGAGGCAAAGGCGTTGCTCGAGCCTCTGGTTGCTGATTTCGCCGGAATGCGGCCGACCGAAGACGTGAAGAGGGCGAGGTCCGTCTGTGCGAGCCTCACCGGGTACCCTGATTCCGGGAAGAGCCGAAATGCCGAATCGGAAAACGTATGACGTCATCGTCGTCGGAGCGAGATGCGCTGGTAGCGCCACGGCGATGTTGCTGGCGCGTCGCGGACACTCGGTGCTGCTGCTGGATAGAGACACGTTTCCCAGTGACATGGAGGCCTCCACGCACTTGATCTGGCAAGGTGGCGTTGCCCGCCTCGCGCGCTGGGGGCTGCTCGATCGCCTCAAGGCCACCAACTGCCCCGCGATGCGCAACGTCAGCCTCGACCTCGGAGGGCTGGTGCTTCGCGGCCAGCCGCCACCGGACGGAACCGCGGCCGAAGCCTATGCCCCCCGCCGACGAGCGCTCGACGAGGTGCTCCTCGAGGCCGCGCAGGAGGCCGGTGTCGAGTTCCATCCCAGCTCCGCGGTGCGGGGCCTTGTCACGACGAGCGGTCGGGCCAGCGGGGTGTCGTGGGTCGACGCCACCGGCTCGGTGTTCGAGGCCGGGGCCCAGCAGGTGGTTGGCGCGGACGGGCCGAACTCCATCGTGGCGCGTGCGGTCAGCGCCGCCGTGCAGGACGAGCATCCGCACTTGCAGGGCATCATCTGGTCGTATTTCGGCAACCTGCCCGTCGACGGACTGGAGTTCTTCGCGAGACCAGGACGCATGGTGTTGGCATGGTCCACCAACGATGGGCAGACGCTCGTCGGCAGCTGTGTACGCTATGACGACTATGCGGAGCTCGCCAAGGACCCGGACGCCGGCATGCGTGCCGAGCTCTTGTCGCTGACGCCGACGCTTGGCGAGCGAGTTCAGGCGAGCCAGAGAGCGAGCCGCTGGCGGACGCGGGCGACCCAGGGGCTGCGTCGCCAGGCATCCGGGCCGGGCTGGGCCTTGGTCGGCGACGCCGGTGTGACGATGGACCCAATCACTGCGGCGGGCATCACCAATGCGTTCCGCGACGCCGACCTGCTCAGTGACGCGATCCACGACGGGCTCACTGGGTCCAGGCCGCTCGATGATGTCGTCGCCCGGTTTGGAGCCGAACGCGACGCGGTCTCCGTGCCTCTTTTCGAGTTCGCCCGCGAGATGGCCAAGCTCGACCCGCCGCCCCAGCCAATGATCGATCTGTTCTCGGCGCTGCCGGGCCAGCAGGACGCCATTGATGCGTACTTCGGCGTGTTCGCGCAAACCGTGCCCGTGACCCGTTTTTTCGCGCCCGACAACGTCGCGCGCATCATCACCGGGGCCAACAAACGCGCAAGCGGCTAGGTTCAGGTCTGTCGCGTGTAGAGCAGTGCTGTCGCGCGCATCTCGATTCCGATACCAAGCAGGACCAGGTGGTCTTTCGTGATCTCGTCGTAGCACTTCGCGAGGTTGACCGGCACGGACGCGGACACCATGTCTGCAAGATCGGTCAACGTGCTGACGTAGCAGGCCGGCCGTATGTTCCTGATCCAGTACTCTTGGACCAGCTTCGACGTCTGATGAGCCACGAGCGCAACGTCCTTTCCACTGAGGCCGTGCTTGGCGAGCAGGCGGTTGACGACCAGGGGGGGAACCGGAAGACCGAAAGTCTTGACCGCCTCCGCTCCGGTCTTGTCGTCCAGCTTCATCAATGGCGTTGTGAACAGTTGTGCATCGGCGTACGTGGGTGGCACCGCGACCGGGCGTGGCGCCATGCGTAAGGCGCCATAGAGTCGCGTGCTGGTTTGGTTGTCCCAGTCGACCAGCGTGAAGCGGGTGGCGTCCGACGTGCGCCCGACGACGGCGGCGCCGGCTGCGTCGGACGCCGCCACGCAGACCGCCTCGTGGTAGTCCATGTGCCGCGTCCAGTCGATGCCGGCGACGACCAGGGCCCGGGCTATCGTGCCGGTCTCGATCAGGTCGTGGGCTAGCTTCAGGCCGTCGATGAAACCCGTGTACTCGCTGTTCAGCGCCATGACGCGGCAGCTGTCGGCCAGCCCCAGCTCGGCATGCACGGCGGCCAGCGCGTTGGGAGCGTCGTACTCACCCACCGATGCCGCGCCGAGCAGCATGTTGATCTGCTGGGCCGTCAATCCGGCATCGTCGAGCGCCCTTTGCGCCGCCGCAGTGGCGATGCTGACCAGGGACTGTCCATCGGCGAGCGCGCGTCG
The DNA here is from genome assembly GCA_023265155.1 of Acidobacteriota bacterium. Lineage (GTDB taxonomy): Bacteria > Acidobacteriota > Vicinamibacteria > Vicinamibacterales > CAVVIG01 > JBGOTP01. The sequence continues at coordinate 21,456 of JAHFUL010000023.1, forward strand.
GTACTTCAGTCCCTCGAATAGATCACGGTTCGGTGGCGGGTGCGCCACGAGGTAGTCGAAGATCGGGTCGTCGTTCCCTCGAATCTCGTCCCCCAGCGCGTAGCCGGTTCCGACGATAGCGATGCGTTCCTCACGCGTCATCTGCGTGGCCTCTTCGATGCGGCGGCGCATGTCAGTTCGCCGCCGGACTTCTTCCAAGGCGGCGCCTTCAGTCCGAGGTGATTCTGCAGCAGGTCCTCGGCCGTCGCCAGCGCGCCCTCCACCCAACCTTGGGCATGTGAATACGCCTCCCCGCAGATGTAGACCGGATACGGGGGTTTCGGCTGAACGATCCGCCTGCTGACCTCATAGCTCTTGACCCCTACCGGCCAGAAATTGGCGCCGCCGCCATACGGGTCTTCGCCCCAGTCACGATAGGCCGCCGAGTACGGCGCGGGCACGGCGGTTGGGTCGGTAATGCCGTGCATGTCGAGCAGCTGTCGGTGGACCTCTTCGACCATGCGACGTGGGGCCTTGCACGACGACCAGCCTGGGAGATCGAACTCTTCACTCACGACCGCGGGATCATCGAGATGAGGCGTCGTCGTCGAATCGCGCAGCCCGGCCCAGTAGTCGAGATCCTCCCCGTCGTCGTAGATGAGGATGACGGCATGGCCGTTCTTCGGGTTGACCTTCCAGTAGTAGCACTGGCGGATCGGCAGGTCCGTCGTCGATTTGCCGCTGGTAATCTTGCTCATGAGCCCGGTTCCCGGGTCGACAGGCTGGATCTCCTCCCACCAGGGGCGCGTGTAGCAGATCCCCAGCTTGAACAGGGGAATCGGCGTGACCGAGCGGACGAGGTCGCGGACCTCGGCGTTTCGCGGGTCGAACACGGGGCCACGCTGGTCGAGCAGCTCGAGCGACCGGCGCGGCATGGCCAGGACGACTCGCCGGGCCGCCACGGTGCGAGCCGCGCCACCCTCGTCCAGGGTGAGCGTGAGGAGCTGACCCGGGTCGTCGGCGCTGAAGCCCCGCAACCGGTTATTCAGGTGGATGGTCCCTCCCGCGTCGGTGAACTGTTGGGCCAGCGTCAGCGGCAGCTTCTCGAATCCCTCCTTGACGTGAAGATACTTCACGAGCGGACCGTAGTCGCCCACGTTCCAGGGGAAACCGTCAGCGGCATTCCACGTATGGAAGATGCTGTTATAGCCTGCGCTGCCTTGTGCCAGCGCCAAGGCCTCGAGGCCGATCGCGCGGAGCATCAGGTAGCGCATCGGGAGGTCGTGCAGAAAGGCGCCATCGAGCTTGCCCTTTTTTGCGACGACTTCCCAGTCGGCTTCGCTCAGCTTCGTGGAAAGATCCTGCCAAGAGTCGATCCTGATGCCGACGACATCCTCGATCACCCCTGCCAGTGCCCGCATCGCGGACAGCGCCGTCAGATTACCGAGGTCCTCGCTCGCGCTCTCGCCCGGGCCGAGGCGGTAGGGGAGCTTGGACGCATCCGTGAGCTGGAAGATCCGAAGCATCCGGCCACGCAGATACGAGACGTTCTGTGGCTGGACGTCCGACAGGTTCTCCGTGGCCAGCCCGAGGTGTTCGACCAAGGACGAGACCCACGCCTGCGCGGGAGAGATGAAGCGCATGCCACCGAGCTCGACGCGGGCGTCGGGGATGCCGGGAGGCACGACCGACAGCAGCCGGCCGCCCAACCGGCCGCTCGCTTCGAACACGGCAATCCTGGGCGTCGGCGCCCCCGGCTCCGCATCGCGCAGAAGGCGCCAGCCGCTGTAGATACCGGAGACGCCACCGCCGACGATGGCGTAGTCCAGTACGTCGCCAGTGTGAGTGCTCATCGCGCCCGTCCTTTTTCAGGAGTGACAGGGAGGATTTCGCAAGGGGCGGGCGGCAACGCTGGCCACCCGTATGGCGGCATCGGCACGGTGGCGATGTGCGCGACGATCACCTGAGGCCGCTTGTTCTCGTCGGCCTGTCGTATCGCGGTCCTCAAGGCCGCCGCGAATTCGACGGGCCCCTGATCCCGCGTGATCGCCACGGCCTGAGCGCCCAGACCTTCCGAGACCTTGACGAGGTCGGGCGTGCCGAGCTTGTAGTAGCCGGCCCAGGGCGCGGTGGCGGGAAACAGCGCGGCCATGCCTTGGCTGACCATCGCCAGGTCGTTGTCGTCGAGCACGACAAGGATCGCGCCGACCGAGTTCTGGGCCGCTGTCGAGACCTCGGCCCCGTGCATGATGAAGGCGCCATCTCCCACGACCGCGATACAGACCTTGTCAGGTGCGCCGACCTTACCCCCGATGACGGCCCCCACGCCGAACCCCATGGGCCCCATTCCCAAGGCCGAGTGATAGCGCACGGGTGGATCGATCACCATGTTGTTCAACGACCAGCCGACGCAGTTGCCGGCGTCGATGAAGATGTGACCATCCGTCACCGTGTCGTTGATGACGCGCACGAGCGCGGCGGGATTGATCGGGTGCTCGTCTGATGCCCGGTACTCGGGGTTCGCGAACGGCGAGTAGCTGGCCTTGATCTCGGCGATGATCTGCCGTCGCGCTTCCGTCTTCCCGCGATCGGGCTGCTGATGGCGGCCGATTTCGCACAGTGCGTCAATTGTCGCGCCGATGTCGGCCACGATGCCACGCGAGATCGGAAACTCCCGGCCGATGACGCTCTGGTCGAGATCGACGTGGACGAAGTGACGCGCCGGGATCAAGGTCTTGGAATATTGATCTTTGGCCACGACGGAGGTCGCGAGCTCGCCGAGGCTCGAGCCGAGCACCAGCAACCCGTCGTAGTGGTCGTGATCCTCCGGCGGCTTCATGTACAGGTCGGGCCACAGGCACGCGGTCATACCGTAGTTGCGGAGCGAAAGCGCGTGGCTCTCGGGAAAGATGCCCTTGCCGTCGGGCGTGGTCATCACCGGCAACGCGAACGTCTCGACGAGCTGAGTGAACCGCCGCAACCGGGCGGCGTCGCGTAGCGCGTGACGGGCGCCGTTGCCCAGGAACAGCAGCGGTCGCGTGGCACACGCCAATTCTTCGAAGGTGCGCCGCACGCGCTCGATGTCGGTCCCGCTCGGACATGTCCGATACCGATCGGCGGACGTCGGAAACGCGAAGCGATACGGGTGATCCTTGTCATCGCCCGTCACACACGTTCCCGCGATGTTGTTCGGCAGGCTGATGTGCGTGGCGCGCGGCGGCTCGGAACGCGCAATCCGCAGCGCCTGCTTGAACAAGGTGGCGAAGTTCTGCTCACTCGAAATCACCGCGCTGTATTCGACCGCGTTCCGGTAGATCACACCGATGTCCAGCCGGGAGTCGACGCCCTCCTGGAGATAACCTTGCCCAGAATACTGCTGGGGCACCTCTCCAGTGATGGTCAGGACGGAGCAGTTTGCGGCCTGGGCGTTCATCGCCCCGGTCAGGGCGTTGGTCGCCGAAGGACCGGAGGTCGTCAGCACGACACCCAGCTCCCCCGTCACACTCGCGTAACCGTGGGCGATGTACGCGGCGCCGGTCTCGTGACGACAGACAAAGAAGTCGAATTCATCCTCCCGCTTTTTCAGTTCGTTGATCAGGAAGATGATGGCGCCACCCGGGACACCAAAAATCTTCGTCGCCCCCTCGAGAGCGAGGTAGTCGAGCAACACCTGGGCGACGGTCTTGTTCGCCTTGACGGTGACGAACGCAGCGCTCGCCGCGTACTTCGGATCTGGGGCCTGGGGGCTCATGGCATCATCCTTTATCTGGTTGAATATCTCGTTTGTAGCTCACGTGCCTTTCGATGTCGTGAGGCTGGGGTTAGCAGCCCGTGGTGCCCTCAGCGTTATGACCGAACCTGGTCGTCGACGAGATCCTCGGGCAAAGGGTCGCACGGGCCCGCCCACTTGAGGAGAGGTGCTGTGGACGGTGGGCGCTCGTTGGGATTCGCGCGCAAGGCCCCCTGTAGGAACTCGTACAGCTCCGCGCTGACGCCCTCGCCGATCTCGGCGGCGGATGGTAGCCCCATCGTCAGCTTCTCCTGCACGAGCTCGAAGAGATTGGTCGCTCCAAACAGCTGCCGACCCGTCAGCAGGTTGTACGCGAGGCATCCCAGTGCGTACACATCGGTCCTGCGGTCGAGCCGGCCGTCCGACAATTGCTCCGGCGCCATGAACGCAGGCGTGCCCATTACTGTGTGGTCCGCGACCCTGGTTTGCGCGTCCTCCAGAGGGACCACAGGCATCGCGAGCCCGAAGTCCGTGAGCTTGACCTGACCGTCACGAGTGATCATCACGTTGGCGGGCTTCAGGTCCCGGTGCACGAGGCCACGCGCGTGGACGTACTCGAGCGCACGCGCGAGCTGCCCCAGAATCGGCCGGACCTGCGGCTCGGCCAGCCGGCCGCGCGCGCGGACGAGCCGGGCGAGGTCAACGCCTTCACACAGCTCCATCACGAGGAAGTATGTGCGGTACGCGGGGAACAGCCGCTTCAGGCGCGCGATGTTTTCGTGGTCCAGACTCTGCAGGAGATGGGCCTCCTGGTGAAACCTCGCGAGTGCCGTGGAGTCGTAGATCAGCCGGTAGCTCATCATCTTGAGCGCCACGAGCTCGCCGGTGGACTCATCCTGCGCCCGGTAGACGACCGACATGCCGCCACGCCCGACGCACCGGAGAATCCGGAACCCCTCGACTCTCTTGCCACCGAACCCGTCGTGAGCCCCCTGTCCCAGTCGATTGGCCACAAGCTGGGTGAGCACCATGCCGAGCTCGAGATGACGCATGGCCAACCGGTCGAATGCGGCCGTGGGAACGAGTAGCGCCCGGACGGGTGAATCGGCGATGACGTCCGCACTCCGCGCTTCGCGCGTGACGAGCGCCATCTCACCCACGACATCACCATTCGTAAAGCGCCCGAGGCAATGATTACCATCCTGGCCGCGAAGCAGCGCGTGCGCGGTGCCTTCGAGCAGGATCAGGAGCCCCTCCGCGGGGTCGCCTTGTCTCACGATGACGTCTCCCGGCTGGTAGGAGCGCTCTTCCGCCGCCTCGAACACCTCCCGGAGGGCGGCCTCGGACAGAGCCGTCAGCGGCTGACAGTTGCGGAGCTGATTCCAGGACAGCGGGTTCGCTTCAGGAGCAGGCAACGTGCGCCTCCGGTCGTGGTGCCGAAGGGTTCAAACCAGCTCGTCCCCCGGCGTCCTGCCCTGGAGACCAGTGACCGGTGGGGCAAGTCACCAGCCCGGGATGTCGATGACCGTTGGCGATCGTACCAACCGGTACTGGTCGTTGACGACGCTCACGTTGTAGATGGGAATGCCGTCGTACTCGAAACAGCCGTGGCCCCCATGCAGATGCCCGCATATGACCAGCCGTGGCCTGACGCGTTCGATGGCGGCCAGCAGTTCTCGACTGCCAAGATGTTCAACCTCGCGAGACCCGACATGATCGTAACGGTCTCCATAGCCATACGGTGGCTGGTGCGACACCAGAATGTCGACGCCGTCCGGGATCGCCGCGTACACGTCGGCCAACTCGGCCCGCGACTTCATGAACGCCCAGTTCATGAACGGGTTCGACCAGGGCGTGGCCCAGATGGAGATCGAGCGACCGGCTGCTCCGTCCGAAGGCACGCTGGTCACGTCGTCCACAAGGATCTGTAGCGCCGTCGAGGATGCCGCAGCCGGCGAGTCGCCCTCAAAGCTGCACGCCTGCCCGCACCAGTCGTGATTCCCCCACGTGAGGACCTTGTGTGCGGCCGGGGACGTCGCGAGCCAGGGCCGGACGTGGTGGTCGAACCAGGCCTTCTGCTTGGCGGGGTGGTGCTCCGCGAGGGAGGGCCCTACGCCGTCCGGGCAGACGTCACCCGCAACGATCAGCAGATTGCAGGGCTGAATCTCAGGCAAATAGCCGTGCTGGTCGCTCAGGGCCACAATCCTCATGTCCATTGCTGTACAGGCGGTCACGGGTATGACAATCGCGAGGCGACGCCGTAGTGTGCCACGAAAGCTCGGGTGAGATCGACGTCTCGCCTGTGGGTCTTGCCGCCAGGAGAAGAACAAAAGTCTCCGTCGTGGAGACTCCCGGCCGACGCACCTCGTAGAATCCTCAACGTTTTCCGGACACCCTCGATGGCTGTCCAGCTCCGACCGGCGGCAACCTCCTTGCTCATTCGGTCTACGAAGGTTTCGTCGCCCAGTGTCAGGTTGCATCCTCGTCATCCGCGGGCGCGAGAGATAGCCGGCATTTTCACTCGCAAAGAACCGCCCTTCTGAGCTGAGCGTCCTGTCCGCGGTCGGACGACGTACGGGGGTTGTCCGTTTGGAATCAGATCTTGCGCCGCCGCCCGTGCAATCGAACGAAACGGCTTTCTTCGCAGATGTCGTTCAGGGCGAATCAGACTGGCGCCTCGCCCCGCGGGTTGGGGGCCTTCTCGCCCTGCTGGCGCTCGAGCTCGCGATCTTCCGTCAGTGGCTCAATGCCGTAGAGCTCCTCCATAGCGGCACGGTGGCCACGCTGCTTGCAGAGCGCGGACCTGGAACGCTCCGGTTCATGTTCGTGCGGTTCGTGCTGGCCTTCGCAATGGTGTCGCTCGTGTTCGTTGATGCCAAGGCGACCGTTGCCCCGAGGCGCGTGCTCGCCGCCCTTGTCCGACAGCGATTCGATTGGCGACTTCTTCTCGCGCATTTCGCGGTGGCCGCTCTCTTCGCCGCCCTGTCTTCGTTCCTCTTCGACGCCCACCTGCCGGCGGCGCTCGACATCGCGATCACCACCGCCTGGCTTCTCACGGGTCTGGCGGCAGGCGGCCTGGCGGTCGTGGCGTTTCTGCCCGCCGCGTTCTGGCTTCAAGTGTTCAGGAGCATGCGTCACGTTGTGGTCTTCGCGCTCCTGGTGAGTGTCGGGGCGTACGCGTTCAGTCAACTGTCGTTGAACCTCTGGCGGCCTTTGAGCCGGGGCACGCTCGCGGTGGCGTACGCGCTGCTTCATCCGCTTGTGCCCGACCTGACCGCCGATTCCGGCACCCTCGTCCTTGGATCGCGGGCCTTTTACGTGGAAATCGCGGCGGAGTGCTCAGGCTACGAGGGCCTGGGTCTCATGCTGGTGTTCACTGTCGCGTGGCTCTGGTTCCATCGCGCAGACTGGCGCTTTCCACACGCCCTCGTCCTCATCCCGATTGGCCTGGCCGCGATCTGGATGGTGAATTGCCTCCGGGTTGCGGCCCTCGTGCTGATCGGCATCGCCGGCGCACCCGAAATTGCGATCGGCGGATTCCACACACAGGCCGGGTGGGTTGGCTTCACCGCCGTCGCGCTCGGGATTTGCCTGACCGCTCGACGAGTACCGTGGCTTCTGAAGGACGGGACACACGCTCCCGTTTCACGTTCAGATGGGTCGAATCCAGTTGCGGCCTACGTGATCCCCTTCCTGGCGATTCTGGCGGGCTCGATGGTCGCTCAACTCGCATCGACAGACTTCGAATGGCTGTATCCGATCCGAGTGGTCGCCGCACTCGCCGCTCTCTGGTACTTCCGTCAGAGCTATCGCACATTGAACTGGCGGTTCGGATGGACGTCGATCGCGCTCGGCGGCTTCGTGTTCCTCATCTGGATGGGCCTCGAACCGTTCGTGAATCCCGGGGCGCAGGCCGGCATTCCGCTCGCGCTGAGTCAGGCTCCAGCCACTGTGAACCTTGCATGGCTCTTCTTTCGAGTCCTCGGCGCGGTGGTCACCGTGCCGATTGCCGAGGAGTTGGCCTTTCGTGGCTTTCTGCTGCGGCAGTTCGATTCGCAGGAGTTCCAATCGGTCAGATGGTCGTCGGTCTCCTGGATGGCGATCGTGCTTTCTTCGGCGGCCTTCGGCGCCCTTCACGGTGCGCGATGGCTGCCGGCGATGATGGCGGGGCTCGTCTACGCCGTCGCCGTGAAACGTCGGGGATCAATCGGCGACGCCGTCGTCGCACACGCCACGACCAACGTTCTCGTCGCCGCGGTCGTGCTCCTTGGAGGCTTCTGGCAATTCTGGTGAAATGCCTCGGCCCAGCGTGATAGTCGCGCGTCCGGTCTTGTTTGACAAAAAGTCTCCTCAGCGCAGCCCCGACCGGGAGCTCCGATCAGATTCCTTACGTTTTCCTAGCGTTCTGAAAGGGTCCTTTCCCGAGGACTCCGGCCGGGTTCTTGCTGAGTTTTCGCCGTCACTCATATATCTATCGATCCTACGATCTATCTGCATCCCTCCGGAGGTCCGAGCGTGAGCAAGAGAACCCAGTGGTTTGTGAGACTGTTCGCTGTCTGCGCGCTGGTCATGGGGATGGCGAGCGTCAGCGACGCGCAAAACGCCAACGGTGGAGACGCAGGGGGCGAAGGCGCGTGGCGCCGCCACGCTCCGGAGCTCAGTCCTGCGACCGGTGTCACGGCGCTGGCGCTGCTCAGTGGCGCAATCCTGGTGATCCGCGGGCGTCGGCGCCGGTAACCTCAGTCGGCGAGCGGGGGAGGACCGTGGACGGCCACCGCCCTCGCCATGAGATTCATCCCCCGCCCCCAGGGAGACAACGCAATTTGCGGCGACCGCTTCTCGAACTTCCGCAACGTGGCCTGGCCGCAGCGGATGAGCACGGGAAGCGGAACGGCCGTTCCATTCACCGCCTGGATTAAGCCTACCCAGCGCGCGGCCAGTTGTTGCACGACGGGCGCCGATGGGTCTTCGTCCAAGACCAACTGAATGTCCGCAAGCAGGATCTCCCCCTGCCTCCCGA
>JAHFUL010000094.1 GCA_023265155.1 Acidobacteriota bacterium
TGAGGAAGATGCCCTCCATCGTCATCGTGAAGTAGGTCTCGGGGCTGCCCTTGCCGGTGGTCTTCATCATCTGAACCTCCGCCTTCGGGAAGGCCTTGCCGGTGCAGATGAAGCCGAGGACCACCGTCGACGAGGTGTCGAAATAATGCTCAAACGTCATCCTGCCGGGGTTGGGCTTGCCGACGCTCGCCCCGCCGCCCTTGGTCCAGCTGGTTTCAGCCTCGACATCCCACTCCCAGCCTTGAATCTCGATCCACTTTTCCTTGCCCTTCTGAATTGACTCGCCGTCGACCTTGTTGAAGAAACTGAGGAATGCATTCACCGCCATCGTCTACTCTCCTTCTTGTGAACGGACCCCTTGGGGCACTGGCTCCACGCGGACCTCTCAAACTCAGGACACCCGCTTGGATGCCTGGCGGGCGATGGGACTGCCGCATGATAGAGGCTCCATCGACAATTCGCCAGATGAAATCAGTTCCTCAACGTCCTGCCGGTCTTCAGCATGAACGCGATCCGGTCCTGCGTCCTGGGCTCTCCACACAGGCTCAGAAATGCTTCGCGTTCCAGGTCCAGCAGGTACTGCTCGGTCACCGTCGTCCGGTGCGGAACGCCGCCGCCGGACAACACCCACGCGAGCTTTCGACCAATCAGCGCGTCATGGTCGCTGATGCGGCCGGCGCGATGAGCGAGGTGAACACCAAGCGACAGAGCGGCGTACGCGTCCGGGCCGCCGACAACCACGCCCGTCGAATGGGGCGGAGCGCTGTCACCGGCCGCGGCGCTGCGCCAGCGCCACGTTCTTGGCGTCATCCAGGACCCGCCGGCGATTCATGGTGAGTCCGTCGATGTCTCGCATGTAGCCAAGCTTCCTGGCGTCCGCAGCGCTCGTCGACACTTTGGCGAAGCCGATCGATTCGAACACGGTCGGCAGTTCCATCCCGCTGCCGGCTGAGCGGAGCAGCATCTCTTTGGTCCCCCCGCCTGCCGGAATCAGCCCCACTCCCGTCTCCACCAGCCCGAAGTAGGTTTCCGCGGCGGCCTGCACCCGATCGCAGTGCAGACAGATCTCGCACCCGCCGCCGAGCGTGAGACCGGCCGGCGCGGCGACTACAGGGACCGGGCACGTCTTCAGCGCCTGCGTGGCGTCCTGGAACGCGAGCACCATGCGATCGATCTCGTCCCAGTTCTCCTCCTGCGCCTCGAGCAGGAGCAGCATGAGATTCGCTCCTGCTGAAAACTGGTCGGCGTCGTTGCCGATGACGAGCGCCTCGAAGTTCGCAGCCGCTTCGCGAGTGCCGGCCACGAGCATCTCGATGGCGTCCCCGCCGATTACGTTCATCTTCGAATGGAACTGCACGCAGAGGACGCCGTCGCCAAGGTCGAGGAGGCTGGCTCCGGGTCTGGCACGGAGGACTCGACGCTCACGCCGGGCCGAAGGATGTCCCGGTTGCCCACTCGGCTCCAGAGTCTCCAACGGTCCGAGCTCCCAGCCGAATCCCCAGCGCAGCGCGCGATCCACGTCTTCCGTCGAGTAGGCGATCTCGGAAGCGACGCGCTTCGAATACTCGATCGTTGGCGCCAGGGTCGTTCGGAGCAGTGAGCCCACCCGCAGGTGCAGGTACCGCGGCGGATTGAAGAAGTGCGTACCAAGCCAATGCGCCCGGAACGACGCTGATCGGCCTTCGGCAATGGACGCGACCGAGAGCCCCGACGTGTTGGTCGAGACAACGGCATGGGTCGCCCGGATCTCGTCGATGCGGGCGGCCAGCCCGCGCTTGATCTCGAGGTTCTCGACGACCGTCTCCACGATCCAGTCAGCGTGGGACAACGTGCTCAACTCATCCAGGGAGCCGGTTCGAATCTGAGCGATCGATTCCTGAACAAAAAACGGACCGGGTTTGAACGCCCGGGCCCGCTCGAGGCCGCGTGTCGCAGCATCCGCGGTGACGTCGAGCAGGACCACCGCCAGCCCCGCGTTGGCGGCATGCGCCGCAAGTTGCGCACCCATCGTGCCGGCACCGATCACGCCGACGCTGTGTATTCGAGGCACGCCTCTATCGTTGTCCAAGATTCTGGATTCGGCCAAAGAATCGCTTGCACGAATCTTCCGCGACCCGGCTAAACACGAAACGACGTCCGTCGTATTGAAGGACAGAGCGTGCAGTCAGCCACCAGCGCAGTTCTACTACATGGAATCGTAGATCCAGATTGGACGAGTGCGGACGTTGGACGAGGAACAACAGCAGGCTCTGGTCACGCGCCTGAATCGAATCGAGGGCTGTCTGGGAGGCTGTCTGTCTGGGGGCCCTCGGGCCTGCGCGTCCCATAACGGGGCGATCTGTTGACCAGGGGCCTCTAATCCGGCCTATTGTCCGTCGGGCGGATTTGATGCTGGTCGAGAACTTCAAATAGTTGCGCGAAAACGCGAACCCCGGGGCGCCTGGCTTCTGGTAAGCTGACTCAAACGCGCACGTCTTCAAAGAAGGATCGATATGCCAGACCAGCGCACTCGGTCAGGCCCTCTCTTGGCGTTGTCACTGACGCTGCTGACGTTGGTCGGCGCAGCTGCCGGCAACGCCGGCAACGCCGGAAACGACGACCCGCGGCTTGTCGACGCCATGAAAAATCAGGACACGCAGCAGGTGCGTACGCTGCTGGCGAAGCGCGCCGATGCCAATGTGCGATCCGAGGATGGATCGACCGCGCTTCTGTGGGCCGCGCATTGGAACGATCTCCCGACGGCAGCGCTGTTGATCAGAGCCGGCGCCGATGCCAACGCCGCGAACGATCTGCGCATGACGCCGCTCTCCCAGGCATGCACCAACGGAAACGCCGCGTTGGTCGATGCGCTTCTGAAAGCCGGTGCCAGTCCGAACGCGCCGATCGGCACGGGCGAAACGCCCTTGATGACATGCGCCAGAACGGGCGCGGCCGATGCCGTTCGCACGCTGCTCGTCGGTGGCGCGGAGGTCAACGCCAAAGAGCCGACGCAGAATCAAACCGCGCTGATGTGGGCCGCCGCCGAGCAACATCCGAACGTTCTGCACACGCTCATCGAGGCGCGCGCCGATCTCGGGGCGCACACGAAACTGGGATTCACCGCGCTGCATTTTGCCGCGCGGGCCGGCGACATGGCGTCGACGCGGATCCTGTTGGATGCAGGCGTTGACGTCAACATCACATCGCAGCCCGACCCGGAACCCGCGCGAGGAGCACGGGCGGGAGGCGCCGTCGCGCGTCAAGGCGCGAACTTTCCTGGCAGCACGCCGCTGCTCGTGGCCACCGTCCGAGGTGAAGTACCGCTCGCGCTGTTCCTGCTGGATCGCGGGGCCGATCCCAACATCAACGCTGCCGGGTTTACTTCTCTGTTCTGGGCGGCGGGCACGTGGGAAAACGGACTGGCGAATCCTGTCTACGGATTCGTCGATCCGGTTGGCGGCATACCGGATCGCGGCGCCAAACTGCAGCTGGTCAAGGCGCTGTTGGCGCACGGCGCGAACCCGAATCTGCAGATGACGACTCGGCCGCCCACATACGGCGGCACGGGAACCGGCGGTTACAGCGACGCACTCGGCGCGACAGCGTTCATCGTCGCGGCCAATGCCGCCGATATCGAGATGATGAAAATCCTCCTCGCCGCCGGCGCGGATCCGCATCTCGTGACGAGGACCAATTCCAATGCGATCCTCGCGGCTACCGGTCTCAATCGAGGCATCGGCGAAATCATCGACGACGAGGACCGGGCCCTGGAGGCGGTGAAATTCCTGCTCGAATTGGGCGTCGATCCGAAGGCCGTGAGCACCTACGACGAGAACGCGCTCTTTGGTCCAGCCTATCGGGGCTGGAACAGAATGCTCGCGCTGCTCGTCGCCAAAGGCGCCAAGGTGAACACCGTCAATAAGGCAGGCGTCACGCCGTACCTCGCCGCTTCGGGGTTCGGCGATCGTCTTGGCGGCGTGCTGTACAACAAGGCGGGCGCCGATATGCTGCTCGAGCTCGGCGCGGATCGAACGCTCGGTCATCCCTGTCAGGCGCAGAATCGGTGCCGCCCGGAGTGACGATGCGAACACGCCAGAAACGGTTCACGCCGATCTTCGGCTGCGGCTCAATCGTCTTGGCCGCAGCGATCTCGGCGACGATGTCGGCGGACCAGGCCGGAACACAGGCGAGCGCACCGCGCGCGCCGGCAAACCCGGTAAACCCGGCAAACGTCCTGCAGACGCCAGCTCGCGAGCTTGTCAATCAGTACTGCGTCAGCTGTCATAACCAACGCCTCAAGACCGCGAATTTCATGCTCGACACGGTCGATGTCGACCACGTGTCGAACTCGGCCGAAGAATGGGAAAAGGTCGTCGTCAAGCTTCGGAGCCGCACGATGCCTCCTCCGGGCGGCGCGAAGCGTCCCGATAATGCGACCTACGACCGCGTCGCGACCTGGCTCGAGTCGGAGCTGGATCGTGCCGCTGCGGCACGTGTGAATCCAGGCCGGCCGGCCGAGCTCCATCGGCTCAATCGCACCGAGTACGGCAACGCGGTTCGCGACCTGTTCGGTGTGGAAATCGACGTGAATGCGATGCTGCCGCCCGACGAACAGGCCCATGGGTTTTCGACCAACGCGGACGCGCTGTCCATCCAACCGGCGCTGCTCGATCGGTATCTCTCGGCAGCGGCAAGAATCGCGCGCCTCGCGGTGGGCGACCCGGCTGTTCCCGCAGGGTTCGAGCGCTATACGGCGCTGAAGGACAACGCGAACGAGTCGACCTGGCTGCGGCAGAACGAGAGGCTCGGGGAGGAGTTTCCGCTCGGCACGCGCGGCGGAATTGTCGCGCGCCACTATTTTCCGGTCGACGGCGAGTACGTCTTCAAGATTCGCCTCGACAGAACCGACACCGGGATCATCCGCGGACTGCAGTGGCCGAACGACATCGAAATTCGTGTCGACGGAGTACGAGTCGGCCGGATGTCGATCGGCGGCACGCCGGAGTTCATGGGACCCGGCGACGTTGGGGGTAATTACGCCAAGGCCGGGAATCCCCTGTCCACCGCGGACGAGAATCTCGAGATTCGAGCGCCAGTCAAGGCGGGCATGCGGCAAGCGGTTGCAACCCTCGTCAAGCTGGACAACGTCGAGCTCGAAGGATTGGGACCGAATGCGACTCCGATCTGGAGCCGCGAACACACGAACAAGGCCGATAACCCGCTGATGATTTCGGCGCTGCTGATTGGAGGTCCGTACAACGGCCGGGTCTCGCAGGAGTCGCCCGGCCGCCGGCGGCTCTTCGTCTGCCAGCCCGTGAGCAACCGCGAGACCGCGTGCGCGACGAACATTCTGACGACGCTCGCACGGCGCGCCTATCGCCGCACTCTGACGAACGACGACATCCAGACGCTCGTCAGCTTCTATCAGACCGCGCGGGCGCAGGGGGATTTCGACGCGGGAATTCGCGCGGGCATCGAGCGCCTCCTGGTGAGTCCCGACTTCCTGTTCCGGATTGAGGCCGATCCGGCCCGCTCGGCCACCGGAACGGCCTACGAGCTGCCCGATGTCGAGCTGGCGTCGCGCGTGTCGTTTTTCCTGTGGAGCAGCATCCCCGACGATCAGCTCCTCGACACAGCCATCCGCGGAAAGCTGCACGAGCCGGCAGTGCTCGAGCGCGAAGTACGGCGCATGCTCGCCGACCCGCGTGCACGGACAGCGCTCGTTCAGAACTTTTTCGGGGAGTGGCTGCAGACGCGGAACCTCGCGCTGCTGACGCCGGACTTGAATCAGAAGTTTCCCTGGTTCGACGACAACCTGCGCGTGGCGTTCGTCAGAGAGATGGAGCTGTTTCTCGACGCTCAGCTGAAAGAAGACAGGAGCATCGTCGACTTACTGACGTCCGACCAGACATTTCTCAACGAACAGCTCGCGCGCCACTACGGCGTCCCGGGCGTGTACGGAAGTCATTTCCGGCCCGTCACGCTCACCGACGAGAACCGCTTCGGCCTGCTCGGCAAAGCCGCCGTGCTGTCGGTGACGTCGTACTCGACGCGGACGGCGCCCACCATCCGGGGGAAATACCTGCTGGAAAACATCCTGGCGGCGCCGCCGCCCGCGCCGCCGCCTAATGTCCCGGCGCTTGAAGAGACCAGCAAAGACGGCAAACCCCGGCCCGTGCGCGAAATGCTCGAGCTGCACCGCACGAATCCCGTCTGCGCCAGCTGTCACGCGCGGATGGACCCGCTTGGGCTGAGTCTTGAACAGTTCGATGCGCTCGGCCGGTGGCGCACCACCGATGCGGGCACGCCGATCGATCCGTCCGGCGTGCTGCTCGACGGGACCAAGGTCGACGGCCCTGTGGCGCTGCGTCGGGCGCTCGTCGCGCAGAAAGAACAGTTCGTCAGGACCGTGGCCGCCAAACTGCTCACCTACGGCATCGGCCGTGGACTGGAATATTACGATGCACCCGCGATACGTGGAATCGCGAGGGCCTCGGCCGCGGACGACTACCACTGGTCGTCGACGATTCTTGCGCTCGTCAAGAGCGCCCCGTTTCGGATGAGGAGGACAGGCTCGTGATCATCATGAAGAAGGCGATCTCGCGTCGAACGATCCTTCGCGGCCTGGGTGCGACCGTCGCGCTCCCGCTGCTCGACGCGATGATTCCGGCGCTGACGGCTGTGGCACAGACGCCCGCAAAGGCTGTCCGTCGCCTGGGCGTCGTCTACCATCCAAACGGTGTCATCTACGAGAAGTGGCTGCCAAAAGGCGTGGGGGCGAACTTCGAGCTGTCGCCGACGCTTGCCGGCCTGCAGCCGTTCAAGGACAAGGTGACGGTCGTGACAGGTCTCTTCATGGATCTGGCCGAAGCGCTCGGTGACGGTGGAGGCGATCACTCGCGGGCGTGCGGCGCGTACCTGAGCGGCGTTCACGTCAAGAAATCCGACACGGTCGTTCAGGGCGGCATCTCGATGGACCAGATTGCCGCGAGGGCCTTCGAGAAAGACACGCAGCTCTCGTCACTTCAGCTGCAGATGGACGACAACAGCATCGTCGGATCGTGCGACGTCGGGTACAGCTGCGCCTACAGCAGCACGATTTCGTGGCTGACGCCGACGCTGCCGCTGATGACCGAAAACAATCCCCGCGTGGTGTTCGAGCGGCTGTTCGGCGCAACCGACAGCACGGATCCGAAGGTGCGCGCGGCGCGGCTGCGCCAGGACCGCAGCATTCTCGATTCGGTGACGGACCGCGTGAAGCAGCTGCAGCGGCGGCTCGGCGCCGCGGACAACACGCGCGTGAACGATTACCTGACCTCGCTGCGCGACGTGGAGCGGCGGATCCAGAAGACCGAAGAGCAGAGAGACAAAGAGGTCCCCGACCTCACGCGGCCCGCGGGCATTCCCGAGAGCTTCGACGAGCACGCGCATCTGCTCTACGACCTGCAGCTCCTCGCGTATCAGGCCGACATCACGCGCGTCATCACGTTCATGTACGGGCGCGAGCAGAGCCCGCGGCCGTATCCGCAGATCGGCGTGCCCGAGCCGCATCACCCCGTGACGCACCATCAGAACGATCCGGTCAAAATGGAAAAGTGCGTCAAGATTCAGCAGTACCACCTGAAGCTGTTCACGGACTATTTGGAGAAGCTGAACAACACGCCCGATGGTGAGGGCTCGCTGCTCGACAACATGATCCTGCTGTACGGCGGGGGCATCAGCAACAGCGACCGTCACTCGCATGGCCCGCTCCCCACGCTCGTGGTGGGCGGCGGCGGCGGCGCGCTGAAAGGTGGCCGTCACCTCGTGTATCCCGAACACACGCCGCTGACGAACCTGCAGCTCACGCTCCTGAATCTCATGGGCGTGCCGACCGACAAGATTGGCGACAGCACGGGCCAGTTCAAGGAGCTGTCGGAGATCGGGGTCTAGGAAGAAGTCAGGCCTCGCCCCTTTTCCCCCC
>JAHFUL010000095.1 GCA_023265155.1 Acidobacteriota bacterium
GCAGATGCAGTCGTCCGGGCCGGTCGACCGCGGGCTGACGCCCGACGATGTCCGCGCGCCTCGAACGAGCGGCGGCGCGGTTCGGGCGTTCGCCGGGAACACGGTCGACGCCGATCGGACCGGTCCGTCTGGCGCAGCGTACGTTCCGGGCCGCGTCATCGTGAAATTCCGCGAGAGCGCGCCGGCCAACGCCCGCCTCTCGGCGCTGTCGTCGGTCTCGCGAACGGCATCGGCCAGGCCTCGTCAGCCGTACGCAAACTTCGACGTCGTCGAACTGGATCCGGCCGAGGATCCGGAGGCCGCGGCCCGGGCGTTTGCTGGCAGGTCCGAGGTCGAGTACGCGCAAGCGGCGTATCGCCTGCATCCGTATCTGGTGCCGAACGATCCGCTCTACAGCCTGCAATGGAACATGCGGGCGATCGATATGGAGCGGGCTTGGGACATCCAGCCCGGCGCCACCTCGTCTGTGATCGTGGCCGTGCTCGACACCGGCATCGCGTTCCAGAACACCCTCGTCCGTTACAACGCGCGAGCATTCCGTGTCATCTTCTCGAACGGAAGCAGCATTCCCTATCCGGCGCTCGGTGTGATCGACGTACCGTTCGCGGCGGCGCCCGATCTGAGCGGGTCCAACCGTTTCGTGGCGCCCCGCGACTTCATCTGGGAGGACAACCTGCCCATCGACACCGACGGGCACGGGACGCACGTCAGTGGGACGATCGGACAGCTCACGAACAATAGCGTCGGCACGGCTGGCGTCGCGTTCAACGTTCGTCTGATGCCGGTCAAGGTGATCGACAGCACGTGGGATTTCATCTTCTCGTCGCCCAACGAAGGCACCGACGACACGGTGGCGCGCGGAGTCCGGTACGCCGTGGACAACGGCGCCAAGGTCCTGAACATGAGCATCGGGCGATCCGGGCCGCCCGCTCCCGTCCTCGAGGACGCCATCCGATATGCTGTCGGGAGGGGCGCCTTTATCGCGATTGCCGCTGGTAACGGGTTCGAAGACGGGAATCCCGTGGAAGTGGTCGCGGAAATCGCCTCCCGCGTGGACGGCGCCGTGTCCGTCGGCGCGCTCGATCAGCTGCACAACCGGTCTTTCTATTCGACGACCGGCTCGTACGTCGAGCTCTCGGCGCCCGGCGGATCGTCGCGCGGGTTCGGCGCCAACGGCGCGGTCTTTCAACAAACGTACGACCTGGACTTTGTGGACACCTTCGAATTGGCGCCGGCACAGTACAGAGCGCCGCGGTTCGATATCTTCGAGGTCACACCCTTTCAGGGCACATCGATGGCGACGCCGCACGTGTCTGGTCTGGCGGCGCTTTTGATTCAGCAAGGCATCACGAGCCCCGCGGCGATCGAGAGCGCGCTCGAACGCTTCGCGACCGATCGCGGCGGCACCGGGCGCGACAATGAATTTGGTTTTGGAGAGATCAACGCGCGCAACACGCTGCGCGGGCTGGGACTATCGAGATGAGACGCACGACCTGTTCGATCCTGTTTCTTGCCCTGACACTCGGCCCGGCCGCCTCCGCTCTGGCGCAAGTCCGGCGTCCCGCGCCGCCCGCCCCGCGCGAAGGGTATCCGGAGATTTCGCCGCGTGGGTTCGTGATGTTCGGCCAGCAATCGTTCGCAGCGAAACAGACCTTCGAGGCCGTGTTCGGCGAGTCGGTACAGCCGTTTCGAGGCGGTGGCGCGGACGTGGTCGTCCACCGCAATTTCTTCGCGGAGCTCGGCTTCTCCCGGTTCGAGAAAACCGGCGAGCGCGTGTTTCGAGCTGGCGGCGAGACATTCGGCCTCGGGATTCCGCTGACCGCGACCATCACGCCCGTCGAAGTGTCGGGCGGGTACCGGCTGACCGAATGGCGCCGGGTGATTCCGTACGCCGGCCTGGGATTCGGGTCCTATCGGTACGAGGAGACGTCGACCTTCTCGACGCCGGACGAGAACGTGGATGTGCGGAAGAACGGGTTCGTCCTCTTGGCCGGCGCTGAAGTCCGGGTCATGCGTTGGGTGGGCATCAGCGCCGACGTCCACAAGACGAGCATCAGCGACATCATCGGATCGGCGGGCATCTCGAAGGAGCTCAACGAGACCGATCTGGGCGGCACGGCGTTTCGCGTCAGAATCATGGTCGGCCGGTGAGCTGGCAGGATCATTTCTCGGAGTACCGGCAGCACCTGGCCGACATCCTGAGGGGCGCGGCCTTCGGCCGGTACGAGCTCGAGATGCGCCAGCAGACGGCCGAGCTGAACGACCTCTTTCTCCTTCTTTGTTTCATGGAGGCGACGGCGCTTCCCAACCCGGCCACGCTGTACCTGCTCGAGGTGTACCCGTACCTCCTCGAGCAGTTCCACGTCTGGCATCGTCGCATGGGAATCGAGCACTCGCCGATCGGCAGTCTCCCGTGCTGCTGAATTCGCTCCTCGACCAACAGGTCGTGTTCTTCGGGGGCAAGGGCGGCGTCGGAAAGACCACGTGCTCGTCGGCGTTTTCTCTCGCCGCGAGCCGGCTGGGCCATCGCGTGCTCCTCGTCTCCACCGATCCGGCGCATTCGACGACGGATATCTTCGAAACACCGATTGGATCGACTGAGCGCGAGCTGCAACCGGGTCTCTCGGCGCTCGAGATCGACGCCGAGGGCGAGGCGGCCCGGTACGTCGCCGGCGTGAAGCAGGACATCCAGCGGATGTTCAGCCCGAGCGTCGTTCGGCAGGCGCACTCGCAGATCGAGATGGCCGCGGCGTCGCCCGGGTTGCTCGAAGTGGCGCTGCTCGACCGTATGATCGATCTGATCGTGAACCGCGCTGGCGCGTACGACACGATCGTATTCGACACCGCGCCCACCGGTCACACCATGCAATTGCTGCGGATGCCGGAGGCGATCACGACATGGATTCAGGCGCTCATCAGGCACCGGCGCGCCATTCTCGAGCTCGATCGCGGCGTGGAACAGACGCGGAAAGCGGCGGCCGCCGCCGACCCTGTGCTGGAGGCGCTCGAGCGGCGTCACGAGCGGCTGTCCCGACTGAGAACGATCATCACCGACCGCCGGCGCACGTCGTTCGTGCTCGTCTCGGTGCCCGAGCGGCTCGTGATCGAAGAGACGGCGCGGGCGGCGGATCAGCTGGCCGAGACGGGCGTCGACGTCGGAGGGCTGATCGTCAATCGCGTGCTGCCGGAAGGCTTGGAGGGGGAGTTCTACCAGTCGCGCAAGGCGCAGGAAACCGTCTATCTTCGAGAGATCGAGCACCGATTTCCGCGTCTGCCGCGCGTCGTCGTGCACCAGCGGCCTCGTGACGTCTACGGCCTGGCGTCGCTCGCGCTCGTGAGCGGCCAACTCGTGAGCCCGGAGGGCGCCTCGACAAGGCGGGGAAAACACTGAAGGACTTGCGCTATCATCGGATCGAGATGGTCTTGAAGCGCGGCGCGCGACTGAGCCGGCTGGCGTTGCTGGGTGCAGTGCTGCACACACTGTTCCTGGTGACCGTCGACTTCGAGCACCACGACCTCATCTGCCATTTCAAGACGCCACAACATTGCACATCGTGCGCGCTGAGCCCTCTCGGCTCCGAGCCCCGCACGACGACTCCGGCCGGCGCCTGCTACCTGACGGACGCCGGCCGGATCGTCGCTCTTCATATCGCCTCAGAAAGCGTTCTCCTTCCGGTCCGCACCAGGGACCGCTCGCCTCCGCCGTCCGCCTGAGCGTGGATGCTTCGTTCGGGCGCGCCTCAGAGGACTCCGCCCGTGAAGCGATCTGAAACTCAGTGAAGACGCGGTGACCTTGCGCATGGCTGCAAGGCACCAAGGAGGCTCTATGCGGGCGTCTCGTTCGCGCACGTTTGCGCTGTTTATCGGCGTATCTCTGACAGGGATCTCGCTGGCTGCGGGTCAAACGCCGCGCCAGGATTCCGCCACAGCGCAGGCCATCAGGCAGGAAATGGAGCAGCTGAGAAAGGATTTCGAGGCCAGGCTCGCCGCGCTCGAATCGAGGCTCGTGGCGATGGGTGGCGGACAAGTCACGGCTCCTGCGCAGGCCCCCGCGCAGCCGACTGCGGAGGTGCCACAGGGCGCGGCAGGTGCTGGCGGACCGAGCGGGGCGTTGCCGGTGTACGGGAACGTGTCCGCCGCGTCGAAGATCTTCAATCCTGACGTGGCCGTGATCGGCAACTTCCTCGGTGCGTCCGGAAAGAACGAGGTCAAGCCGGAGCCGGTCCTGCAGATGCCTGAATCTGAAGTGTCCCTGCAAGCCATCGTCGATCCGTATGCACGCGCCGACTTCTTTCTGGCCTTTGGCGAGCAAGGCGTCGATCTCGAAGAAGGGTTCGTCACCTTTCCCACGCTGCCCGGCGGCCTGCTCGCAAGGGTCGGCAAGTTCCGCTCGGCGTTCGGCCGGATCAACGCCTCTCACTCGCACCAGATTCCCTGGATCGATCGTCCGCTCGTGACCGGCAACCTGGTCGGCGGCGAAGAGGGTCTCAGCGACGCCGGCCTGTCGGTCGCGCGTCTGATCCCGAATCCCTGGGTCTTCCTGGAAGCAACGGGACAGGTGTTCCGTGGCGACGTCAACGACATCTTCGTGTCGAACCGGCGCAGCGATCTGAGTTACGTGGGCCGTCTGCGCGGATACCAGGACATCACCGAGTCGACGAATCTGGATCTCGGCGTGTCGTACTCGTATGGGCACAATGGCTCCGGTCTGACCGAAGGCGCCGACTTGACGACCGGGCTGTACGGGATCGATGCCACGATCCGCTGGCGGCCGTTGCAGCGCTCGATCTATCGGTCCTTCATCGGGCGCTCCGAGGTGATCTGGAGCCGCCGGGAACAACCGAACGGGCGTCAGGACGCGACCGGCCTCTTCGTTTCGGGCGACTACCAGTTGGGCCGGCGCTGGTTCACGGGTGTCAGGTTCGATCGCTCGGATCGTGCCGACGATGCCTCGCTCAGGGACACTGGCGGATCGTGGACGCTGACCTATTGGCCGAGCGAGTTCAGCCAGATTCGAGGTCAGCTCCGGCGGACGACCTACGCGGAAGGGCCGACCGCGACCGAGCTCCTGTTCCAGTTCATGTTCAACATCGGCGCGCACGGGGCTCATCCTTTTTGAGAATTTGGTCATTGGGTCATTTGGTCATTGATGGTCGTTTGGTCACCGATTGTCATCGAGTGGTTGATTGTTGATTCCCCAATTCAATGACTCAATGACTCAATGACCAGATGATCCAATTCGGAATAGGCAACATTGGAGAAATGTCATGAAACGCCATGCATTCGCAGTCGGGCTCGTCGCGATCGCGTTCCTTCTTGGCGGCCCGGTCGGAGGCCAGGGTAAGCCGAACGTGGTGACCACCACGGAAGATCTGGCGGCCATTGCACGCGAGGTGGGCGGCGATCGGGTCGCCGTGGACTTCATCGCGCGCGGGTATCAGGATCCCCATTTCGTGGAAGCGAAGCCGAGCTTCATCCTGAAGCTCCAGCGCGCGGATCTGCTCGTCGTCGTCGGCCGGGAGCTCGAGGTCGGATGGCTGCCGCCGCTCGTGCAGCAAAGCCGCAACGCCAGGATTCAGCCTGGCGCGGACGGCTATCTGGACGCATCGGTCAACGCGCGCATTCTCGATATTCCGCAGGGCCAGATCACGAGGGCGATGGGCGACGTGCACCCACTCGGGAACCCACACTACTGGCTCGATCCGGAGAACGGGAAGGTCATTGCCCAGGCGATCGCCGGCAAGTTGTCGCAGCTCCGCCCAGCTGACAAACCGTATTTCGATCAGCGGCTCACGGATTTCACGACCCGGTTGAGCGAGGCCGAGAAGCGCTGGCTCGCCGCCATGGCGCCGTACAAGGGTTTCAAGGTTGTCACGTACCACCGATCGTTCCCGAATTTCGCGGACCGGTTCAGCCTCGACGTCATCGGCTACGTGGAGCCGCGGCCAGGCATCCCGCCGTCGCCGAGCCATACGCTCGAGCTGATTCAGGAGATGAGGCGCCAGCAGGTCAAGATCATCCTCATGGAGCCCTACTTCGATCAGAAGACGCCGAAGTCGATCGCGAGCCAAACGGGCGGGCAGCTGCTGGTCATGCCGCCGTCGGTCGGAGGTGAGAAGACCATCGTCGATTATTTCAAGCTGTTCGACTACAACATCGATTTGCTGGTGAAAGCGTTGAAGCAGGCCGGCACCAAGCCCGCTGCGGATCACTGAGGCACGACGATGGACACTGCCGTTCTTGGTTTTCTTGCGGCGCCCTTTGTGGCGAGCCTCGTCATTGCCGGCATCCACGCCTACCTTGGCGTGCATGTCGTCGAGCGGGGCGTCATCTTCGTCGATCTCTCGCTCGCCCAGATCGCGGCGTTCGGGGGAACGATTGGCTTGCTGCTGCCGATGTCCGGGGGGGATCCCCACGGGCCGACCGTGTACTGGGTCAGCCTTCTTTTCACCTTCATAGGCGCCTTCCTCTTTTCGACCATCCGCAGCCGTCGGGCGAGAATCCCTCAAGAGGCGATCATCGGCATCGCATACGCCGTGGCATCGGCGGCGACGATTCTGGCCATGAGCAAGGCGACTGCCGAAAGCGAGCATCTCAAGGACATGCTCGTTGGCAATATCCTGGCCGTGTCATGGAATGAGGTGCTGACGACCGCGCTCCTCTACGCCGCGATTAGCGTGTTTCATTTCGCGTTTCGACGCCGCTTCCTGATGATCTCGATGGAGCCGGCAAAGGCCGAAGCGCAGGGAATCTCGATCCGGTGGTGGGATTTTCTCTTCTACGCCTCGTTCGGGTTTGTCGTTACGAGGTCGGTTTCGATTGCCGGCGTGCTGCTCGTGTTCTGCTACCTGATCGTTCCGTCGGTCGCCGCGATGTTGTACGCGGAATCGATCGGCAAGCGTCTGGCCATCGGCTGGTCGATGGGCACGCTCGTCTCGGCGCTCGGCGTCTACATGTCTCTTGTGCTCGATCTCCCGACCGGTGCCACGATTGTCTGCACCTTCGGCGTGGCGCTGGCTGTCATGGCTGCCGCCCGGCCGCTGATTCGACCCTGGCCTGCGCGGTCGTGAACGGTCATGACTTGTCGCCAGTGCGGCACTGAGATCGCCGAGAAGGCGCTCATCTGCTTTCGGTGCGGGACGCCCACCACCGATCCGCAGTTCAAGCCGGCGGCTTCATCCGGCCGCCGATCCTCGAGGAGGAGCGGGATTGCCGTTGCCATCGTGCTGGCACTGTTGATCGTGTTGCTGGGTCTCTTTCTCCTGCTCGGACGGTCCGGCGAAAACCGGACCGCGCCGAATCCTGGCGCGATCCACGATGAACGGCGGTTGGACCGTCTCGTCATGGGCCTCGCTGAGAACAGTGTCTAATCTGGGGCAGGCACTACGACCCCGCTGACCTGTCAAGTGTGCCCCGTGAGCGGTAGTGGGCTAACTCGCCAGCGACAGCTAATCTAAAGCTTGGAGAGGTGATATGGCCGAGATCAAGGTCGCGTTTTGGAACGTCGAGAACCTGTTCGACACAATAGCGTCGTCGATCGCCGCGGATCTGGAGTTTACCCCCGCCCAGGGATGGACAGAGGAGGTGTTCGACATCAAGGTGGCCAACGTCGCCAAGATCATCAAGCAGATGCACGGCAGCACAGGTGCCGACGTGCTGGGTGTGTGCGAGGTGGAAAACAAGGGCGTGATGGAGCGGTTGATCGCCGAGATCGGACGCGCCGACTATCGCCTGGCCCATGTCGAGTCCCCCGACATCCGCGGCATCGACTGTTCCTTGATCTATTCGGCAGACGTGTTCGAGGACCCGCCCGCTGAAGACATCCAGGGCCACCTGGTTCACTTCCGATTTCCGACGCGCGACATCTTCCAGGTGAGGCTGACCCTCAAGTCCACCGGCGAGGAGTTGAACGTGTTCGTGAACCATTGGCCGTCGCGGA
>JAHFUL010000024.1 GCA_023265155.1 Acidobacteriota bacterium
ATCCGGTCGAGAACCTGAACCACTGAAACGAGTAAAGGAGCCCTGCGTTGGACAACGTGGCGACCATCGGAACAACCGCGCACGGGCATGCGGACGAACATGCGCATGAGGAGCTTGGATTCTGGCGAAAGTACATCTTTTCGGTGGATCACAAGGTCATCGGCATTCAGTACGCGTTGACCGGTTTGCTCTTTCTGCTCTTTGGCTTCACCCTGATGATGATCATGCGGTGGCAGCTTGCTTATAACGGCGCGCCCATTCCGCTCATCGGCCAATGGCTCGGCGACGCCCGGGCGCCCCAGGGCATCATGCTCCCTGAGTTCTACAACCAGCTGGGCGCCATGCACGGCACGATCATGGTGTTCATGGGGGTCGTGCCGCTCGCGGTCGGCGGCTTCGGCAACTTCGTGATGCCGCTCCAGATCGGCGCCCCCGATATGGCGTTCCCCAAGATCAACATGATGAGCTACTGGGTGTACTTCCTCGGTGGCGTGGTGATGCTCACGAGCTTCTTCCAGACCTGGGATGGCGGCGTGGGGGCGGCTCAGTCGGGCTGGACCTCGTATCCCCCGCTGGCCGTGATTTCAGCGGGCCAGACCATGTGGTTGATCGGCATGATCTTCCTCATCACGTCGTCACTTCTGGGCGCCTTGAATTTCCTCGTGACGATTATCCAGCTGCGAGCGAAGGGCCTGAGCTACATGCGCCTGCCGTTCTTCTGCTGGGCGCAGTTCGTCACAGGTTTCCTCCTGCTCCTGGCATTCCCTCCGCTCGAGGCGGCCGGCGTCCTGCAGCTGATGGATCGACTCGCGGGCACGAGCTTCTTCCTGCCGAGTGGTCTCGTCGTGGCCGGGAAGCCGCTCGCCGTCGCTGGTGGCGGGAATGCCATCCTGTGGCAGCACTTGTTCTGGTTCCTGGCCCATCCCGAGGTGTACGTGCTGATTCTTCCCGCGATGGGCATTGTCGCGGAGATCATCGCCAACAACACGCGGAAGCCCCTCTGGGGCTATCGAGCGATGGTGTATTCGATCATCTTCCTCGGCTTCATGTCGTTCATCGTCTGGGCGCACCACATGTTCATGACCGGCATGGGCACGGTCATGAGCACGTTCTTTCAGACGACGACGATGATCATCTCGGTGCCATCGGTGGTCATCCTCACGGCGCTCCTTCTCTCCCTGTACGGCAGCTCCATGCGTTTCAATACCCCGATGCTGTTCGCCCTGGCGTTCCTACCGATGTTCGGCATCGGCGGGCTGACGGGCTTGCCACTCGGCCTCGCGGTGACCGACATCCCCCTGCACGACACGTACTACGTCATCGCCCACTTCCACTACGTGGTCGCACCGGGCACCATTTTCGCGCTCTTTGCGGGCATCTACTACTGGTTCCCGAAGGCGACGGGCAGGATGATGAACGAGACGCTCGGCAAGATTCATTTCTGGGGCTCGTTCATCTGCATCAACATCGTGTTCATGCCGATGTTCATCCAGGGTCTGGCTGGCATGAATCGGCGGATGTACGATGGCGGCGCGCTGTACACGCACAACGCGGGGCTTCCGCTCGAGCTGAACCTGTACATCGGCATGGCGGCGTGGACGATGGGTCTGTTCCAGCTGCCCTTCATCGTCAACTTCTTCGTGAGCATCAAGTGGGGGAAGAAGGTCGACAGGAACCCCTGGCAGTCGACGACGCTCGAATGGTCGGCGCCGTCGCCGCCCGGACATGGCAACTTCCTCACCGAGCCGATCGTCTACCGCGGGCCGTACGAATACAGCGTACCGGGAGCCCCAAACGACTTCACGCCGCAGTTCGAGCCTGAGAAGTCGGAGAAGGGCCGATGAACATTCCCTATACAGTCGAGACGCGGCCCGACACCGGGCTGGCGAACGGCAAGCTCGGCATCTGGTTGTTTCTGGCCTCTGAGGTCATGTTGTTCGGGGCGCTGTTCTCCTCGTACATCATCCTGCGGATGGGATCGGTCGAGTGGCCGCACGGCGAGCTGAACGTGTGGCTGGGGGCGGCCAACACGGTGATCCTCATCAGTTCGTCGGTCACGATGGTCATGGCGTGGGCGTCGCTCAAGCTCAACGACCACGGCAAACACCGCCTGTACCTGATCCTCACGTTCGTGCTGGCCGCCTTCTTCCTCGTGAACAAGTATTTCGAGTACTCGGGTCACCTCACGAGAGGTGAAGGGCCCTGGCACAGCACGTTCCTGGCCATCTACTTCACGCTGACCGGCCTGCACGGGTTGCACATTGTCGGTGGCATGATCGTGATGGGTTACTTCATCGGCCCGGGCGCGAAGATGTGGAAGACCAAGCCGGAGCAGTTTACCAACCGCATCGAGTACACCGGGCTGTACTGGCACTTTGTCGATCTGGTGTGGATCTTCCTGTTCCCGGTCTTGTATTTGTTGTAAGGGTAAACGAGATGCATTCAGACGCGGCCGAGATCAAGAAGAGCGTCCGCACCTACATGATGGTGGGGGCGGCGCTGCTCGTCTTCACCGCCATCACCGTCGCGGTGAACCAGATTCATCTCGCGATACCGCTGGCCATCACCGTCGCGCTCATGATCGCGACGCTGAAGGCGTCGATGGTCGCGGCGGTCTTCATGCATCTGTCGCACGAGAAGCGCTGGATCTACTGGGCGCTGCTGTTGACGGCGGCTTTCTTCGTTGTACTGCTGTCGGTGCCGCTCTTGACCGTGAGCAACACCATCGGCAAGCCGATCCACGC
Organism: Acidobacteriota bacterium; assembly: GCA_023265155.1. Classification (GTDB taxonomy): domain Bacteria; phylum Acidobacteriota; class Vicinamibacteria; order Vicinamibacterales; family CAVVIG01; genus JBGOTP01. The sequence goes on from JAHFUL010000024.1 coordinate 2,745, forward strand.
GCCCTCGGCAGCCGCCGTGGCCGAACACTAGGGGACGGAGATGTCGCTGCGTCGCTTTCACCTGCTGTTCATTGCGCTGTCAGTCGTGCTCGCGGCGTTCTTTGCCGCATGGGCCGGCGGGCAGTACCGCCTGGCCCACGAAATGCGCTTCGCCGTGACCAGCCTGGTGTGCGTGGCGAGCGGCGCGGCGCTCGCCGTGTACGGCGCGCGGTTCCAGCGGAAGACGAAGAACTTGTGAACATGCGCAAGATCCTGTTTACCCTTATCGCGCTGACGGTGCCACGAGCGGCTCTGGCGTGCCCGGTCTGTTTCGGCCAGAACGATTCACCGATGGCCGTGGCGACCAACATGGGCGTCATCACGCTGCTCATCGTGGTCGTCGGAGTGCTCGCGAGCTTCGCGGCGTTTTTCATTTACCTCATCCGGCGCGCGCGGCTCGCCGAGATGCCGGAACCGGCTGACCCTGTGGGCTTCGCCGCGTCCGACCCGCAGGAGGGGACCGCTCAATGTTGAACAACCTCTGGCTGCCGACTCAGGCATCCACGCACGCCGCCTCCGTCGACTACATGATCATCCTGGTGCACTGGCTCATGCTGGTGTTGTTCGTCGGATGGGGCGGTTTCTTTGTGTACGCGCTGTTTCGCTTCCGGAAAGGCGCGAATCCGAAGGCGAGCTACGTCGGCGCCAAGGGCAAGTTCGCGAAGGGCACCGAGCTCGCCGTGGTCGTCGCGGAAATGGTGCTTCTCTTCGGATACGCGATCCCGGGATGGAGCGCACGGGTCGGGGCGTTCCCGTCGGAGACCGAGGCCGTCGTCGTGCACGTCGTCGCCCAGCAGTTTCAGTGGAATGTCCACTATCCCGGCCCTGATGGGAAATTCGGACGCTCGTCGATCACCCTGATATCCGCTGAAAACAACCTGGGCCTGGACCGCAGCGATCCGGACGCGAAGGATGACATCGTCACCATCAATCAGCTGACGTTGCCGGTCGATCGCCCTGTGCTGGTGCGCCTCTCGAGTGTGGACGCGATTCACAGCTTCGGGCTTCCTGAGATGCGCGTGAAGCAGGACGCCGTGCCTGGCCTGGAGATGCCGGTCTGGTTCATCCCCAACAGGATCGGCGACTACGAGATCGCCTGCTCACAGCTGTGCGGCCTGGGTCACTTCAGGATGCGGGGCTTCCTCAACATCAAGAGCGCAGCCGACTATCAGAGCTTCCTCGACGAGGGAGCGAAGGAACTGCTGCAGCAGTAGAAACGACGCGGGCTGGCACATGACGCTCTCAAAGATCGTCCACGGCAGCCAGCACGTCGTCGGCGTGGCCGTCGACTTTTACCTTGTCCCATCGCTTCAGGACTTTTCCATTCGCGCCGATCAGAAACGTCGTCCGGGCGATGCCCATGAAGAACCGCCCGTACAGCGACCGCCGTTGCCAGACGCCGTATTTCTCGGCGACCGCGTGATCGGCATCCGCCAGTAGGGGGAACGTCAGGTCATACTTATCCGCGAACCTGGCCTTGCTGGCTTCATCGAGGATACTGACACCGAGCACCACAACCTTGCTGGTCTGAAATGCCGGCAGGCTGCTCTGGAACGCGCAGGCCTCCTTCGTGCAGCCGGACGTGTTGTCCTTGGGGTAAAAGTAGAGGACGACGGGGCGTCCCGCGTAGTCCGACAGACGGTGGGGCTTCCCGTGCTGGTCCTTCAGGCTGAACGCGGGCGCTTTCTGACCTGGCTCGATGAGTGGCATCGTGACTCCGTAGAGAAAGTGGATTTTCAGGGAATGATAACTCTCCGAACCATTGACGCGCACGTGGCAGGCGAGACCCTCCGGGTCGTCGTGGAGGGCTTTCCGACGCCGGGTTTGACGATTTCAGTGATTGTGGCTCGCAAGAAACTCGCGCGTGAGCCGCTCGAGCAGGCGCGGCAGTGTCTCGCCGTTCAGGGCGAACCCGTCGCTCTCCGGCGTCCACCGCAGCTTGAAGCTTCTCGACATCGCCGACACCCAGATCTGGCGAACCGGAGCGTTGGGAGAGACCACGAATTTCGTCTCGATGGGCTCCTCGAAAACCAGGTCGAGCACCCCGTTTTGCAGCTCAACCTCGAAGCCTTCTGAATCGGCGAGCGGCAGCAGCGCCTGGCGCGCCCCTTCCAATGCCTGATCGCTTTTGACTCGAAATTCCTGCTCGGTTAGCGTCGTCATGTGCACCTGTTAAACCTTTGCCATGGGCGGCTCGTCTAACTTGGTGTTGGCGGGGGTCGTGTCAACCTGCCACACCGGATTCAACAAGGAGGCTTGCGATGCATGAATGGTCGTTTTCGGCGACGGCGGAGTGGGTAGTCGGCGCTCTTCTGTTGACGGTGATCGTGGCGGCGCTCTTCGTCTGACGCGCGGACGCGTCTTCCCCGCGACCCGCGCGAAACCGCGTGAACCAAACCACCACACGATCTTCTACTTGCTGTCGGTCTGATCCTTGGCGATATAGTTTCGCCGCGCCCGCGCGGTCATCCCCGGCTGCTTCAGCTTCACCACCAACTTGTGCGACTTGTTGTCGAGTACGGTCGGTGTGAATCCGAGCGTGTACTGACTGTGGAGCTCCTGAGCGACGCGCGTGAACGCCGGACCGAGCGCGGTCGTCTTTTGGAGCTCGAAGTAGCCTCCGCCAGTTTCTTCCGCGAGCTTCTTGATCCCTCCATCGGGCTTGGTTCGCACGCGCGTGGCCCCGTTGAAAAAATCGCTCTGCAATCCGATCGAGTACACCATCACTTCTTCCGCGCGAACCCGGTCGAGAACGGCATTGAGCCCCATGCCGCCGCCCGAATCGTCGCCGTCCGTGAACACGAGAATCACGCGCCGGCCGTCGGCTCCTTTCAGGGCTTCGAGGCTCTCGGCGACGGCGTCCCACAGGCGGGTCGAGTTTCCGAAATCCAGGTCTTTGACGTCCGAGATCAAGGCGTCTCGATCGCTGACAAAGTCCTTGCTGATCGTGATCCGGTCGTTGAATGCGCCGACCTTCGCCTTGTCGGTGGGAAAGAGCCGGATGAAGAACTGCTCCGCTCCGCTGCGCAGGAGCGAAAGATTGAGCGTCATGCTCAGGCTCGTGTCGAGCATGACCACCACACTGATCGGTTGCGGCAGGTTCTCGAATACCACGAGGGGCTGCAGCTTGTCGTTGTCGTAGATCTCGAAATCGCCGCGCTCGAGGTCGGTGACGAGCCGCTGCTGCTCGTCGGTGACGGTGACGAACACGGGCACGACCGTCTGCGTCGATCTGAACGTCGGCCGCTGCTGAGCGGTCAGCGAAGGGAGCCAGACGACCGCTGCAAGGAGCAGGGCGATGAGTCCTGCGAGGCTCCGAATGCGACCGCGTGGCATGGTGACAGCTTAACCCAGCCACCTTCGGAATCCTCTTGATAACCGACTTGACTGGTCGGATATGCCGAAGTAGACTGAACTCTCATCTTGAGACTGATTCTCGTTTCGGGCCGATCACCGGAGCCGACGCGCTAACGGGCAGGGTCGCAGTCATGTTGCCAGCTTTCGTCATCACCCTCCGGGAAGGCCTCGAAGCCTTCCTCATCGTCGCGATCAGCCTTGCCTACTTGCGCAAGAGCGGCCGGCACGAGCTCGTGCCGGCTGTGCGATGGGGCATTGCGCTGTCCATCGTGCTGAGCATCGGCGCCGCGTTTCTGTTTCAGCGCGCGAGAAACCAGTCGCTCTGGGAAGGCCTGCTCGCTCTGGCCGCCGCGGTGTCCGTCGCCTCCTTGACGGTGAACATGTGGCGAGCCGCCAAGCGGATCAAGAAAGACATTGAGGGACACCTTCACGGCTCGACGCTCAAGACCGGGACCAGCGCCTTTCTTGGAGTTTTTGCGTTCACGCTGCTGATGATTTCGCGCGAGGGCATGGAAACGGCTCTGTTGATGGGGACGCTTCTCTTTCAAGCTGGCATGCAGTCGATGACTCTCATCACCGGAGCGGTGTTGGGAACGCTTGCTGCGGCCTTCATCGCATCGCTCTGGTCGCGCTACGGACACCGTGTCAACCTGGGTCTCTTCTTCCAGGTCACGGCAGTGTTTCTCTTCGTGTTCGTTGTTCAGCTCTTGATCTACAGCTTTCACGAGCTCAGTGAAGCCAACGTCTTGCCGTACAGCCAGATTCTGCACGAGGCCTCGGAGCCGTACGGACCGGATGGCCAGTACGGCACGTACCTCTCCTATCTGCTCGTCATCATGCCGCTTGGGTGGCTGATCGTCAGCATGCTGACGTCCCGCCAGCCGATCGCGCAGCAGCACACCAGCCCCCAGTCGCCCGGCGCGCAGGCGCCCAAGCACGTAAGCACGTAGGCGTGCGCCTCGGACTGCAACAGCCCGATATGGCTTTCATCACGGGCTGCTACTCCCTATAAGATCCTCGGTCATGTTGTCCGGAGAGAGGCGCCGGTACATCGACTGGACGCGCGGTCTGGCCGTCCTGGTGATGATCGAAGCGCACACGCTCGACGCCTGGACGCGCCTCGCCGATCGGCAGACTCCTGCCTATCGCAATCTGATCATTCTGGGCGGATTTGCGGCACCCCTGTTCCTGTGGCTGGCCGGAGTGGCAACAGTCCTCGCCGCCGAACGCGTGGCCCGGCGTACGGGGGACCGCCGATTGGCCGCTCTCACGATCTGCCGTCGTGGGCTCGAGATCTTCATTCTCGCCTTTCTCTTCCGCGTTCAAGCGTTCATCGTCAGTCCCGGCAACTCCCTGCTGTCGCTGTTCAGAGTGGACATCTTGAACGTGATGGGCCCGTCGATCGTGGCCACCGGGGTTGTCTGGGCGTGCTGTCGACGCCGCTCGACTCTCACGATCGCCTTCGCCGTGCTGGCGGTGGCCGTGGCGATGCTTACGCCCCCGATCCGGTCGGCAGAATGGTTGAGCATGCTTCCGGTGTGGGTGCAGTGGCATCTGCGCCCGGCGGGGGACCACACCGCTTTCACCGCGTTCCCCTGGTCCGGTTTCGTGTTGGGAGGAGGAGCCCTTGGCGCTCTCCTCGCTGGCGTGGAGGAGGTTGGTTCGGAACGTCGGCTGCATCTCGCAATTGCGGCCTTTGGAACCGGACTCGTGGCGCTCGGCTTTTACACCGCGTCACTGCCTCCGCTGTACCGCGACTCTTCGTTCTGGACCAGCTCCCCGACGTATTTCGCCATCCGATTCGGCGCGATGATGGTGGCCCTCGCGCTGATCTACTTCTGTGAACCGCTCGTGGCCCCGGGGAGCATCGTTGTCGCTCCACTCGAACGAATGGGCCGCAGCTCTCTTTTCATTTACTGGATTCACGTGGAGCTGGTGTACGGCTACGCCTCATGGCCGCTGCGCCGGAAGCTGCCGCTTGCGCAGGCGCTCGTCGCGTACGCTCTCTTCTGTCTGCTGATGTACGGCGCCGTCGTTCTCCGCGACCGAGTCGTTCAGGCCCGACGAATGAAGCGGGGAAAGCGAAGTTCGTCGCAGATGGCCCAGGAGCTGACAACCCGTTGAATTGGGCGATCGACCGCATTGTGTCATAACCCTGTAAGTGTTTTAATATCAAACATTTGGTAGTTGGTCACACGGCGATTGCCCGCAGTGGAACCCGAAAACGGTGAAAAAACCGTTGAGATAGCTGCTTTGGGCTCAGTAGAATCGCTGTTTTTGACCCTCACCTACGCCAACCCCTCAGGCGAGCGGGACCGGAATCTATGATCAACGTTGCCGCGATTCGGATGCAGCAGTTCGGGGTCCAGTTCTATCAAGCATCGTTGACCGCCAGCGACATCGACAAGCTGGTGCGGTTCGAGGTCCTCAACTACGGCGACAACGCGCAGCCGCCGGTTCGAGGCAGCAAGCCGCGCGAAGGGGCGGCCCCGTCGAAAGTGAACTGGGATTTACTCGAGCGGCGAATCGCGTCGAGCGAAAAAGCGTATCAGCGCCAGATCATCCGCCGCAAGATCGACGAGCTGGTGCAGTACTACGAGCAATGCCGGCAGGCCCGCGACCTTCCCTCGATCCCCGGCGCCGTCATCATCAGCTGCGACGAGAAGCTGTCCTTTCAGGCGTACGGGGATGATGAACGGGTGGGAATTCTGAAGGTGCCGGAACGGGAAGGCATCCTGCGCGCGATCGACGGTCAGCACCGCCTCCTCGCGCTCCACGCCGACATCGATCGTTTCCAGGGTGAAGACTTCAGCGTGCCGGCGATCATCTTCGACCGGCTGCCCGAAGACCATGTCGTGCAGATGTTCGTCACGATCAACGCCAAGCACACGCGGCTGAACGCGTCGCACCTCGTGAGCCTCTCTGGCCGCCAGTTGTACCGCGATGAGGCCCTGGCGACGTCGCATGACGTCGTGCGCGCGCTGAACGATCGGGAAGACTCGCCCCTGTACGACGAGATCAAGCTGCTCGGCGTCGGGCGCGGCCGCGTGGCGCAGGCGCCCCTCGCGCAGGAGCTGAAGAAGCTGTTCGCCGGCGTCGACGTGTTCGGCGGCCCGCACAGGGGTGACTACCGCGAAGAGGCCAGGAAGTTTTTTGTCAACTACTTCAAGCAGATCGCCCTCGTCTTCAATGCTGCCTGGAACGGCAGGAAGTACAGCATCAGATCAGCGTCGGCGCTCCGTGCTTTCATCCGCGTCGCGCCTGATGTCCTTCGTCGCCTGGATCAGGAACACGCCGACCGCGCCGATTTCCGCGCGATCGGACGCGTGATCGCGCCCTGGGGCCGCCGAATCGGCGACCTCCGCTTCGAAACGGAAGGCGCCTGGAAGCGGGGCGGGACGACCGTAGAGTCGCTGACGAAGGAATTGAGACTGGCCCTCCAGTATCCCGAGGGAGCGGCCGTGTAACGGTAGAAGTCAGCAGACCCTGCCTTTTGACTTCTCATGACTCTGCTCATCACCGGCGGAGCCGGGTTCATCGGCTCCAACTTCGTTCACTACGCTCTGGCGCACACGCCGCACCGGCTCGTGGTCGTGGACAAGCTCACCTACGCCGGGAGCCTGCTCAATCTCGAACACGCGCTTCCTGATCCGCGAGTCGCATTCGTCCGGGCCGATATCGCCGATCGCGACGCGATGACCCGGCTCTTCGCCGAGCACCGGCCGGGCGCCGTGGTCAATCTGGCAGCCGAGACGCACGTCGATCGGTCAATCGACGGCCCGCGACCCTTCATCGACACGAATGTTGTGGGGACCTGCGTGCTCCTCGACGTCGCCCGTCAGTTCGTCGGCGAGGCGCAGGCCTCCGCGGCGATTGGGCAGAATCCTTTCCGCTTTCTCCACGTCTCCACCGACGAGGTGTACGGAGCGCTTGGACCGAGCGGCCAGTTCAGCGAGGAGACGCCGTACGCGCCCAATTCGCCGTACGCAGCCAGCAAGGCCTCGGCCGACCACTTCGTGCGGGCGTACGCCCACACGTACGGCCTGCCGGTGCTCGTCACCAACTGCTCGAACAACTACGGGCCCTACCAGTTCCCGGAGAAGCTCATTCCGTTGATGATCCTGAATGCCGTGGACGGCCGTCCGCTGCCGATTTACGGCGATGGCGCCAACGTGCGCGACTGGCTGCACGTCGAGGATCACTGCGCGGGACTGCTGCGCGTTCTCGACCAAGGCCGCGCGGGCGAAAAGTATAATGTCGGCGGTGGGAACGAGCGGACCAACCTCGAGATCGTCGATGCCATCTGCGACGTGCTCGATGAGCTGCGGCCACCGGCATCGAATGCGGCGTTCAGAGGAAAGCCTGCCCCGGTGAGCTATCGCACGTTGAAGACGCTCGTGCCTGATCGGCCCGGCCACGATCGCCGGTACGCCATTGACGCGAACAAGATTCGCCGCGAGCTCGGCTGGACACCGCGTCATTCGCTTGGCGAAGGGCTCCGGCGGACCGTGCTGTGGTATCTGGAACACCGCGACTGGTGTGAGCGCGTGCAGGCAGGACGCTACGACCGGGAGCGATTGGGGCTGGGCGGTTGAAGGGCATCCTCCTCGCCGGCGGGTCGGGATCCCGGTTGCAGCCGCTGACGCGCGCGATCAGCAAGCAGCTGGTCCCGATCTACAGCAAGCCGATGGTGTACTACCCGCTGTCGACCCTCATGCTCGCGGGCATTCGCGAGATCCTGGTCATTACGACCCCGCACGAGCAGGATGGCTTCAAGCGGTTGTTCGGGGACGGATCAGGAATCGGACTCCGGATCGATTATGCGGCGCAACCGAGACCGGAGGGTCTGGCGCAGGCGTTCATCATCGGCCGCGACTTCGTCGGTCGCGACCGGGTGGCCCTTGCCCTGGGCGACAACATTTTCTACGGCGCGCATTTCTCGGACTATCTGCGCAACGCCGAGGCGCGTGAGCATGGCGCGACCGTCTTCGCCTACCAGGTCCGCGATCCCGATCGATACGGCGTCGTCGAGTTCGACCGATTGGGGAAGGCGGTGAGCCTCGAGGAGAAGCCCGCGAAACCCAAGTCGTCATACGCCGTCACCGGTCTGTATTTCTATGACAATCAGGTGCTGGATATTGCGGGCGCCCTCGAGCCGTCGATCCGCGGCGAGCTCGAGATCACCGATGTGAATCGCACCTACCTGGAGCGGGGCCAGCTGCAGGTCGAAAAACTGCCGCGCGGCGTCGCCTGGCTCGACACCGGGACGCACGAGGCGCTCCTTCAGGCATCGAACTACATTCAGGCGATCGAGGAACGACAGGGGTTGATGGTCGCTTGCCTCGAGGAGATCGCCTATCGCATGGGATACATCACCGCCGACGAGCTTGCGGCTCTGGCACGCGGCATGTGCGCCAGCGCGTACGGGCAGTATCTGGCCCGTCTGATGGAGCAGGAGCAGTAGTGCGGGTCGTCCCTGCAGAACTGCCGGACGTGCTGATCGTCGAACCGGATGTGTACTACGATGGACGCGGGTTCTTTCTGGAGACGTACCAAGCCGACAAGTACCGAGCGGGCGGGATCGTCTCCACATTCGTCCAGGACAATCACTCCAAATCGGTTCACAACACGGTTCGGGGCCTTCATCTTCAAGTGGGCCGGCCGCAGGCGAAGCTTGTCCGCGTCGTCGAGGGCGAGATATGCGATGTCGCCGTGGACGTTCGGCGCGGATCTCCCACCTTCGGACGCTGGACGGCCGTTTGGCTGTCAGCCGAGAATTTCAGGCAATGCTACGTGCCGGTGGGCTTCGCTCACGGATTCGCAGTCCTGAGCCCAACGGCTCAGGTTGAATACAAGTGCACGGATTTCTACTACCCGGAGCGTGAAGTCGGCATTGCGTGGAATGACCCGGCGCTCGCGATCGTGTGGCCCGTGGATCAGCCGATTGTTTCGGATCGAGACCGTCTGCATCCACTTCTCTCAGAAGTCATGGACCGTTTGCCAATGTTCGGCGCGGTCTGAGTATCGACACGCTCGATCCGTTTGCCGCTGCCACAAATTTGTAAGCGTAATGACAAAGGCGTATTTGGAAACGCTGGCTCTGCTATCCGACCTGGCCATTTTCATGCCGTCGCAACGGGCACGTCCCTTGCGATTGGGTTCGCCGTCGCCGGTCTGATTACGGCAGGGCGCCGTGACATGCTGGGGGAGCCAGACCGGTGAAAGGGCATCGCTTAATCGCGGTGCCCTTTTTTTTGGCTTTTCCGTTCTCGATTCTCAGCTGTCAGCCTTGTCGTCTTGTGGCCTCAATAGGCGTGGTGCAACTCCGGCGGGCTGTTAAGCTTCACCCGAGGCTGAGGAGGCTTGCTGGTCGAGCCGACATCCCTGCAAAAGAGCCCACGTGCAAATTGATCTGAACGCCGACCTGGGTGAATCGTTCGGCGCGTACTCGATCGGAGACGATGCGGGGTTGCTGAGGTCAGTGACGTCGGCGAGCATTGCTGCCGGCTTTCACGGCGGCGATCCATCGGTCCTGCGTGCCACGATTCGTTTGGCCAAGTCGAACGGAGTGGCGGTGGGCGCGCATCCCGGTCTTCCGGATCTCGCCGGATTCGGACGGCGTGAGTTGCGACTGACGGCCTCGGAAGCTGAAGATCTGGTTCTCTATCAGGTCGCGGCGGTCGCTGGCGTGGCGTCCGCAGAAGGTGTCCGGCTGCAGCATGTGAAGCCGCACGGGGCGCTCTACAACATGGCCGCTCGTGACGGGGCGCTTGCGGCCGCCATTGCTCGTGCCGTCGCGGCGATTGATTCGTCGCTCCTTCTGTTCGGTCCACCCGGTTCGGAGCTCCTCAGGGCAGCCCGCGCGGCGGGACTGGCGGGCGCCGCCGAAGTCTTCGCCGATCGCGCGTACCGCGCCGACCAATCGCTTGTCCCGAGGTTCGAAGCCGGAGCCGTGATCCATGAGCCGGCCGCTGTCATCAAGCGCGCAATCCGGATGGTGACGGAACGAAGGGTCATCGCCCAGGACGGTTCTGTCTTATCGCTCGAGGCCGACACGATCTGCATCCACGGCGACACGCCCGGGGCCGGCACTTTGGCGGCCCGGTTGCGCGCGGGTCTCGAGGCTGGCGGGATTGCCGTCCGCGCGATTGGCGATCGCTGACTCCACGTACTGTTCCAGTGCATCGAGGGTGCGCCTCATCGATTCCCGCGCAATGCCGTTGATGATCGGCCCGGCGATCGGACGAACGAGGAGCGGTATGTCGCGGCTGAGCGACAGCGATTCGAGCTCGACGAGCACGTCGCGCCCGACCTGCACGTAGCGCCAGTATGAGTTCAGCCGCCACAGAAAGCCGCGATCTCCTCCATTGGTTTCAGCAATCCTGGTCGAAACGCTCTCGCTGGTCGCCAGATTGGCGGAGGCACGGCGGAAACTGACGTCGTGCTCGGTGTCGTACACCACCGTCACGATGGCGGTGCGGCGAAGTTTGACGTAGACGTGGAGCGTGCTGCCCAACCGCGCCAGCACTCGCGATTCCAGGACGTCTTCCTGCGGCGGGGGCGTACCTGGATCCATCATGGCGGCCAGCAGTTGATCGACGGTCGCGTGGCGGACGAGCGTTGATCCCCGCCAGAGGTGAATGCTGCCGCCGGACACGTGGATCGCGCGGCCTTGCGGGCCGGTCTGCGCGGAGGACGCCGGTCGATCCCCCCGCAGGCGCGCCTGGGCGTCTGCCGTCTGTCTGTTCCAGGCCGCGAGGATCTCCGGGTTCAACTCTGCTGCGCCAAGCCGCGGCGCACACACCAGCAAGAGTGCCGCGCACGCGACTGAAGTCCGAAGGAATACCCACCGATCGGCGACCAGGAAATTCCCGAGGCTCGTGAACGCGACGGCCGCAACGTTTGCGGCTGCCGGCACGAGGTGAAAGTACTCGACCAGACAAGCCGTCCCCACAAGATTCCCGACCATCGAGATGCAGCCGGCGCTGATCTGGAAGCGGTACCACCGCTTCAAGGTTGCCTCGCGCGTCGACCGGTCACGCCACGTCCATCGCTCGTGCCACCAGAAGTTGTGGAGGATCGCGAGCTCCACCGCGACGGCGGTCGCCGGCTCATACCGCCAGTGAAGGGCTGTTGTGAGGAAGATGAGGGCGGCAATCTGGACCAGGAACCCGATCGCGCCGACCGTGAGGAATAGCTTTAGGCGGTTTCTCATGCCGCCCGCGATTCGTTCCTGCACGAGGGAATCGGTTCGGCGGCATACAGTGCCAGCGAATTGCGAATGGCGGAGACGAGGAACACGACCGCCAGACCGATCGAAGCGATCGAGCCTCCAAGATCAAACAGCCGGACCTCGCCGAGCATCGCGATCGAGACACCTGGCGAGTGCATGATCTTCAGTGCGCCGGCCGCCAGAACGATCCGCAACTCGGTTGGGCCCAGTCCCAGAAAGGACATCCGGAACACGCCGACGGCATGGGTCGCGAGATAGGTTTCCGCGCACACGAGGAGATAGGCCGCAAGCACCACCATCGCGATGAGAGGGCTCATCGCGCCTGAGCAGGCCAGACCAGCGAGCAGGAACACCGAGCCTGCGACATCGATGACGTGATCGACGTAGAAACCGTAGCGTGGGCGCTCGTGGCCGCGAACCCTGGCAAGGGTTCCGTCCAGACTGTCGCCGAACCAGTTCGCCATCAAACAGAGGACGACGGCAGGGGCCGCCAGTGGGGTGACCCGGAAGGCCGCGAACGAAACGCCCGCGGCGAACATCGATGCCAGGCCGAGTGCGGACAGGTGATCCGAGTTGATGCGGCCGGGCAGTCGCAGGGCCATCCAGGTCAGGGCGCGCTTTTCGAGCGCCGTCAGTGCGCTTCGATGGTCTCGTCGATGCGAGCTGGGCCGCGGTCGAGATGCATGGGACATGATCAACGCCTCCATCTGGTAATGCGTGAGGCGTCCGCAAACCGGCTCATACCGCGTCGTGCCGGCACACCGTACGTAGCGCGGGGCTCTCGGCCCCGCGGACGCGGCCCTGAAAGGACCGCGCTACTGCGGTAGAACGTGACATTTCTTTACATCTTTACATCTTTACAGCCGGCCACTACGCACCAGCGTCGAAGGCCGCAGCGGTCGTGGAGGGCTCCACGACGAGTCTGGCGAGTACCAGCCCCACACTCAGGGCCAGGGTGAGAACCGCTGGAAGGGGAGCGCTGGACGCCATGATGGCGCCGTCGACAGCGAGCCCGGCCGCCATCAGGAGGTCAACCGCCAGCGTGACTGGCGCCGTCCGGCGTCGCTCGGCCATCAAGCCAGCGCCGTTCACGCGCTCGGTGAAGAGCAGGTGGCCGCGGAAGACGGCCGCGACGGTTGCCGTGACTCCCACCATCAGAAAAACCACGGTCGTCGAGCCGCCGCGCACTTCTTTGATCTGCCATGCCGCGATGGATGCGACCGAGTACAGCCCGACTACGATGAGCTGGTGTGCGCGCCACCACGTCGCGACGCGTGCCCGAGGAACGGCGTGCGTATCGTGAGACAGCGCCTGCACGATCTCCGCCGCGGAGGCGAACCGATCGCCTGCCGCCTTGCGCAGACAGCGCTCGATGACAGTCGCCAGAGCCGGTGGCAGGTCCGGGCGGACCGCGGTGATCGGTCGCGCGTCGCTCTCCAGCACGCGCACCGCCATGCCAAGCGGCGTTGACGCGTCGAACGGGTGAGTGCCGCACGCGTACTCGTACATGAGGACGCCGAAGGCGAAGACGTCGGCCCGGGCATCACGCGGCCGGCCATTCAACTGCTCCGGAGCCATATACCCCGGTGTGCCCGCGATCGCGCCCACCCGCGTGTCGTGCATCGCCTGAAGGTCCAGTGACGCGGGCTCGACGCGGGCCAGCCCGAAATCCAGAATCTTCAACCGCCCGTCGTAGGCGCGCATGATGTTCTCCGGCTTGAGATCGCCGTGCGTCACGCCGGCCGCGTGCGCTGCGGCCAGTGCCGCCGCAATCTCACGCGCCGTCTGCAGGGCATCGGAGCCAGATGGATGGCCGCCGCTCGCCATCTCCTGCCGGAGCGTCCGGCCTTCGATGAGCTCCGAGGCGATGAACAGATCGCCGTCGATCTCCTCGAGGGCGTAGACCGTGCAGATGCCCGGGTGTGTCAGTGCAGCTGCCGCCCGTGCCTCGCGTCGTAATCGATCCCTCTGTGCCGAATCGGCGAGCTGCGCCCGTACGGCTTTGAGCGCAACGGTGCGCCCGAGGCGCGCGTCGGTGGCGACGTAGACGCGGCCCATCCCTCCGCGACCCGCCTCGCGGACGATGGTATACGGTCCAATCACGTGTCCTGGTTCGAGCGTGGGGTGGTCCGAGGCCGTAGGCTCCACTGCAACCGGCTCGCTCAGAAACGCGCCGGCCTGCCTGTGGTGCTCGAGCAGCGAGACCACCTCCGCCCTGAGAGGGGCGTCGCCACCCGCCTCACGATCCAGCCACACCAGGGCCTCCGATTGGTTCTGATCGAGCGCCCGCTCGAAGAGATCACGCACGCGTGCCCAATCACTCTCGGTCATGATTGAGAAGCGGCAGAGTCCCGACTCAGCTCGCGGAAGAGCCATGCGCGCGCGAGCGCCCATCGCCGCTTCAGTGTGGCCGGCGACATGCCGAGCGCGTCGGCGGCCTCCTCCACGCTCAGCCCGATGAAATAGCGGAGCTCGATGATTCGTGCCTGCTCGGGATCCAGCCGTTCGAGCCGGTCGAGCGCTTCGTCAAGCGCGGGCAGCATCGCCTCGTCTTGGCCCGAGCCCGAACCCCCTGCGGCGAGCGCTTCGGTCAGCGTCACCCGATCCATGCCTGCCCAGCGCTTCTGGGCGCCTCGGGCGCGGGCGCGGTCCACGAGAATCTGCCGCATCGATCGCGCCGCGATGCCGAGAAAGTGCTTGCGGTCCGCCCACGCCGGCTCCCCTTCTGCCAGTCGCATGTACGCTTCGTGCACGAGCGCAGTAGCCTGCAGCGTCTGTCCCGGACGCTCGCGCCGCATGTAGGCAGCGGCGAGTCGTCGCAGTTCGCTGTACACTGCCGTTTCGAACGCGACGTCATTGCGCGGCATGGAAAGGATTGCGCTAAGTCTATCCGCCTTCCCTGAGCGCCCGCCGAAGCACTTTACCGACCAGGGTCTTCGGCAGCTCCGTCCGGAACTCAACGGTCGACGGAATCTTGTACGGCGCGAGATGCTCACGGCAGAAGGCACGGATCTCCGATTCGCTCGCCTGGTGACCGTGCCGGAGGATCACCCAGGCTTTGATCGCTTCGCCCTTGACCGGGTCCGGAACTCCAGCGACGCCGCACTCCGCAATCGCCGGGTGCAACGACAGCGCTTCCTCGACCTCTCGCGGCCACACCTGATATCCGCTCGTCTTGATCAGGTCTTTGATCCGATCGACGATGAAGAGGTAGCCATCGGCGTCGAGGTAGCCGAGATCCCCCGTGTGGAGCCAGCGGCGCGTGCCGTCCGTCTCCTGATGATCACGCAGTACGGCTGCGGTTTCGTCGGGATGGTTCCAGAACCCTGTCATCAATTGCGGCGCCGAGACCGAGACTTCCCCGACGGTGCCCGTCGGAAGCGGCCGCGTGCCTTCCGCCGGATCGGTGATGCGGACCCAGACGTCGGGTAGCGGCATGCCGACCGAACCAATCTTGTTCTGTCCCATCACGGGATTGACGCAGGCCGCCATCATGGCCTCGGTCAGCGAGTACCCCTCGACGATCCGGCCTCCGGTGAGCGCTTCAAAGCGCTGTTTGGTCTCGGCCATGAGGGGAGCGGCTCCCGAGAAACAAATCTTGATCGACGTGAAATCGACTTTGCCCGACTGCACGTCGGGATGTGCGAGCAGCGCCACGTACAGTGTGGGCACGCCATTGAAGAACGCCGGCTTGACCCGGCGGATTGTGCTCAGAAGATCCGGCAGGTCGCGGGGATTGGGCACGAGCGCGAGCGGGCAACCGGCGACGAGTCCGAGCGCCTGCACACCCACGTTTGCATAGACGTGGAACATCGGCAGCGGCAGCAGAATCACGTCGCCTCGACCGAGGACTGGTCCGAGCCACGCGTGCACCTGCAACCCGGCCGCGAGGTAGCTGCCATGGGTCCCGATGACACCCTTTGGCGTACCCGTTGTACCGCCGCTCATCAGGAGCACGGCCGGATCGCCGGCGGCGATGGGGGCGCGCGGCACGGTCCCTTCCCGATGCCTTCGCAGGAGCCGGGCGAAATCGTGATCCTCCGGCGCCAGACGGATGCGGTCGCCGTCGCGCTTTTCCCGGACAAGCGTGAAGAGCGTCCGCAGAAGCGGCGGGAAATACTCTTTGATGTTGGTCGAGATCACGCGGCGCAGCGGCGTCCTGGGCTGAAGGCGCTTCACCCGCTCGTAGAAGCGCGACAAGGTGACGATGGTTTCGATGCCATGCTCGCGGATCGGCTGCTCGAGCTCGGGCTCGGCATAGATCGGGTTCAACGGCGCCACGATGGCGCCGATCTTCCAGGCGGCGAGCTCTGCGATGAAAAACTGCGGACAGTTGGCCAGGAGCAGCCCGACGCGGTCGCCGCGTGCCACGCCGAGCGAGAGAAGCGCAGAAGCAAACGCGTCGCTCAGGCGTTCGAGCGCCGCATGCGTGACCGTGGCGCCTTTGAAGAGCAGTGCGGGTTGGGCGGGCCGATCCCGGGCGGCGTCCGAAACGTAATCGAGCAGCGTGCGATTGGGATACGGCGCCAGTGTGTGCGGAACGCCCGCATCGTAGTGGGCGAGCCAGGGCGCCGTCGAAGACATCACGCCCGCGTCGGCGAGATCAACATGGTGAGGAGCGCCTTCTGACAGTGAAGGCGGTTCTCCGCCTGGTCGAACACGATGGACGATCGAGACTCGATCACCCCGGCCGTGACCTCTTCCCCGCGGTGCGCCGGCAGGCAGTGCATGAAGAGCGCGTCGGGCTTCGCAATCGCCATCAGTTCCTCATTGACCTGATATCGGGCGAACACCTCGCGCCGCATGCCGGCTTCCGCCTCACGTCCCATCGATGTCCACGTATCGGTGTAAACGGCGTCGGCCCCGGCAACCGCGTCCGCCGGGTCCGTGAAGAGGCGCAGGCGTGCCCCGTGGCGCGCCACGTTGGTGGCCTCTTCCACCGCGATGTGCCGGAGCTGATAGCCCTCCGGGCTGGCCATGTGCACGTGCACGCCCAGCATGGCTGCGGCGTGGGCGAGCGACACCGCGACGTTGTTGCCGTCGCCGACATAGGCGATCGTCCGGCCCCGCAGCGATCCCCAATGCTCCCGCAGCGTGAGGCAGTCCGATACTGCCTGGCACGGATGTTCTTCGTCGGTCAGGGCGTTGACGACGTGAAGACGTTTCGCAGCGGCTGCGAACTGCTCGAGCACACGCTGCGAGAAAGTCCGGATCACCACGGCCTCGACCCAGCGTTCCAGATTGCGCGCGACGTCGGCGACGGGCTCCCGGTCGCCCAATGCGGTCTCGGGCTTCAGCTCCACGACGTGCCCGCCCAGTTCCCGCACGGCAATCTCGAACGTCGAACGTGTCCGGAGCGACGACTTTTCGAAGAGCATCGCCACGTGACGGCCGCTCAGGAGTCTGGCCGTTGGCGCCTCGGCGCCGAGCGCGCGATCGGCCTTGACCTCGGCGGACCGCTCCAGACAGCGCTCCAGATCCTCCGGCTCGAAGTCGAGGATGGAGAGAAAGTCTTTGCGAGTGCCGGAGCGCGGGGTAGACTCCCGGCCTCGGGCGAGCATGGTCATGTTCTGTACTCGGCGTTGATCTTCACGTACTCGGCGCTGAGATCGCACGTCCATACCGTTGACGCGGCGGTTCCAGCGCCGAGGTCCACCGACACGTCAATGTCCGTGCCTTTGAGATACTCGGCCGCCGCCGGCGTATTCTCGTCGTGCGGCCGCCCGCTGGCGAACAGTGCAATCGAGCCGATGGACACGGCGGCGCGCGACAGCTCGAACGCGACGCCGGCGCGCCCCGCCACGGCAATCAATCGCCCCCAATTCGGATCACCGCCATGGATGGCCGTCTTCACGAGCAGTGAGTTGGCAATCGCCTTGGCTGCGCGGCGCGCCTCCAGTGCGGATGCCGATCCCGTGACTGTGACGGTGATCAGCTTGGTGGCGCCTTCGCCCCCGCGGACGATGCCCAGGGCAAGCTTCAGGCAGACGGCGCGGAGCGCCTCGACGAACGCGTCGTAACTGGACTGGTCCACCGTGACGCCGCTCGCGCCGTTGGCCAGCAGCATGACGCAGTCGTTGGTCGAGCATTCCCCGTCCACCGTGATGGCGTTGAACGTATCGTTCACTGCGGCGCCGAGCGCGCGCTGCAGCAGCGGCAGGGGCACTGCCGCATCCGTGGTGACAAATCCAAGCATGGTCGCCATCATCGGCTCGATCATGCCGGAGCCCTTCGCCATGCCACCGACGATCGCGGCGGCGGTTCCGCCAGGCCCGCCAAACCCGTCAAGCCCGTCAAGCCCGTCAAGCTTGACACGCACGGCCGCTTCTTTTGGAAACGGATCGGTCGTCATGATGGCGAGGGCCGCCTGCGGTCCCTGATCAGCGCCAAGCGCGCTCATCGCCCGGGGAAGGGCGCGCTCGATTTTGGCCAGCTCCAACCCGACGCCGATGACGCCGGTGGAGGCCACGAGCACCTGTTCCGCCGGACAACCGACGATGCGCGCGGTCTCCGCCGCCATGCCATGCGCCACTGCCAGACCGGCCTCGCCGGTGCAGGCGTTGGCGCAGCCGCTGTTCACGACGACCGCTCGAGCGACCCCGCCGGACCGCGAAAGGTGCTCGACGGACACGAGCACCGGCGCGGCCTGAGCGCGGTTGGTCGTGAAGACGGCGGCAGCCGTCGCGGGCCGGTCCGACACGAGAAGCGCCAGATCGAGGCCAGTCGCCTTGATACCGGCGCTCACGCCCGCAGCGCGAAAGCCTTGCGGCGTCGTCACGCCGCCAGCGATGGTTTCCAGGGTGGTCACGGCAGGCACGGTCACGCGTGGGGAGCGGACGGGGCGCCCGCGGGTACGAAGGGGGACTCGGCAGGCCGGTCGCGGCCTTCGTCGAGCTCCACGATCATGGCGTACTGGTTGCACCGCCGGAAGAGCGGACACGTCACGCAGTCCGTGAAAATCTTCTCGGTGAGCCACAGATGCGGAACGATCGAGAACCCCAGGTGAATGAAATACGCCGGGCGGTGCGTGAAGGCGCACAGCCGCTCGAAACCCTCGCGTTTCGCGCGTCGCCGCAGTTCGTTGACCAGCATCGTTCCCGCGCCGGCACCCCGGGCACCCGGATCGACGGCGAGTGAGCGGACCTCAGCCACACCCTGGCTGAGTGGCGCGAGCTCTGCGCAGCCGATCAATCGGCGACCCTTGAAAGCCACGACGAACCGCTCGGCATGGGACGTGAGCTCGCTGAGCGTGCGGGGCAGCAAACGTCCTTCCTCGAGACTTGCCGTGATCAAAGCATGCAGTTTAGGTGCGTGCGAGCCATCGGCGCTGCCGAGCGTGATCCGGGCGGGCGTTCTCAATTGGCCTGACCTCCATTCTCGACGTTCTCCATCGCGCCCAGCGCCGCATCGAGTCTGTTCAAGGCTTCGCTAGCGTCGGCTTCAGTGATGACGAGCGGTGGAAGCAGCCGCACCACCGTTTCGGCCGTGCGGTTGACGATGACGCCGCGCTCGAGGGCGGCCGGCACGACCGGTGCCGCATCGATGGTGAGATCGAGGCCCCACATCAGCCCGCAGCCGCGCACATCCTTCACTATCCGCCGTTTGGACCGAATGCTCTTCAGTCGCTCGTCGAAATACCGCCCGACCTCGGCCACCCGGGCTATCAGCCCGCCTTCCACCAGTTCGTCAAGGACGCAGATCGCCGCCCGGCAGGCCAGGAGGTTCCCGCCGTAGGTGCTGCCGTGGTCGCCGTAGAAAATCCTGGCGGCGACCTCCTCGCTGACGAGCGCCGCGCCAATAGGTACGCCGCCGCCGAGCGCTTTGCCAACCGGGACGAGGTGCGGTTTCATGCCCAGGGTAGAGAAGTAGAACGGATTGCCGGTGCGTCCCAGCCCGCTCTGGACCTCGTCCGCAATCAACAACGCGCCGCTCTTTTCGCAGGCCTCGCCGATGGCTGCCGCGAACGCGGGCGTGAGGGGGCGGACCCCGCCTTCCCCCTGGATCGGCTCGACGATGATCGCCGCGGTGTTCCTGGACACGGCCTGCAGGAGCGCCGCGCAATCGTTGGCCGGCACGAAGCGAGCGCCAGGCAGCAGCGGGGCGAAAGGCTTCCGGTAGTGCTCGTCCCATGTCACCGACAGCGCACCCATCGTCCGGCCGTGAAACGATCCTTCCAGCGCGATGATCTCCGCGCGCGGCTCTTCGAGCGTGTACCAGTACCGGCGGGCGAACTTCAAACAGGCCTCGACTGCTTCGGTGCCGCTGTTGCAGAAGAATGCCCGGGGCAATCCGGAGAGATTCGACAGTCGCTCCGCCAGCTGACCCTGGAGCGGATGAAAGAACAGGTTTGACGTGTGCAGCAGCGTTTTCGCCTGGTCCGCGATCGCCCGGGTCAACCCTGGATGGGCATGGCCCAGAGAGGCGACGCCAATCCCGGACAGCAGGTCCAGGTACTCGCGCCCGTCCGCATCGAACAACCGGACGCCGTCGCCGCGGACGAAGGTCACCGGCTGACGCCGGTATGTCTGCAGCACATGCCGCGATTCCAGGGTCTGTACGCTTTCCGCAGTCGTCATCGTCATTTCCTGCGCCATTCCGACCAGCTTCTCCTGAACCCTGTGAACCCTGTGAACCCTGTGAACCTTGTGAACCTCGTGAACCTCGTGAACCTCGTGAACCTCGTGAACCTCGTGAACCTCGTGAACCCTGTTCTACGACGCTCGCCCGACCGCAGTCTGGACGACGCGTGTTGCGGTGGCCGGCGGCGCCCCGAGCGCCGCGGCTTCGAGCGCCGCCCGATCACGGCCGTCGACAATCACCACCTCGGCCACACCTCGCGAGAGTGCGTGAGCGCAGGCGTTCAGCTTCGCAATCATCCCGGCAGTGGCTGTGCCGTCTCCGATCAGGCGGTCGATCGCCTCGGGCCCGACGAGCGGCGTGGTTTCGCCCCGATCGTCCAGAACGCCGGGCGTCGTGCCCGCGATCACCAGTCGGCCTGCGCCGAGCGTCCCCGCCAGATGCCCGGCGAACGTGTCCGCGTTCACATTGAACAGCCGGCCGTCCGCGCCGATGCCGATGGAGGCAATCACCGGCACGAACTGGTTCGCGGCCAGGGTGCGCAGCAGCCTCATGTCGGCCTGCTCGCCTGGGATTCCCACGCGACCGAGATCGACGATTCGCCCGTCCGCGGCCCGATGCGGCGGCGCCGCATCGGACAGTCCACAGCGTCCATCGGCGCCTGTGAGACCGACCGCCGCCACCCCGGAGGTGGTCAAGGCGGCGACCAGGCGCGTGTTCACGGTTCCCGCCAGGACCGCGACGACTGCCTCGAGCGTCGCCTCGTCGGTGATGCGAAGCCCGTCCACTTGACGCTTTTCAATGCCCGCCAGCTCGAGCGCCGCGTCGATTTCCTTGCCACCCCCGTGGACAATCACGAGTGGCACGGGGGGTACCGGCGGGTCCAGCGGCGAGCGCTCGGCCGCCACGCGTGCCATCGCCGAGACGACGGTTCGAAGGCGCGATGGATCATCGAGCAGTTCGCCGCCAAATTTCACGACGATCACAACAACCCCAGCCGCTCATCGACGCCGAGCATCACGTTCAGGTTCTGCACGGCCTGCCCGGACGCGCCCTTGAGCAGATTGTCGATCACCGAGATCAGCACGACGCGGCCCGAGGGATCCACGCGCCAGCCGATATCGCAGAAGTTGGTGTGCGCCACGTGCTTGATCTCCGGCAGCGAGGCACCGGTGAGCCGCACGAACGTCTCGTTGGCGTAGGCGCGCTCGTATATGTCGCCGAGGTGTTCCTCGGTCGTGCCGGGCGGCACCCGTACGTAGATCGTTTCCAGAATCCCGCGATCGATCGGCAGCAAGTGCGGCGTGAAGGTCACGGGCCCACCGAAGCCCTCTTCGATCTCGGCATTGTGCCGATGACCGAACACCCCGTATGCCGACAGACTGTCGTGCACCTCTGAAAAATGCGTGCGCTCCGTCGCCGTCTTGCCGGCCCCTGACACCCCCGACTTCGCGTCCACGATCACGTCGGCGCCCGGCGAGAGCAGCTTCGCCTGCGCGAGCGGCACGAGCGCCAGGAGCGCGGCCGTTGGATAGCAGCCGGGATTCGCGACCAGTCGTGCACCGCTGACGGCGGCGCGCGCGTGTTCAGTCAGACCGTAGACGACCCCCGGAGGCACTGCGTGCGTCTCGGGATACCAGCGTGCCCGGGCGGCGGCGTCGCGAAGCCTGAACGCACCCGAGAGGTCGACGACCCTCAGGCCGCGATCGGCCAGGCGCGGCGCCAGGTCCGCCGCTGCCTGATCGGGCAAGGCCATGACGACGACATCGGCCTCACGGACCAGCGCGTCGGCGTCGAGCGGCGTGATGGTGCCTTCCCAGAGGCGGGTCAGCGCCGGCAGCTTGCGGGCGGCCGTGGCACCCGAAGAGGTCGCGGCCGTGAGGGTGACAGCCGGATGCCGGGACAGCAGCCGGAGCAGTTCCTGGCCCGTGAAGCCGGTCGCGCCCGCGACCGCCACGCGGGTCGTCGAAGGCGGCGCGGCGCCGTCGGGAATCTTTCTCGACTGGCGCGACGGGGCAGGAGTGGCCATTGTATTCATTAGAATGAATACTTATACATAGAAATCCAGTTTGGATCAATGACAATCGATGAATAAATGATCGCGGCGGCAGCAAAAACGTGTATCCTGAATGACCGGGGCGTTCCAGAATGCGCTCACGCATTCCCATGAAGCGCTCGCGCATTCTCATGAAGCGCCGGCGCATGCTCATGAACGGCCTGCACAATCGCATGAAGGCCCGCCGCCAGGGATTGATTCTCGAGCTCGTCGAGCACGAATCGCTGCAGAGCCAGGAGGCGCTGCGGCGGCGGTTGCAGCGGCGCGGCTTCGAGGCCACGCAGGCCACGATTTCGCGCGACATCAAGGATCTCGGCCTGGTGAAGCGCGCAAGCGACGGCGCGTATCAGCGGCCGGGTGCGGAGGTGGCCAGTCCGCCCGTGGTCATGAGCGCGCTCGAGCGTCTGGCTGCCGAGTTTCTCCGGAGTGTCGATCGGGTTCAGCAGCTGGTGGTGCTGCGGACCGGAGCCGGTCAGGCCCAGCCGCTCGCGCTGGCCATCGATCGCGCGCAGTTGCCCGACGCGATCGGCACCATCGCCGGCGACGACACGATTCTGTTGATCGCGCGCGACGAGCGCCGGGCCGCCGCACTGGTCAGGCGGCTGGAAGCATACGCAGGGCTCTAGGGAACACGCATGGAGCGCATCGTCCTCTCCGATCACGCGCTGGCGACGTACGATGCCGGGGACGGGTACGACCATGGCGTGGCGGCCGGCTTCGTCAAGGTGTTCGGACTGCCGGTCGAGCTCGCGGCCCGCAAGGCGTCGGACGCTTGCAGGAAGAAGCTGCGCGTGGCGACATGACGACCCTGTGGTCCGGCCGATTCGACACGGCGCCCGACGCCCAGGCACTGGAATGGGGTTCGTCGTTCCGCTTCGACCGCCGCTTGTTCGAGGACGATGTGACCGGCAGCTTGGCCTGGGCGCGCGCGCTCGCGCGTGCCGGGGTGCTGACGGATGCCGAAGCGCGCCAGATCGACGACGCGCTCACCGAGATCCTCGACCACGGCCGGGCGGACGCGACGTTCGTGGACGGTCCGGATGAGGACGTCCATAGCTTTGTCGAGCGGCTGCTCGTCGAGCGGCTGGGGGATGCCGGCCGGCGGCTTCATACCGGCCGCTCGCGCAACGAGCAGGTCTCGCTCGATCTCCGGCTGTACCTTCGGCGGCGAATTCCAGTCCTGCAGCGTGGCGTACACGCCGTGGTTGCCGCATTGGCCCGAAAAGCCTCGGCGGCCGGCGACTCGCTGATGCCCGCGTTCACGCACTTCCGGCCCGCGCAGCCGGTGCTGGTTGCGCACTACTTTCTGGCGCACGTCGCCGCACTGCGGCGCGATCATGCACGCCTCGACGCCGCCCGGGCGGAGGCCGACGCGCTGACGCTCGGCTCCGGCGCCATCGCCGGCACAAATTACGCGGTCGATGTGCAGCCGCTCGCCCGCGACCTCGGCTTTGGCCGCGTTGTCGCCAACAGCATCGATGCGTCCTCCGATCGCGACTTTGCCGCAAGCTTCCTGTACGCCGGCGCCTTGACCATGGTGCACCTCAGTCGCCTGGCGGAGGATCTCGTCATTCTCTGCGGTGACGAGTATCGCTTTTTCGAGCTGTCTGACGAGCTCAGTACCGGCAGCAGCATGATGCCGCAGAAGAAAAATCCCGATCCGCTCGAGCTCGTGCGAGGCAAGACGGGGCGCGCCATCGGCCATCTGATGGCGTTGTTGACGACGATGAAGGGCCTGCCGAGCGGGTACAACAAGGATCTTCAGGAAGACAAGCAGGCCGTGTTCGATGCGGAAGATACGGTGGCGGGCTGTCTGGCCGTTGTGCGATCGGTGATCGATGGCCTGACCCTGAACCGTGATCGGATGAACGCGTCGTCATCGGGTTTGCTGCTGGCGACCGATGTGGCCGACTATCTGGTCGGCCGGGGCGTACCGTTCCGGCGCGCGCACGAAATCGTCGGCGCGCTGGTCGGCAGGCTGGCGAAGGAGCATCGTGATTTCGCCTCGCTCACCGTGGCGGACTGGCAAGCCGCCAGCGAGTTTTTCGCCGCCGATATCGTGGGCCGCGTGACGCCCGACGCTTCGGTGTCGGCGAAGCGCACGCCGCAATCGACGGCTCCGACAGCGGTTCGGGCGGCACTGGCGGAAGTCGAGGCGTGGGTGGCCGGGGCAGGCGGGTAGGGACGTGGTCTTGCCACGTCAAAACCAGCTCTGCTAAGATTACGCCCGCCTTTCGGTATCCTTCTCCCTTCCAGCAAGGCCCTTCGGGAGCTCTTGATGAAGCAGCGCCAGCTTCGGCTTGGTGACATTCTCGATGACTACTGTCCGCGAGAGCGGAGGCTGACCAACCACGCGGTGGTCGCGATGGTTGGCGCCGACGTGAAGCAGACGCGCTGCACAACGTGCGACGCGGAGCACGAGTACAAGCACGCCAAGGTGCCACGGCAGCGCCGCAAAGGCGAGGAACCCGCCGCGCTGTACTCGCAGGTGCTGGCCGGGGGTCCCAAGCGCGTCGCGCCCGAGCGGCCCGCTGCACCGCGCGGGGAAGCCCCAAGGCCTGATTCGGTCGACCGGCCGGCCCACGCCCGTCTCTCGGCGCCGCCCGCCGATGCGCGTCCGGCCCTCGCCGATCCCGTGAACGATGTGGGCCCCAGTGAAATCGTCGAAATCGTCGAAATCGTCGAAACTGTCGCAGCTGTTGCGCCTCTCGACGCCGTCGCGATCCCCAACGCCGGCGAGCGCGAGCCAGGCGTGGTCAGAGCGGAGGACGTCGAGGATGGCCCTGTTCACCGGCCGCTCATTCGAGCGACGCTGCCGCGCCAGGATGGGCAGGCTCCACCGTCGCGGCCCGCGCCCGACTTCACGATCCGTCAGCCGGCTGGACGGGTGAACCGCTTTCGCGGACGAAACCAGCGCGGTGGCCAGATGTTCCAGGGCAATCGGCCCACTGGACCGATGGGTCGCGGGTCTTCCCGGCCGAACGGGGTTCGACCTCCACACGGCCCGATGGCTTCTCGTCCCGCCCGGCGCCATGACGTGGGTCGGAAGCGATCCAAGTAGATTAGCCCCACTCTTCGATGCGAATCCGATCGGACGGCACGCCGAGCTCCCCGAGCAGCTTCGGCATGTCGTGGACGAGTGCCGGTGGGCCGCAAATGAAACAGAGCGTGGCCGGGTCGTGCACGAGCGGCGCGAGCTCCGTGCGGCCGATTCGTCCGCGCGGGCCGCTCCAGTTTCCGCTCGCGTCCTCTCGCGTCACCGTCTGTCTGAGCTCGATGAGCCCGTCGCGTGCCAGATCACGCATCTCGCTTTCGTACGCGAAGTCGCCCAACGTGCGCGCGCTGTAGAGCACGCCAATGTGTCGATGCGGCACCTGAAGCGCATGGCGGAGCATCGCCCGGAGCGGCGCGACACCAGTACCGCCCGCGATGAAGAGAAAGCGGTCAATGTCCGGATGGGTGGGGAACGTGAACTGTCCGAGCGGCCCTTCCACGTCGACGAGCGTACCGGGGTCGAGCGCCAGATGAGAGCCTGCGGTCCCCTCCGCGTTCATGCCCACGAGCAGCTCGAGACAATCGTCTCGCTCGGCATCCTCGGGCGCAGCCGCCAGCGAGTACGGTCTTCGCATCTCGTGCGCGTGCGTCGCGACGCGTACAGCCTGTCCGGGTCGATACGAAAAGCGCTCGCCCCGCAAATCGATCCGCAGCACGCGCGAGCGCGGCGTTGCTGGGAGCACGTCACGTATTGGCAGCGTCAGCAACACGACGCATCATGCTATCGCATTCGAATGAGGGCTCAGCGGTCGCCCCAATCACCATGCCGATGACTCGACGCGCCCGCGGCGCGTTGTTGCGGCTCGTGCGGCGTCGGCGATTGTCGACGGCGGTCGGGCTCGTGCTGGCAGCGCCGGCCGCGTGGGTGGAATTCTCAGGCGGAGACTTCGCGT
>JAHFUL010000096.1 GCA_023265155.1 Acidobacteriota bacterium
CGTCGCGATGGCTGGGGTCATCGGCCCGGGCCGGGCCGCCGTGACCGCCGCGGTGCTGGCCGGCGGCGGAACGACAGGAGCGGGCGACCGTGCCGGCGGTGCCTGAGCATCGACCCCGGCCAGTTCGACGTTCGGATCGTCCAGACTGCTGACGCGTGCAAGCTGTCCGGGAACCTGCTTCGCGAACCTGCTCGTTGGATACTGCGAGGCGAGCGCGCGCAGCAGGCGCATGGCGGCGTCTCTGTCCTTCGCGTCCCCGAACTTTTCGAACGCTTCGAGCGATAACTGTCCCGCCCGCCAGAGCGCGTCGTCGCAGTACCCGCTGGCAGGGTAGGATCGGACGACCAGCTCGTATTGCTCGACGACCGTGCGAACGGCCTTCAACACCGTGACCGGTGCCTGGTCCGGCACGAGCGCCGTCCGGACGGCCTTCTCCTTCGCCAGCGCATCCGAGTACAGGGTCTCCACAGGCGGTGTCACAACGCCGCCCATCGCCTCAAGCGAGAGGACAGAGAGCATCGCAACGATCAATCCGGGATGTTTTACGATCATCATCGCAGCTGAGCATCGATCTCGTCGAAGTACGCCTTGTCGACGAGCACCTCGCGCGGCTTCCCGCCGGTCCCCGGCGAGACAAGCCCTTCCATTTCCATCATGTCGACCAGGCGTGCCGCCCGGCTGAAACCGATACGGAGACGCCGCTGCAGATACGAGATCGACGCTTGCCCGCTCTGGACGATCACCCGGGCCGCCTCGTCGTACAAGTCGTCTTTCTCCATATCGATCGCGTCGGAGGCGGCCTTTTCCTCGGCCGTGATGCTGGTGTCGTAGCTGGGCTTGCCCTGCTTGCGCAGGATGCTGGCGAGCCGCGCGCTCTCCTGCTCGGAGATGTACGGCCCATGAATGCGGATGACGCGCGCCGACGCCGGCGGCAGAAACAGCATGTCGCCCTTGCCGAGGAGCTGCTCCGCGCCATTGGCATCGAGAATCGTCCGCGAGTCGACTTTCGACGACACGCGGAACGAGATCCGGGCGGGCATGTTGGCCTTGATGAGCCCGGTGATGACATCGACCGACGGCCGCTGGGTGGCCAGGATCAGGTGGATGCCCACCGCCCGCGCCATCTGCGCCAGCCTGGCGATTGACAGCTCGACCTCGCTGCTCGCCACCATCATCAGATCCGCGAGCTCGTCGATCACGACGACGATGAAGGGCAGCGTCTTGAACGGCTCACCGTCGGGCGGTGTGCGCTTGTCGGCGATCGCCTGCAGCATGTTGCGGTTGTACTGCTCGATGTTGCGGACGCCTTCCGCCGCCAGCGTCTTGTAACGCTCTTCCATCTCGCGAACGGCCCATCGCAGCGCATTGGCGGCCTGTTTCGGATCGACGACGACCGGGGTCAGCAGGTGCGGAATGTCGTCGTACATCCCGAGCTCCAGGCGCTTGGGATCGATCATGATCATCCGCACATCGTCCGGCGTCGCGCGGTAGAGGATGCTCGTGAGCATGACGTTGATGCCGACCGACTTGCCGGCGCCGGTCGATCCGGCAATCAGCAAGTGGGGCATCGTCGCGAGATCCCCGATGTAGGGCTCACCGTGGATTGTCTTGCCGAGCGCGATGCTCAGCTTCGATGGGGACCGTCTGTACGCCTCCGACTCGAGCAGCTCACGCAGCGAGATGACCTCGCGGTTCCGGTTGGGGATCTGGATGCCGACGGTCGACTTCCCGGGAATGCGATCGATCAGGACCGATTCTGCCTGCATCGCCAGGCACAGGTCGTCGGCGAGCCCGGTGACGCGCGAATACTTGACGCCCGCGTCGGGCTTGAATTCGAACGTGGTGACCACCGGACCGGGGTGTATCTGCACGACGGCGCCTTCGACCGAGAACTCGCGGCACTTCTCTTCGAGGAGGCGCGCACCGTCCATGAGCTCGCGTTCGTCGATCTTCCGCTCGGTTCGCGGCGCGTCGAGCAGGGCCAGGGGCGGCAGCGTGAACTCGCCCTTGCGCCGTTCTGCCGGAGCTTTGGCTGCCGGGTCCGGGTCGGAAAGGAGCGCCGGCGTCGAGGGCACGCTGACCTTCGGAGGCTTGGGCGGCGGTGAGGACGGCCGGGCGCTGCCAAACACCGGCGCGGTCATGAGCGCGTCTTCGCGGGAACCGAGCGCCTTGTTCGGAAGTCCGCCCGCATCGTCTTTGCGGGCGGCGGCGGCTGCCGCACCGGCGGCAACCGGCCGCTCGATCTCCGGGACCGCCCCCTTCTTCGTGTGCTTCGCGATGACCTCGCGGCGTTGCTTCTCGCGGCGGCGCTCCTCGCGCCATTCCCGGAACGAGGTGAACAGCTGGATTGCGCCGCCTTTCACCGTCTCGCCGATCGATTGAAAAAACCGGCCAAAGGAGAACTGAGTGGACAGGATGATCGCCAGAAAGAGCAGGGTGAGGAGGACGATGACCGATCCGGTGCGATAGAGATAGGCTGACAGCAGGCTGGCGATGAAGTCGCCGACGTATCCGCCCGCACGGAATGACTGACCTGAGATGTCGAGCGTCCGGAACACGAGGCTCAACAGCGCGCTGGAGCTCCCGAACAGCAGCGCCGCGCCCGTCGCCTTGGTCGCCGCCGCATCGAGCTGCCGGCACCAGAAATAGTGCCATCCCATGACGACCAGCAGTGCGGGCATGAGGTAGGCGGCGTAGCCGACGAGCTGCAGAGACAGCTCGGCGAGGAAGGCGCCGACCTGGCCGACGAAATTTACCGGGTCGCCGTGACCGGTGCTGAAGAACCAGACCG
This sequence comes from Acidobacteriota bacterium, assembly GCA_023265155.1. GTDB lineage: Bacteria > Acidobacteriota > Vicinamibacteria > Vicinamibacterales > CAVVIG01 > JBGOTP01. Next base: position 2,792 of record JAHFUL010000096.1, read on the forward strand.
GATCCCGCGGCTCGTAGGTGGCGAGCGCGATGATCCAGATCAGCGCCGCGGCAAACAGGGCCACGCCGGCGAACTCCCGGATCCGGCGCGAAGTCTTGGATCCCTTCACGTCTCAGATCTCCATGATGACTGGCAGCACGAAGGGCCGCCGGCCCGAGCGTTTGCGGAAGAACCGGCGCAGCTCCACGCGGAGCTTTTCCTTGATGAGCCCCTGATCGGTCCGCTCTTCGATGCCGGCCTGCTCGACCACCTCCATCAGGACGCGCACAGCGTCGGCGAGGAGCGCCTCGCTGTTCTCCATGACGAAGCCTCTGGTGATGATGTCGGGGACGCCCTCGAGCGCTCCCGTCTGCTTGTTGATGGCCACGACCGGAACGACCAATCCGTCTTCAGCCAGGTGCCGCCGGTCGCGCAGCACCTCGTCGCCGATCTCCCCGGTCCGGGTGTCGTCGATGAGCACGCGGCCCACCGGCGCCTTGCCCGCAAGGCGGGCGCCGGCCTCGTCCAGGTGAATGATGTCGCCGTCCTCGGCCAGGAGGATCTCCGGCTTGGGATCGCGTGAGGCAAATACACGTTTGGCCACGCGCGCGTGCTGCGAAAGCTGACGGTATTCACCGTGCACGGGGACGAAATACCGCGGCCGGACGAGCGAGAGCATCAGCTTCAGCTCTTCCTCGCTGCCATGCCCGGACACGTGCACGTGCTTGATGCCTTCGTGGATGACGTCGCAGCCCCGGCGGGCGATGTGATTGATGACCCGTCCAATCGCCTTCTCGTTTCCCGGGATCGCCCGCGCGGAAAGGACCACCGTGTCGTCCGGCCCGAGCTTGACGTGACGGTGATCGTCGATGGCGATGCGCGACAGCGCCGACATCGGCTCACCCTGCGAGCCTGTCGTCAGACACAACACGTCCTCGGCAGGATAGGTCGAGATCTCGGAGTCGCGGATCTGTATGCCGGGAGGGACACGCAGATAGCCGAGGCGCTGGGCGATTTGCGAGTTCTCGATCATGCCGCGTCCGACAAACGCCACCTTGCGATCGAACTGCGCCGCGAGGTCGACGAGGATCTGCATGCGGTACATGCTCGAGGCGAAGGCGGCCACGAGTAACTTTCCCGGCGCGCTCGTGAAAATCTCCTCGAATGCTTCGACGACCTCGGTTTCCGAGCCCGTGAAACCGCGCCGATCGATGTTCGTGCTGTCCGCAAACAGGGCCAGCACGCCCTCCGTGCCGAGCTGAGCGAAGCGATGCACATCGAAGTACTGGCCGTCGATGGGAGTCTGATCAATCTTGAAGTCACCGGTGTGCACGATGATGCCCACCGGCGTGTGGATCGCAAGCGCCACGCAGTCGGGCATGCTGTGCGTGACGCGGATGAACTCCACCGAGAATGGACCGATCTCGACCCGATCCTTCGGACGGACAGCGACCAGCCGTGTCGTGTCCGCGATGCCGTGCTCGCGCAGCTTTGGCTCGACCATGGCCAGCGTCAGCGGCGTCGCGTAGATGGGCCCGTTGATGATCGGCGCGACGTGCGGCACGGCGCCGATGTGATCTTCGTGTCCGTGCGTGAGCACGAGCGCGGCCGGCCGTCGCTGCTGCAGATACGTGAGGTCCGGGATGATCCGATCGACGCCGAGCAGTTCCGCGTCGGGGAACATCACGCCGGCGTCGACGACGATGGTCGTCTCGCCCCAGCTGAGGGTCAGCATGTTCATGCCGAACTCACCGAGACCTCCGAGCGCAACGATTTCGAGCATGCCTGTTATGGACGGACGCACCAACACCGAGACAGTTCCGGGCGGAACGTTCCGGAGCAGGGAGCCGCACGTTGGCGGCTCGATCAGGCTGCTGGGCGCGCCTGAAAATTCGGAGGCGGGATGGTCGCCGGACTCAATAAGCTCCGGCGCACGTACAACTTAGCGTTGAACTATACCACAGGGAGTACCTCCTGCCGCAAATACATCGGCCAGCCGGACGAGCTCGCTGATGTCAAGGGTCTCCGGGCGGCGCCGGCCGTCGATTCCGGCCCGGGCTAGCGCCTCGGCGGGTCGGAGCCGGCCCGATGGGGGGTAGGCCAGGAGCGCATTTGCCAGCGTCTTGCGACGCCGCGTGAAGACCGCCTGGGTCATCGAGCGGAACACCTGCTCGTCGGCGGCTGGCGGCTGCGCCGGGTGAAACCGCAGCCTCACGACAGACGAATGGACCCTGGGGACGGGGCGAAAGGCTCCGGGCGGGAGCGACAGCATCCGGTCGGTCTGGGCCCAGTGCCCAAGCATCACGGCCAGCACGCCATAGTTCTTGCTCCCCGGACGTGCCAGCAAACGATCGGCGACCTCCCGCTGCAGCATGACGATGGCGTCAGTGAGCGGCAAGCCGGCCGCATACAGGTCGACGAGCCGGAACAGAATCGGCGAAGCGACGTTGTATGGCAGGTTGCCGGCGACGCGCAGCGTGGTCCCTTCTTCGCGCCCGGCCGCGCTCTTGACGGCGTCGAGCGAGACCGCCAGGAAGTCTCCCTCGACGACCGTGAGATTGGGCAGCGATGCGACCCGGAGATTCTCGGCGAGCAAGCGGTCGATCTCGAACGCCACGACGCGCCCCGCGGCGGCGGTGAGCGGACGCGTGAGGGCGCCCGGGCCCGGGCCTATCTCCAGAAACGTGTCTGTGGAGGCGGGCGCGATTACCCGGATCAGTTTCTCGACCCACGCGGGCTCCAGAAAATGCTGGCCAAATCGCCTCCGCGCGGGCCGCCGGCCGTCAGGCGCCGTGTTCGTCCTCGGTATCTCCCCGCCAATAGCGCTCTTCGATCTCTTCAATCTCTTCTTCGCTCAGGCCGAAGTAGTGGCCGATCTCATGAATCAGCGTTTCGCCGATCGATGCGACAAGGTCGTCCTCATCGTCGGCCTCACGCTCGTGCGGACCCTGAAACAGGAGGATGCGGTCGGGCAGCGTGTTGCCGTAGCCCCATCCACGCTCGGTCAGCGGCGTGCCCTGATACAGGCCGAACAGCGTGTCGGGCGGGTCGATGTCCAGCTCGCGCAGCAGTTCATCAGCTGGTTCATCTTCAACGGCGATCACGAGGTTCGCCATCGCCTTTCGAAAACGCCGCGGGATCGCGGCGAGCGCTTCGGCGACGAGTTGCTCGAACGCCTCTCTGTTCATGGCCGGCGTGGAGCCTTGGTCTTCGTCGCACGTGCGGGCCGCGTTCGCCGGCGCTTCGACGCGCGTACCAGGCTCTGGAAATAGTCGCAGGCTTCCTGCACGGCGCACTCGTCGCAGAGCGGCGTCGGTCTGCAGATGCGGCGGCCATGCAGAATGAGCGTGTCCGAGGTCCGCGTCCAGCGTTTGCCGGGCATCGCGGCGCATAGTTGCCGCTCGACCACCACGGGATCGTCGGAGTCGGCGATTCCGATCCGGTTCGACACGCGAAGGACGTGTCGATCGACCGGCAACCCGGGAACGCCCAGTGCGTGGCCGAGCACGACATTTGCCGTTTTGCGCCCCACCCCCGGCAGCGCGGTCAGCGCGTCCATGTCTGCCGGGACCCGGCCGCCGTGATGCTCCATGAGTGCCCGCGCCATCCCGACGAGCGATTTCGACTTCGCACGGAAAAACCCCGTGGAGTGGATTTGCGGCTCGAGCTCCGCGATCGTGGCCGCTGAGAGGGCGCGCGCATCAGGGTATCGATCGAACAGGGCGGGCGTGACCATGTTCACGCGCCGATCGGTGGACTGAGCCGACAGGATCGTGGCCACGAGCAGCTCGAACGCATTGCGATGATGCAACTCGGTATCGGCCCCCGGATGCTGCGCTTCCAGCTTGTCGAGGAGGTGCCGGGTCTCGGTGGGCGTCTTCACGTCGTCCTTGGTCCTTCGGTCTTGGTCCTTGGTCCGTCCCTGGTCCTTGGTCCGCACTTGGTCCTTGGTCCGTCCTTGGTCCTTGGTCCGTCCTTGGTCCTTGGTCCGTCCTTGGTCCTTGGTCTGTCCTTGGTCCTTGGTCCGCCCTCGGTTGACGAGTCTTTGCCCAAGAGCCAGGGACAAAGGACGGACCAAGAACGAAGGACCAAGGCCCAAGGACGATCGGAATTCAGTGAATCGGGTCGGAGCCCTTGTTCCAGCCGGCGTTGTTGTAGGACTCGGAGAAGATACGCCAGTGCTCCTGCAGCGCCGAGACCAGATTCGGCACGAACTGGACGGGGACGACCACCTTGACGCGAACCGGCGCACGGACGACGTGCTCCGATTCGGCGGACTTGATCTCCTTCTCGGAAAGGGGCATCACCTCACAGAACGTGAGCGTGAAATCGAAGGGCGTGTGGGCGATCGAACAGAAGTTCGAATACGTTCGCGGCGTCGGGGCGTCGGCCGAATCATCGGCCGGCACGATCGTGAAGTTGATTTGCTTGGGCTGATCGCTCATGCCCAATACTAATACTTCACTAGTACTTCCGCATGACTCCCACCACGACGCCCTGGATCTGCACTTGATCGGGGTCGGCGAAAATCGGCTGCATCGCGGCATTCGCCGGCTGGAGCCGAATCCGTCCGCCTGTCTCCCGGTAGAACTTTTTCAGGGTGACGTCGGTGCCGCCGATGAGAGCAATGACCATCTCGCCCGTATCGGCCGTCTTGCGATCTTCGACGATGACGAAGTCGCCGTCGCGAATCTGCTCGTCAATCATCGAATCGCCGCGCACCCGCAGCACATAGGTGTCGCGCTTCCCGGCCAGGTCTTCTGGAACGGCGATCGTCTCGTTGGACGCGACCGCCTCGATGGGCAGACCCGCCGCCACAAAGCCGAGGAGGGGGAGCTCGACCGCCCGGCCGCCCGCGCGCGTGGGAATCATCTCCACTGACCGGCTGCGATTCCAGGCGCGCTTGATGAAGCCCTTGTCCTGAAGATTTGTCAGGTGTTTGTGGACCGTGGCCAGGGACGCCAGGCCGAAGCGCCGCCCGATTTCCTCCAGACTCGGCGCGTAGCCATGCTGCTGAATGAATTCGTTCAGAAAATCGAGGATTTCACGCTGGCGTTTCGTAAGCGGAAGCAT
>JAHFUL010000025.1:0-2612 GCA_023265155.1 Acidobacteriota bacterium
TCAGGTCGGGCGTCGAGTCGCTGCGGAAGTAGGCCCGACCTTCAGGTCGGGCGTCGAGTCGCTGCGGGAGTAGGCCGGACCGTCAGGTCGGGCGTGTCGAGTCGCTGCGGGAGTAGGCCCGACCGTCAGGTCGGGCGTCTGTCGAGTCGCTGCGGGAGTAGGCCGGACCGTCAGGTCGGGCGTCTGTCGAGTCGCCGCGGGAGTAGGCCGGACCGTCAGGTCGGGCGTCTGTCGAGTCGCCGCGGGAGTAGGCCGGACCGTCAGGTCGGGCGTCGAGTCGCCGCGGAAGTAGGCCGGACCGTCAGGTCGGGCGTCTGTCGAGTCGCTGCGGGCCCGACCGTCAGGTCGGGTGTCTGTCGAGTCGCCGCGGGAGTAGGCCCGACCTCAGGTCGGGCGTCTGTCGAGTCGCCGCGGGAGTAGGCCCGACCTTCAGGTCGGGCGTCTATCGCTCGGCGGCTAACTGACGAAGGGCGTCGCCGGTGAGGCGGTGGACCGTCCATTCGTCCATCGCCTGTGCGCCAGCCTTCCGGTAGACGCCAATGGCCAGCTCGTTCCAGTCGAGCACGGACCACTCCATACGTCCGTAGCCGCGATCGACCGCGAGTCCCGCCAGATGAATCAGCAGCCCGCGACCGATCCCGCGTCCTCGAAACGCCGGCAGCACGAAAAGATCTTCGAGATGCAGGCCGGGTCTGCCGAGGAAAGTGGAGAAGCTCTGGAAGAAGACGGCGAAGCCGGCCGGCTCGTCGCCGGCGTACGCAATCACGACCTCTGCGGCGGGTGAGTCTCCGAACAGCGATTGCCGAAGCGTGGCCTCCGTGGCCACGACGTGCTCCGAGAGCGTTTCGTATGCGGCGAGATCCTTGATGAAGCGCAGGATCAGAGGAAGGTCGCGTTCACGGGCTTCCTCGATGCGGAATGAACGCTCAATCACGAAGCGGCTGCAGCCGCGGGCGCGACGGCGGGCGCGGCTGCGGGCTCGTCCTCCTCCTTGGGAAGGGCTGCCATCTCTTCGTCCGCGTCCCGGCGCTTCACGACCGGCAGGTCCGTCACGATGTGGCCGTCGCGGCAGGTGATGATGCGCGTGCCGTACTCGGCAATGTCGTGCTCGTGCGTAATCAGCAGAACGGTAATGCCGCGATCGCGGTTCAGTTTTTGGAAGATCCCCATCACCTCGACGCTCGTGCGCGTATCGAGGTTGCCGGTCGGCTCGTCCGCCAGCAGAATCGAAGGGTTCGTCACGAGGGCGCGCGCAATCGCGACGCGTTGCTGCTGACCACCGGAGAGCTGATTCGGATGGTGATCGCTCCGCTCCGCGAGGCCGACCGTGGTCAGCATCGACACCGCTCGTTTGTGCCGCTCGGATGTCTTCAGTTTGGTGCCACCATACAGCAGCGGCAGCTCCACGTTGTCGAGCGCTGTCGTCCTCGAGAGAAGGTTGAAGCCCTGGAAGACGAACCCGATCTTCCGGTTGCGGACCTCGGCCAGCTGATCCTTGCTCATCTTCGAGACATCCTGGCCGTCAAGCACGTACGACCCGGACGTGGGCTTATCGAGGCAGCCCAGAATGTGCATCAGCGTGGACTTGCCTGATCCGGACGGCCCGGTGACGGCTAGGAATTCACCCCGCTGCACCTCGAGCGAGAGCCCGCGCAGTGCCCGGACCTCCACCTCGCCAACGATGTACCTCTTGACGAGATTCTTGACGACGATAACCGGCTGCTCACTCACTCAAACCTCAATGCGTCGATCGGATCCAGTCGCGCCGCCTTTTGCGCCGGATAGAAGCCGAAGAACACTCCTGTCGCAGCGGCGAAGCCGAACGACATCACGACGGCGTTGGCCGGTACTTTGGCGGGCCACGCCATCCATCTTTCCATCCCGGAGGCGAGACCGTAGCCCAAGGCAATGCCGATACCACCGCCGATCAGGCTGAGAGCGATCGCTTCGACCAGAAACTGGAGGAGGACGTCGCTTCCCTTCGCACCGATTGCCATACGCAGGCCGATCTCGCGGGTTCGCTCCGTCACGGAGACGAGCATGATGTTCATGATGCCGATGCCGCCCACGATAAGTGACACGCCCGCGATGCCCGCCAGAAGCGCGGTCATCGTTCCCATCGTCGCCGTCCGCATCTCGGCCATTTCCTCGAGCGTCCGGACGGTGAAGTCGTCGTCCGCGCCAGGAATGATCTTATGGCGCGTTCTCAGGAGCACGGCGATGTCGTCGGCCACTTTGCCCGTTTCGTCCCCTGAGCTGGCGGACACGGTGATGGTTTGGACGTTCTCCTGGCCGAGGAGCCTCTTCAGCACGGTGGTGTAAGGAGCGAGAATCTGGTCGTCCAGGTCCTCACCCATGTTGGCCCCTTTAACTCCCATCACGCCGATCACGCGAAACGGCTGATTGCGGACGCGAATGGTGGAACCGGTGCCATCGCCGTCTTCGCCAAACAACTTATCGTTGACCGTCGAGCCGAGCACACAGACCTTGGCGCCGGCCTGCACGTCCAGCGCACTGAAAAACGTCCCGCTCTTCGTCGACCACGCACGGATGAGCGGCAAGTCGACATCGGTACCTGTGATTCGCGTGAACCAGTTCGAGTTGCCGTTCAC
>JAHFUL010000025.1:2712-7911 GCA_023265155.1 Acidobacteriota bacterium
CCACCGTTGAATCCGCCGCCACCCCCTCCCGGTCCGCCTGGGCCACGTCCACCGGGCCCGCCGCGCTGATTCTGGAAGAACGGGTTGTTCTGCTGAGCGCCAGGAGCCGGCCTGACCGCCGTGGGGATGATGATGTTGCTGACGATGGCCATTCCTTCCTGCAGGTCGCCCTCGATCAGTTCGGTGACCTGGCCGTCGGAGATTCCCAGGCGCAGGTTAATGGAATTGAGCTCTTTCTTGTCTTTGTCCCAGGTCCATGCGCGTCCGCGGCTTTCCACTGACGGCAGCGCGGGAAACAACCGATCGATGGTGTCCCCACCCTCCGGCGCCGAGCGAGTGCGAGCGGCGGCTTCCAGATCGGCCGCGGTTAGTTCGGCCGGCCGACCAGGGTTGTCACCGTTCTGGGCATTCGCAGTGCCGCGTCCACGGCCGCCGCCACCATTGCCGCCGCGGCCGTTGTTGCCACCGCGGTCATTGTTGCCGCCGCGGGCACTGTTGCCGCCGCGGCCAGTGTTGTCACCACGGGTCGCATTCCCACCGCGTCCGCCTCCGCGTCCGCCAGTACCGCCGCCACGATTTCCACCCCGCGCTATCATGGCGTCGCGTTCCGCCTGCGTCATGTTCTGCATGTTTCCGCCGCGGGAACCGCCCTGACCCTGGCCACCACGAGTGCCCTGACCCTGGCCACCGCCCCCGGTGCGTCCGCCGCCACGCGCACCACCCCGCCCATCTGCCGATGCCTGCGTGCTGGGCGTGGTGCCCGGCGCGCCGCGAGCAACACCCGGGGCTGGCGGCTGCTGACCGGCCGGCGCCGTTGCGCCGTTCAACGCAGCTTCTCCGTTCGGTGTGGGTCCACCGGCGCGACCCGGAGCTCCCGCACCACCCGGCCCGCCGGGGGCACCGCGCCCGCCGCGTCCCGCCTCGGCCGGTGGTTGCAGGCCGAGGGCGACGTACATGTCATTTGTCGGGCGAAAGCGGAGGGCGGAGGTCGGAACGCGCAACACGTCGTCACGTCTCGAGATCTCGATGTTGAGGTTCGCCGTCATCCCGGGCTTCAACTTGAGCTCTGGATTGGGGACCGAGATCACCGTCTGGTAGGTGACGACGTTCTGCTGCATCCTCGATTCGAGTCGTACCTGCTCGACCGTCCCGGTGAATATTTCATTGGGATATGCGTCCACACGGAACGTCGCACGCTGCTGAGGCCGGATTCTGCCGACGTCAGTCTCGTCGATGCCGGCGAGGACCTTCATCGTCGTCAGTTCCGTGGCGAGGTTGAAAATCGTGGGCGCCTGCGTGCTGACCGACACGGTTTGTCCGACGTCAACAGCGCGCGAGATGACGACGCCGTCGATGGGTGAGTAGATCTTCGTGTACGTCAGATTGAGCTCGTTCGTCGCGACCTGCGCATCCGCCTGTTGCAGTGCCGCCTCTGACGTCTTGACCCCGGACTGGGCCGAGAACAACGACAACTCGGCCGCATCCATGTCGGTCTTGGGGACGAGGTTTTTCGCCCCAAGCTCCTTGGATCGCTCGTATTTTCTCTGTGAATCCGCCAGCGTCACCTTCGCTTTCTCAACGTCGGTTTGAGAGCGGATCTGGTTGGCCTTTGCATTGAGAATCTGGGTCTTGATGGTCTCGGGATCGATCTCCGCGAGAAGCTGTCCTTCCCTGACGATCGAATTGTAGTCGGCGTAGAGCGCGAGGACCTTTCCACCGACCTGCGATCCGACCGGCACCGTCCTGACGGCAGACAACTGGCCGGTGGACCCGACGGTGTCCACGATATTGCCCCGCGAGACCGTCACCGTCAGGACCTCCGGGTCCAGTGGCTTCTGCGTGTACTTGTAGTACGCGTAGCCGCCGCCGCCGAGCGCCCCGAGAAATATGATGCTTACGATCGCTTTTTTCATCGAAACCTCAACCTCAGCTCAAAGTTTCCGCGGTCTTCGGCTTGCGCCGAAGGCCGGAAAGACCTTCTTCGAAGATCGTGTACACGGTAGGAACAAGGACCAGGGTGATGAGCAGCGACGTCGTCAACCCGCCGATGACGACGCGGGCCAGCGGCACCTGCAGCTCGCTGCCTTCGCCGATGCCGAGCGACATCGGCACGAGGCCGAGGGCGGTCGCAATCGACGTCATGAGAATCGGCCGAAGCCGCGTGCGGCCGGCCAGTTCCACCGCTTCGCGCAGCGGCAGGCCGTCGCGCCGCCGCAGGATGTTGGTGTAGTCGACCAGCAGGATGCCGTTGCTGACGACGATGCCGGCCAGCATGATGATGCCGATGTAGGCCTGCATGTTGAACGACGTGCCGGTCAGTTTGAGGGCCAGCACGACGCCGATGGCGGCCGTCGGCACCGAGAACATGATGATGAACGGGTCGCGCAACGACTCATATTGCGAGGCCATGACGGCGTAGACGAGCAGCAGCGCCAGGATGAGGACCATCCGGAGCTGATTGAACGCCTGAGCCTGCTGTTCGACCTCCGCACCGAATCCGACGCTGAAATTCTTCGGCACCGCGAGCTCGGGCAGTCGATCGTTCACCGCCTTCACCGCGTCGCTCAAGGTCGTTTCGGGATCGGCGCTCACGGTGGTGATCCGCTGGTTGTTCTTGCGCTGAATCTGCACCGGGCCGTTCTCGGGCGCGATGGTCATCAGATTCTTGACGGGCATGACCTGCCCTTGCTGTGTCGTCACCAGCACGTCGCCGACGTCTTCGATCTGCTGCCGCTCATCCTCGCGGAGGCGAACGATGATCGGATACTCGTTGCCGGCCTCGCGGAAGAGCGCCGCCTGTGTTCCCGAGAAGTTCGTGCGGATCGTGTTCGCGATGGTCGTGGCGGTGACACCCAGCAGTGCGGCCTTTGCCCGGTCCACCTGAACGGCGAGCTCCGGTCGGGCTTCGTCCTGCCCGAGCCGCGAATCGGCAATCCCCGGCGTGTCGGCCATCAGGTCTTTCGCGCGCAGCGCCAGCGCGTTTGCCTCCGCGATGTCATCGCCCCGGATCTCGAGGGCGAGCCGGCCGCCGCCGCCCCGGCCGCCACCGCCCGAGAGGAACTGGTTGAGCTGCTGATTGCCGCCCGACGCGTTCGCCCGGACGATCACCCCAGGCATGCTGTTGCCCAGCTGCCGCCGGAGGTCCTGGGCGATCTGGTCGCTCGATCTCGTGCGATCGTCTTTCGGCTTCAGGACGAGCTGCAGACTCCCGCGATTGCCGCCGCCACCGCCGCCGCCGGGGGCGCCGCCCGGGCCGCCGCCGGCCCCTGCGCTCGCGATCACGGAGGTCGCTTCCGGCACGAGCTCGGGGATCAGCGCCTCGAGCCGCTGGAGCACTACGTCGGTCCGCTCGACACGCATGCCGCGAGGAAGTTCGGCGCTGACCTGGACCATGCCTTCGTCGGCCTGCGAGCTGAACTCGCTCGGGATCGTCGGGAAGATCAGCACGGCAGCGACCACCGACGCGATCGCGAGGCCGATCACGGCGAGACGGTTCGACAGCGCCAGATGGATCATCCGGCGATACCCCTCGTCCATGCCATTGAGGAATCCCTCGCTGCGCGTATACAGCCAACCGAAGAGGCCCTTGCGTTCGGAAGCCGGCTTGGGCAGCACGAGCAGCTTCGAGCAGAGCACGGGCACGAGCGTCACCGCGACGAACAGCGACATCAGGAGCGAGAAAACGATGACGACGGAAAGCTGCCGGAACATGATGCTCGAGACGCCTGTGAGGAACAGCAGCGGCACGAACACCGCGATGTGCGTGAGGATGGACGCCAGAATCGCCGACCAGACTTCCTCACTCCCGTCGATCGACGCCGTCACCCGATCCTTGCCGTGCTCTTCCATGTGCCGGAACGAGTTCTCGAGCACGACGATCGCCGCGTCGACAATCATGCCCACCCCGAGCGCCAGACCTCCGAACGTGAGCGTGTTCAGCGTGAGGCCGGCGAAGTACAGGAGGGCGAACGTGCCGACGACCGAAATCGGAATCGACGTGCACACGATGAGCGTCGAGCGGAAGTTGCGCAGGAAGAGGAAGATAACCAGGACGACCAGCACCGACCCGAGCAACACGTGCTCTTTCACGGCATTGATCGATCGTTCGATGAACTTCGCGCTGTCGTCGGTCGGGGTGAGCGTCACGCCGGGCACCTCGCGGTTGATCCGCTCGATCTCCGCGCGCACACCCTGCGCGATCTCCACGGTGTTCGTGCCCGACTGCTTGGTGATCGACATGCGTACGCCGGGACGTCCGTTGATGCGGAGAACGGACAGGTTGTCCTCGGTGGTGTCCTTGACGTCGGCGATGTCTTTCAAGTACATCGGCACGCCGGCCTTCGTGAGGATGACGAGATTGCGAATCTGATCGAGGTTCTGAAACTGCCCCTTGCTCCGCAGCAGGTACGCGCTGTCGCCCCGGTAGACCTGGCCGATCGGAATGTTCTGGTTTTCCGTGCGGAGCACGTTGACGACCCGGTCCACCGACAGGTCGAGCGCCTGGATCTTCTCGCGCGACAACTCGACGTGAATCTGGCGTCGCAGGCCGCCATTCACCGTGACCGCGGCAACGCCGGGCACGCGCTGAAGGCGAGGCGAAAGCGTGTTTTCCGCGACCTCCCGAAGTTCTACGCGGGAGTAGCTATCGCCCTCCACGGCGAGATTCATGATCGGCATGGCGTTCGGATCCTGCTTGCGCAGCTGCGGCGGGTCGGCGTCCACCGGCAGGCGGCCGCGAACACGGTCGAGCCTGGTGCGCATGTCGTCCATCGCCTCCTGCAGGTTGCTGCCCCAGGCGAACTGCATACGGACCTGGCTGGAGCCTTCCGACGACGTGGAAGACAGTTGTTCCAGCCCTGCGACCGCGCTCAATTGCTGCTCGAGCGGGCGTGTGACCAGTTCCTCCATTTCCAGCGGACCGACGCCCGCGTAGTTGACGCTCACCGACACGGTCGGCTGTGAGACATCGGGGAGGAGATCCACCGGAAGGCGCGTCAGCGAGATGACGCCAATCAGGATGACGATGGCACTCAACATCGACATCATGATCGGGCGATTGATTGCAAAACGAGGGATGCTCATACCAATCTCCTGTAAGTCCGCGCCTCAGATGCCTTAGAGCTGTCCGGCCGATCCACGTTGTCCACCACCGCGCCGGCCGCCGCCGGAGCGTCCACCGCCGCCTCCCGAGCGTCCGCC
>JAHFUL010000025.1:8011-16320 GCA_023265155.1 Acidobacteriota bacterium
CATCTGCCGAGCGTCCGCCAGCGCCGCCCGAACGCCTGCCACCATCTGCCGAGCGTCCGCCGCCACGGCCACCGCCGCCGGCTCCGTCGGCCGCCGCCGGGCTCTGGCCCGGGACCACCAGCTTGTCGCCGTCGCGCAGCGCGCCGGCTCCCGTTGTGACGATCCGTTCATTTTCGGCAATGCCAGAGGTCACCTCGGTCAGGATCGCATTCGTCAAGCCCACCTGAAGCGGTTGAAACTTTGCGATGTTTCCCTCGCCGCGGAACACGCCCCGTTTGCCGCCCAGGTCGACCAGCGAGTTGGTGGGGACCACCAGCGCTTTGGGACGATTCTCGACGGTGAAGGTGACCTTGGCGTACATGCCCGGCTTCAGGCGGAAATCGCTGTTGTTGATCTCGACTTCAATCTGCGCCGTGCGGGTCGCCGGATCGAGCACGGGCGAGACGCGGGCGACTCGGCCCCTGAAGATCTCGCCCGGATAGGCGTCGACGGCCGTTTCGGCGCTGAGCCCCCTGGTCACCCGCCGCAGATCCTTTTCGATGACATTCGCCACCAGACGCACGGTGGTGATGTCGACAAACGACATGAATGACGTGTTCGTCGTGACCCACGCGCCAGCGTCGAGCGCGCGCTTGGAGACGAATCCATTCACCGGCGACGTGACGATCGTATTGCCCAGACTGAGCTTCAGTTCGTCGAGCCGTGCCGCCGTCTGCGCGTATTGCGCCCTCGCCAGGTCGAGTTGAGCCTGCGCCGCCTGATAACGGGAATCGGTGTCGTCGAAGGTTTGCTTCGAAATGAGCTGCCGCTCGAACAAACTCTTGTTGCGGTCGAGGTTCGACTGCGCGAGTCGCAGGTCCGCCTCGCGCTGGCGAATCTGCGCCGCGGATACATCGTAGGAGGCCTGCGCCTGTTTGATCTGCTCGACGATCTCGCGGTCTTCCACCTTCGCCACCTGCTGGCCGCGCTGCACCTGATCGCCGAGTCGAACCGCGATCGTGTCCAGCCGGCCGGCGACGCGCGCGACCGCGTCCACGGTTTGCGCGCCGATCAGGTTGCCGACCACTGTGACCTGCTCGGACATGTCGGCGCGCTTGACCGCGCCGAACTCCACGGTCATCTGTGCGGGCCTGGGACCGCCGCGCCCGCCGCCAAATCCGCCGGGCCCAAATCCGCCGCCCCCAAATCCGCCGCCGAAGTCTCCGCCCCCACCGCGGTTCCCGCCCCCGCGGTTCCCGCCACCCTGGTTCCCGCCACCCTGTCGGCCACCGCCGCGCCCGCCCCCGGCGGAATCGTTCGAGGTGTTGGCTTGCGCGTCGCCGCGCGTGTAGTAGAAGTACCCCCCGGCGCCCGCGCCGAGGACAACGGCAAGAATCAGGATCCGTTTCATGAAGCTGTGGCTTTCAATATCCGCGTTTGCCGGTTTCCAAACTTAGAGGATCTGAATGTTCGCGCTCGACAGCGAGGTTTCCTGCAACCGCTCCCATTCAACCCGCGCCTTGCGATAGTTCAGGATCGCCCGCAGCTCGGAGTTGCGCGCATCAGCCAGATCGCGCTGGTACTGCACGACCTGATAGTTCGTCGACATCCCGACTTCGAATTTGCTCTGCTCGGCATCAAGCTGCTGCTGAGTGAGCGTGCGCGCGATTTGGGCCGCCTGAACGGATTCGGCCGTGTTCGTCAGATTGATGGCGGCCTGACTGATCTGGCTGGCGACCTGCAGCTCGATGCTCCTGAGCTGCGCCTGAATCTGATTCAGCTGCACGTTGGCCGTCGCCAGCTGCGTCTCCTGGGGATTCACGCCGAGCGGATAGTTGATCGCGAGACTGAGCGTCCAGCGGGGATTGCGTCCCCGCAGCAACGTCGCCAGGGCGTCGCCGATGCCGCCAGGAATCGTCTGTGTCACCTGGCTTCCCAGCACGCCGACGTTCGAGCGAATGAGCTGCGTGCCGCCCACACCGGAGAGCCCGTAGGTCAGCCCGGCGTCGACCGTCGGCAGGGCATTGTTCTTGTACAGCTTGAGCGCGACCTGATTGAGCTCGAGGTTCTTCTTGACGATGGCGAGATCGGTCCGATTGGCGAGCGCCCGGCTGATCGCGGCCGGAACGTCCACGGGCTCGGGCAGGAATTCCGGGCGATCGGTCGGGTTGAGCGTGGCCATCCATATCGGATCATCCGTGCCGCCCACGATGAGATTCTTGAGCGTGAGCTCGGAGGTCCGGCGATTGTTGTTGGCCTGAACGACGGACACGTTGCGGCTCGCCTCAGATGCCTTTGCGGAGGTAATGTCGATCGGCGCCATCGTGCCGACTTCGACCTTCACCGTGTTGTCCTCAACCAGCTTCGACGCAAGCGCGAGCGACTGTCGGGCCGAGTCCACCGCCTCGTTGGCGTAGACGAAATCCCAGTAGGCGTTGCGGACGTTCGACACGAGGTTGGTCAGCGACTGCTTCAGCTGAATGTCGGAAATGTCGCGGTTGACCTTCGATACGATGAGCGATCGGCGCTGCGGATCGATCGTGCGATCGCGCAGCAGCGGCACGGTCAGCGTCGTGCTCCACGTCGAGTTGTAGGTGGGGTTGAAGGTCACGTTGTTGCCGTTGGACTCCTGCCGATTGTTGTTCATCGTGCCCGTGAGCGTGGAGCCCCACCAGGGCAGCTGCTGAGAGATGCCCGCGTTGTACGTCATGGTGCCTTGCACCGTGTTGACGCCGCCCGACGCAATGTTCAACTGATTGGTCGGCGTGCTCGTTGTCGACGATCGATTGATCGTGGAGGTCAGCGTCGGATGATAGAACGCGCCAGCCGTCGCGACCGCAATGTCCCGGATCTCAGGGTTCATCCGCTGTACCGCGATGTCCAGATTGTGCTCGAGGGCCAGCCGAACCGCATCTTCGATCGTGAGAGCGACGACCGGGCCGGCGCCCGTGGGCGCCTGGACCGAAAAGGTGAAGGGGCCCTGGGCCTGCTTGGCTGTCGCAGCCTCCACGAGCTCCTTGAGCCGCGCTTCGGAGACCTGCGCGAGGACAGTGCTCGTCGGGCTTCCGGCCAGGCAGGATGTCATGACGATGGCGGTGAACACGTGATGCAGCGAACGATGACGTTTCATGTGAATCCTCGTAGCGCGGGGCTCTCGGCCCGCTAGTCCTCTATCTTCTATCCTCGAACGAATGGCTAGGCTCCCGGTCGACCCTGACGATCGGGCGCCGATCGCGGATCCGGCTTCTGGTTCTGATTCTGCTTGTGATCCCGTTCCAGCTTCTCGCGCTCCAGCTGCGCCCGCCGCAGCTCGTCCTGCCACTGCGCATGCAGCGTTTCGAACTTGGCGAGCTGTAGAGGCGTCAGCGCTTTGCGCATGTGAACCAGCATCATCTGACGGGTCTTGTTCAACTTGCCTCGCGCGTCCTCCACCTTGTCGATCTGCTGCGAGATCATCGCCTCGGACGAGTCGTCCTTGATCAGGGCGTCCAGCGTGTTCTCGCGACGCCGCAGGGTGTCGTCGAGTCTGTTCAACTCCGGCCTGGTGTCCTGGAAGAGCTTTTCAATCCGGTCCGTCTGCTCCTTCGTGAGGCCGAGCTCCTTGCTGAACGGCGACCGCTCTCTCCACCACGGCTCAGGACCGCGGGGACCCGCCTGCCCCCCCCGCGAAGGGGGCGGGCCTGGTTGCCCGGACTGAACGGACCGGCCAGGCTGCCCCTGTTTGGACGGTGACGCCGGTCCACCCGATTGCGCGTGGGCCGGCAAAACAAGGGTCAGCATGAAAACCGCCGGCAGGAGCCGGCGGCACAGGGAGGGCATGAGCAGGAAACCTCGTGAAGTTGGCAACGTGTCTCTGATGAATTCTCTTATGAAAGGGCTTCAGTTGAAACGGAATCTGCCAGGAAATACGTTGAGGACCGGCGAAGTGTTTAGCGCAATTCCCGAGTTCTCAGAAATGTCACAAAGCGTTGGGAGGCACCGTGTGCCCGTGTTACGTAACATGTTGATTCTAAAGGTGCTCATGGGCGAACCCCGTCAACCTGACAATCGCCTCCGCCACGAGGTTATCGGGCGTCGACGCGCCTGAGGTGAGCCCTATCATTATCCCGCCCGCCGGGGGCAGCCAGCCTGTGGCCGTCACTTCCTCCTTCTGGCCGACCGGCCGATGACGGATTTCGGAGGCGGAGACCAGGCACGCCGGATCGGCGATGTGAAACGTCGGACTGCTGTCGGCGCAGATCCTGGCCAGATTGCATGTGTTGCTGCTGTTGTAGCCGCCGATCACGATCATCAGATCAACGCGTTTCTCGCGAAGCAGCGCGACGACCGCGTCCTGCCGATCCTGCGTCGCGCTGCAAATCGTATCGAATGCCTCGAAGTGCTCCTTGATGTTGGCCTCCCCGTAGCGGTCGACCATCGCCTGCCTCAACATCTCGCCGATCGCCAGCGACTCGGACATCAGCATCGTCGTCTGATTCGCCAGGCCGATGCGCTGCAGGTCGCGGTCGGGATCGAACCCGGCCGACGCCGCGCGGCCGAAGCGCGCCATGAACGCGCCGCGATCGCCGCCCTGCCGGATGTAGTCGCACACGGCGTCCGTTTCGCGGCCGTCGAACACCACCAGATAGCGGCCGCCGGATGCGACCGCCTGGGACGCCGTGGCCTGAGTCTCCTCGTGCCACATCTTGCCATGGATGATCGACGTGTAGCCGTTCTCGGTATAGCGGCGGACGTTCTTCCAGACGTTCAGCACGGACCCGCAGGTCGTGTCGATGAGCGTGCACCCTCGACGATCGAGATCCTGCAGCATCGCGACCGTGACGCCGAATGCCGGGAGTATCACCACATCCGCGGCCCCTGGCTGGGTCGTGCCGTCGCTGAGAAACTGGATGCCCATCGAGCGCAGCTTCTCGTTCACGTGGGGGTTGTGGATGATTTCGCCGGTGAGATAGACGCGGCGATCGGGGAAGCGCCGCCGCGTCTGATAGGCGTAATCGACGGCGCGATCAACCCCGTAGCAGAAGCCGAATTCGCGGGCGAGGTGGACCGTGAGCCGCCCGGCCGTGTGCGTGAAGTCGTCAGCTTTGATGCGTTCGATGAGATCGCTGTGATAGTTCTCGGCCAGCATGCCGGCGACGGCATCCTTGAGGTCGAGACCTTTTCGGAAGATCAAGGAAGACATAAGAGCTTAGAACTGGACACTCAAAACTGAGAAGGACAGCGCAAGATCGGAGTCCTTCCAACGTTCCACGTTCTCGAGCTCTAAGTCTACCGGTCGCTGGTTTCCCGGGTGCGGGGCGTCATCGCGTCGAGCGCCACGAGCTCCTGCGTGCGCGGCCGGTCGAGGGCGGCCTCCAGTTCCGAAAACAAGAGCGAGTCGTCGTCCTCCGGTGCCGGCGCAGCCGGCTCGACCCGGATCGGCTCCGGACTGCTCTCAGCCGGCTGCGACATCGCGGTCCCGCCGGTCGCCGGGCCGCGCGCGCGGCCGTCGTAGAACATGCCGGCGCTCACACCAATGAACAGGCCAGCCGCGGCGGCCGCGGCGATCCAGCCTGCCGCAGCGCGGGAGATGGTCGAGGTCAGTTGGCCTGAGCCTTTCTCCAGACGGGCCATATTCCCGGGGCTGTCGGTCCCGGAGCGGAACGTCAGCACGCGCCCCACCTGACCGACGAGCTCGAGGCGGCGCGCGATGTCCTGTCGCTGAAGCTGCAGTCGATCCGGTGTGAAGACGGCAGAGGTTTCCGCGTCGGCCGCGACCCATGCCTCGTCCATGAAGCCGGCCAGCTCGGTATAGCGGCCGTTGCACTCGCGGCAGTCGGCCAGATGCTCCGCAGTCGGCGGGTGGATGCCCTCACCATTGCGCTCGGCGAGGTAGCAGTCGAATAAACGTTCTTCAGAGAGATGGCGCTTCCAGCGGATGATTCCAGTCATGGTTTTTCGAGCTTGCCGGCGTTGTCCGACTTCCCCCCGAGCAGACCGCGCAGCTTTCGCGCAGCGCGGAACAGATGCACGCGGACAGTCGACTCGTTCAGGCCCGTCATGGCGCTGACTTCCCGCGGTGTGCAATCGCCGTAGTGGCAGAGCATGAACACCGTGCGCTGACGTCCATCCAACTGGTCGATGGCGCGGGCCAGGTGTGCCTGGCGCTCCCGCGCGAGCAGCTGCGCCTCAGGATTGGGCGGCGGCCCGCCGCTGAACGTCGGCCGCGCCTCGTCGGCGGCACTGGCCTCTTCGGCTGGAGCGAATCGCCGCTCACGCCGCGCCCGCGCCTTGCGGCGGTCGAGACAACCATTGATGAGAATGCGCGTGAACCAGACCTCGAATGGCCAGGCGTCGCGATACGATCCGATGTGACCGAACACCTTGAGAAAGGCGTCCTGCACGGCTTCATCGGCGTCAGCGGCGTCCCGCAGGTATTGATATGCGATCCGGACCGCGCGCCGCTGGTGGAGCGCAACCAGTTCCCCGAAACGTTCACGCGCCTGGGCCAGATCGCCGCTGGCGACGAGGTCGCGGATCTCAATGGCGATCCGTGTGTCGTCGGACGTTCGAGCGGCAGACAGCTGACGCCGGGTCGCCGACTCGGTCGAGGCAGACAGGTGCGTCGAATCGGCCAACCGGGTTGGACGTATGGTTCGGAGATCACTCATAGGTCATTACGATGAGGCGGGACAACTGTTTACAGTCTACCGCAGGATCGGTTCGGATTGACTCCAGCGGATCGGGCGGATACGATACCGATTCGCTCTATGTTGCTGCACCCCCAGATGTTAGGGACCAGCCGCTCTGTGAACCTCTCCCGGGCCGCCCTGTACGAGGAAGCGCTGCGGCGTCGAGAGGGTCTGATAGCCGCGGAAGGTCCGCTCGTCTGTCAGACCGGGCCCCATACGGGACGGTCGCCACACGACAAGTTCTTCGTCAGGGAATCCTCCAGCGACCGGCATATCGACTGGGGCGCCGTGAACAAGGCGCTTTCGGCCGAACATTTCCGGGCGCTGCATCAGGATTTCATGGCGTCCCTCAACGCAACTGAGCTGTACGTTCAAGACTGCTACGCCGGTGCGGATCCCGAGTTCCGGCTCCCGGTCCGCATCATCACCGAGTTAGCCTGGCATAGCCTGTTCGCGCGCAATCTTCTCAACGCTCGTGCGGCCGTTGATTCGGGCGACGCGGGACTCGACGTTCAGGAGCCGTTCACGATCATCGATGCGCCGAGCTTCACGGCCGACCCTGAGCGCCACGGCTCACGATCGGGCACGATCATCGCCGTGAACTTCGCGGAGCGGCTCGTCCTCATCGGCGGGACGAGCTACGCCGGCGAGATCAAGAAGTCTGTCTTCACCGCGTTGAACTACTTCCTGCCTCTTCGGGGCGTGCTATCCATGCACTGTTCGGCCAACGTCGGCGGATCGGGCGACGTGGCGCTGTTCTTCGGCCTGTCGGGAACGGGCAAAACGACGCTGTCGAGCGATCCCGAGCGGCGCCTCATTGGTGACGATGAGCACGGGTGGAGCGATCGCGGGGTGTTCAACTTCGAGGGAGGCTGCTACGCGAAGACCATTCGACTATCGGCCGACGACGAGCCGCAGATCTACGGAACCACGCGCCGCTTCGGCACGATCCTCGAGAATGTCGCCATCGATCCGCACACCCGCGAGCTGGATCTCAACGACGATCGACTCACGGAGAATACCCGCGCCGCGTATCCGATTGCCTTTATCGAGAATTGCGTTCGGACGGGCATGGGTGATCATCCGAGGCATGTGATCATGCTGACCGCGGATGCCTTCGGCGTGCTGCCGCCGATCGCGCGGCTGAGCCCCGAGGCCGCGATGTATCACTTTCTGTCCGGCTACACCGCGAAAGTGGCGGGCACGGAGAAGGGCGTGACCGAGCCCAGGGCGACCTTCAGCACCTGTTTTGCCTCGCCCTTCATTCCACTGTCCCCGGGACTCTACGCGCAGATGCTGGGCGAGCGCATCGCCAGGCATCAGGCGCGTGTCTGGCTGGTGAACACCGGCTGGACCGGTGGCCCCTATGGCACCGGCTCGCGGATGAAGATCGATCACACCCGCGCGATGATTCGCGCGGCGCTGTCGGGAGCGCTGGACACGGTCGCATACGCGCGGGATCCGGTGTTCAACCTCGATCTTCCGGCGAGTTGTCCGGACGTACCGGCCGGGGTGCTCCACCCGCGCGCCACATGGCCCAGGCCCGAGGACTATGATCGACAGGCGGCCACCCTCGCGCGCATGTTCGCCGAGAACTTCAAGACGTTTGAAGCCGGTGTGGATCGCGCGGTCCGCGACGCGGGTCCGCGCGCGTAACGG
>JAHFUL010000025.1:16420-28946 GCA_023265155.1 Acidobacteriota bacterium
GAACGCTTGAGCAGCTACGAAGCCGTAATCGGCCTGGAGATTCACGCGCATCTGCTGACGAGGTCGAAGATGTTCTGCGGCTGCAGCGCCGCATTCGGCGCCGCGCCGAACACCCACGTATGCCCGGTCTGTCTGGGACTTCCCGGAGCGCTGCCGGTGCTCAATCGCGCGGCGGTTGACTACGGCATTCGCGCGGGACTCGCGCTCGGCTGCCGGATCAACGACACGTCGATCTTCGCGCGGAAGAACTATTTCTATCCGGATCTCCCCAAGGGGTACCAGATTTCCCAGTACGAGCAGCCGCTCGCAAGCGACGGCCTCGTCGAGATCGTGTCCGCGTCCGGTTCGAGACGGGTCGGCATCACGCGCGTGCATCTCGAGGAAGACGCCGGGAAATCGCTGCACGAAGGATTCGCCGATTCGGACCGCAAGACCTACGTCGACTACAACCGCAGCGGCGTACCGCTCATCGAAATCGTGACCGAACCGGATCTGCGATCCGCGTCCGACGCGGCGGAGCTCTTCAGCCGCCTGCGCGGGATCCTCATGTGGCTGGGCGTGAACGACGGCAACATGGAAGAGGGCAGTCTGCGTTGTGACGCCAACGTCTCGGTGCGTCCGGCAGGTGCCTGGTCGCTCGGGACGAAGGCCGAAGTGAAGAACCTCAATTCGTTCCGCTTCCTCCTGAAGGCGCTCGAGTACGAAATCGAGCGGCAGGCCGGCTTGCTGCGGCAGGGCGGCCGTGTGGAGCAGGAGACGCGGCTGTGGGACCCGTCAACGGGCGAAACGATGTCGATGCGGAGCAAAGAGGGAGCGCACGATTACCGGTACTTTCCCGAGCCCGACCTCCCGCCGCTCCTCGTCGACCAGGCGCGTGTGGCGGCGGTTCGCGCGATCATGCCGGCGGAACTGCCCGACGTCCGGCGGCAGCGATTCGTGGCGGCGTACGGCCTGCCCGACTACGATGCGGGTCAGCTCACGCAGTCGCTGGCCGTGGCCGACTTCTTCGAGGAGACTGTTCACGCCGGCGCCGCGCCCAAGATCGTCAGCAACTGGATGATGGGGGAGATGGCCCGCGCGCTCAACGCGACAGGTCGCGCCGTCGCTGAGTCGCCCGTGCCGCCGGCGCGTCTGGCGGAGCTGCTCGCGCTCATCGACAATGGGACCATCAGTGGTGGCATCGCGAAAAGCGTGTTCGAGACGATGCTCGAATCGGGTGCCCGCGCCGGCGACATCGTCAAGGCCAAAGGGTTGACCCAGATCTCGGACGACTCGCAGCTCTCCGCGCAGATCGCCGAGGTGCTGAGCCGCAACGCTGACGCCGTCGCACAGTATCGCGGAGGCAAGACCTCCGCGCTCAGCTTCCTCGTCGGTCAGGTCATGAAGGCGACTGGCGGGAAGGCGAATCCCAAGCGGTTGAACGAGCTGCTGAAAGCCGCACTCGGCGCTCGGGGTCAGACCCCTGTCTGACCCTGGTCTGACCCCTAACTGACTCATGTTGTCGGTTCAGGTCAGGAAGGCAGCCGAAGGGTAGCGAATTCTGAGTGGTTGAACCAGCTGCAACTGTTGCCGGCAAAGAGGCTGGGCTCGAGAGCCAACACCCTGTGCGAAATACGCACGGTAGCCGCGCATCGGGTACGTAGAAAGGGAAGAGGGGGTCAGACCCCTGTCTGACCCCGTGTTATAGTCGAATTCTGCATAGGGACGTACACCACTCGGCAGCCCTGAGTGCGCTGGCGGCGTGATAGAGATTCATCGCCTCTCGAAACAGTACAGCCGCGGCGTGTTTGCCCTGCGCGAGCTCTCCCTCACGATCGACAAGGGCGAGTTTCTCTTCCTCACAGGCCCCAGCGGGGCGGGGAAGTCCACGCTGCTGCGTCTGCTCCTGCGCGAAGAGGTCCCGAGCGAAGGCTCGATCAAGGTCGGCGGGCGCGATCTGAGCGAGCTCACGCGCGACCAGGTGCAGAGCTATCGCCGGACTGTCGGGTTCGTGTTCCAGGACTTCCGGCTCATTCGGCGCCTGACGGTCTTTCAGAACGTCGCCTTCGTGATGCGCGTGCTCGGTGTGGCCGTTCCCGTCCAGCAGCGCAAGACCTTTCAGGTGCTGAAGTGGGTCGGGCTCCAGCATCGCATGAACGCATTTCCCGAAGAGCTCTCAGGCGGCGAGCAGCAGCGCGTCGCGATCGCGCGGGCCCTCGTCAATGATCCGCAGTTCATTCTGGCCGACGAGCCGACCGGCAACCTCGATCCCGATCTCTCGCTCGAGATCATGAACCTGTTCCGCGAGATCAATGCGCGCGGCACGACAGTCGTTGTCGCCACGCACGACCGCGAGCTCATCCGCCGCGTCGGCCGCCGATCGATCACGCTGGACCACGGACGCATGGTGGAGGTGGCCTGATGCGCGCGCTCCGCTACGCCTTCGACGAAGCGATGGCCAGCCTCTGGCGCGGACGCCAGTCCGGCATCCTCTCGACGGCGATCATTGCCCTGGCGCTCGTCGTGCTGGGCGGCTTTCTCCTCGCAACCTCCAATCTCGATCGATTGAGCGCGGAATGGAGCCGCGCGGCGGAGATTTCCGTCTATCTCCAGGACGATGTGACACCAGCCGATCGGGGAGACATCGAGCGCCTGCTGGCGCCCGGCGGGCCCGGCGCCGTTGTGGCCTCCTTCGAGTTCGTGTCAAAGGAAGAGGCCCTGCGCCGCTTCAAGACGATGTTCGCCGACCTGACCGCAACCGCAGACTCGCTCGACGGAAATCCATTCCCGGCCTCCTACGAGGTGCGGCTGAGGTCCTCGGCCGATGTCCAGGCTGAGGTCGATGGCCTTGTCGACAAGCTGCGCGCGAGCGCGGGGGTCGCTGACGTCGGCTACGATCGCCAGTGGCTCGAGCGACTGCTGTCAGCCGTCGGCATCGTTCGTGGGGTAGGCCTGGTGCTCGGGACGGTCCTGACCGTCGCGGCCGCCTTTACGGTGGCCAACGTCGTCCGGCTCGCCCTGTACGCCAGGCGCGACGAAATTGAAATCATGCAACTCGTCGGCGCGCCCCAGACCTACATCCGGGGCCCGTTCGTGATGGAAGGGGTGCTCCAGGGAGGTATTGGCGCTCTGACGGCGCTTGCCGTGCTGGCCGCTGTATTCCTCCTGAGCAGTTCCCGTTACCTCGTGCCCCTCGCCTCGGCCGTGAATCTGTCGTCGATCCGATTCTTGTCGCCCGGGCTCTGCGTGCTGCTGCTGGCGGGCGGGATGCTGGTCGGGTGTCTGGGAGGGCTGGTGGCGTCGAGCGGCCGGACCTGAGGCAATACGAAATCTTGACACGTGTTTTCCCACGGCACTACACTATTTCTATACCACGCGGCCAGTATTCACCTTCGAGGACCTGCATGCCACGCTTCGTGACCGATTCGAGGCCCATCAGCGCGCAGCACCCGCTTACCGAGTTCTACAAAGAAGAGTTCATCAAACATCACCGTTGCCTGCAGCATCACCGCCCCTACTATTCCGAAAGCGCTATCACTGACGTCGAAGCCGCCCTGAGCCGTATCATGGCGGAGCTCGAGCAGCTTTGTACAAGAGACAATGCCGGCGAAGTGGTCAGCCTCCTCCTGAAAAAGTTCGACGTCGTCACCCGCCTTTCCGCCTGGTCCGGACCCAAGCACACCCACTGACGAAGTCTCTCGACGCTCTCCGACTGGATCTCCTGGCGATCACCGGTGCCGCTCTTGGTGCGTGCGACGCCGGCCGCCTCGTGGAGCGCGCGCTCGACTCCAGCCCTCTCGCTGCCACGAGCGTTCGGATCGTCGCAGCGGGGAAGGCCGCGCCCGCGATGGCGGAAGCGGCCATGCGCGTCCTCGGCGATCGATTGCGAGGCGGCCTTGTCGTAGGCAGCCAGCCGGCGCCGGCGGCCTCACGCGGTCTCGAATACAGGAGAGGCGGGCACCCGGTTCCCACCGAGGAGAGCGAGCGGGCGGGCAGGCGGGCGCTCGCCATCGCCGGTGAGGCGCCGCCCTCCGAACATCTGCTGTTCCTCCTGTCGGGCGGTGCCTCGGCGCTCATGGCGGTGCCGGCGGACGGCGTGACGCTCGCGGACAAGCAGGTCACGACGGAGCGGCTGCTTGGCGGCGGCGCAGATATCCATGCGCTGAACACGGTTCGCAAGCATCTGTCGGCCATCAAGGGCGGACAGCTGGCCGCGCGGGCCTCCACGCGATGGCGGACGCTCGCCATCTCCGATGTCGTGGGCGACGACCTGAGCGTGATTGGATCGGGGCCGACGGTCGCCGATGCGAGCACGTTTCAAGATGCGCTCGATGTGCTCCACCGTTTCGGCGGCCGTGACGCGCGGGATTTTTCGCCGCGCGTCATGTCCCGGCTGACACGCGGCGCAGAAGGGGCGCTCCAGGAGACCCCGAAGCCGATCGATCCGCGTCTCGCGCGAGGCGAGGCGGCCGTCATCGGCAGCCGGTACGATGCGATGCGGGGCGCCGCGGAAGCGGCGTCGGCCCGCGGCTACCACGTGCTGCGAGTGGACGAGCCGGTGACGGGGGAAGCACGAACGGCCGGTCGCGCGTATCTCGACGGGTTGGCGGCGCGCCTCGCGAGCGGCGGGCCGCAGCGCCCCACGTGCATCGTCTCGAGCGGCGAGACCACGGTGCACGTCACAGGAAACGGGCGAGGCGGGCGCAATCAGGAGTTCGCGCTCGCGATGATCGATCGTCTCGCCGGGCTGGGGGACGCGGCTGCCGCCAGCCTGGGGACTGACGGCATCGACGGGCCCACCGACGCGGCGGGCGCGATCGTCGACTCCACCTCGTCAGTGCGCGCGCGGCTCGCGGGCCTCGCGCCGGGCCGCTTTCTCGACGACAACAATGCCTACACCTTCTTCGCCGCGCTCGGCGATCTCATCCACACGGGTCCGACCGGCACGAACGTCGGCGACCTGCAACTAATTCTGTTAGCCTGATTTCACATGCTTTCTCGAGACCAGATCCTCGCGCTGATGCGCGAGCGGGTGCATCATCCCGCCGCGATCCGCGAACTGCTCCAACTGCTCAAAGTGCCGCGCGAAGAGCGCGCGACCTTCAAGCGCCACATCAACTCGCTCGTGGCGTCCGGCGATCTCATTCAGATTCGCGGCCATCGCTTCGGTCTTCCCGAAAAGATGGACCTGTACGTCGGACGCCTGCAGGCGCATCCCACCGGCTACGGCTTCGTGATTCCCGAGTCGCGCCCGCTCGAAGGGGGTGGCGATATCTACATCTCGGGCCCGCTGATGAACGACGCGATGCACGGCGATCGTGTCGTGGCGCGCATTGAACGCATCAAGGAGGGCGGGCGCGCCGAGGGGCGCATCATCCGCATTCTCGATCGTGCCCATACCTGGGTCGTCGGCCGCTACGACCGGGACGAAGAAGGGATGGGGCACGTGGTGCCGTTCGACCGGCGCCTGCCGATGGACATCTTCGTTCCGCCCGGCCAGGAAGGGGGCGCCTCACCCGGCGAGATGGTCACCGTCGAGCTCACGCGCTGGCCGTCGGCCATGCGCAGCGCCGCGGGGCGGGTGGCCGAAGTGCTCGGCGACATCGATGCGCCTGGCGTCGACACGGAGATCATCATCCGCAAGTTCGGGATTCCCGACGCGCATTCCGCCGACGCGATCGCGGAAGCGGTGCGACTGGGCGCCGCCGTGTCGGAGCGCGACATCCGCGGCCGCTCCGACTTCCGCCAGCTCGTCACCGTCACGATCGACGGCGAGCACGCGCGCGACTTCGACGATGCCATCACGATCGAGAAGCTCGAGAACGGACATTACTGGCTCGGCGTCCACATCGCGGACGTCTCGCACTACGTCCGGGACGGGAGCGCTCTCGATCGCGAGGCGTACGACCGCGGGACCTCCGTGTATTTTCCCGAACGGGCGGTGCACATGTTCCCGTCCGAGCTCTCTACCGGCCTGTGCAGTCTCAATCCGCGCGTCGATCGCCTCGTCCAATCCTGCCTCATGGAGGTGGATCGGCACGGCGAGGTGCTGCGCTCAGAGTTTCACGACGGGGTCATCAACAGCAACGAGCGGATGACCTACACGGCGGTGAGCGGCATCTTGACCGAGAGGGATCCCGCGCTGCTGAAGCAGTACGAGCCCCTCGTCCCGACCTTCGAGTTGATGCGGGAGCTGTTTCACATCCTCCACGACGCCCGCCGCCGGCGCGGCTCCATCGATTTCGATTTGAACGAGGCGGAAATCACGATCGATGAGGGCGGTCTGGTGGAAGCCATCACGGCGCTTCATCGAAATGTCGCCCACCACCTGATCGAGGAGTTCATGCTCCTGGCGAACGAGACGGTGGCGTCGTACACGGAAGCGCAGGCCGCGCCGTCCCTCTATCGCATTCACGAGGAACCGGATGTCCTCAAGGTGGCGAAGTTCGAAGATTTCATTTCGGGATTCGGGTTGACTCTTGGCGTGCCGCTCACGGCGCTCAGACCGCGGCACTTCCAGCAGCTGATCGAGAAGATCCAGGGGAAGCCCGAAGAGAAGCCCATCGCGTTCCTCATGCTGCGGACGATGCAGAAGGCGAGGTACGAGCCGGAGAACCGCGGCCACTTCGGTCTGGCGGCGTCGAGCTACACGCACTTCACGTCGCCGATTCGCCGGTATCCCGACCTGGTCGTGCATCGCGCTCTGCGGGCGGCGCGGCACAAGACCTTGCATGACGAGGCGCGGGAGCAGCTGGTCGAAGACCTGCCGGAGGTGGCTCGTCACACGTCAGAAATGGAGCGGCGCGCGGACGAGGCGGAGCGCGAGCTCCTGCAGTGGAAGAAGGTCAGATTCATGGCCGACAAAGTCGGCGATGAATTTGAGGGGTACGTCACCGGCGTGGCCGCGTTCGGCTTGTTCATCGAGCTCATCGAGCACTACGTCGAAGGCCTCGTGCACGTGTCCACGATGGCCGACGATTACTACCGGTTCATCGAGGACGCGCACGTGCTGCGCGGCGAGAACACCCGGAAGACCTACCGGCTGGGCGACAAGGTGACGGTACAGGTCGTCCGCGTGAACATGGAGCTGCGGCAGATCGAGCTCGGCCTCGTCGACATACTCGCCCGGGTCCGCGAGGGAGAGCGAGGAGCGCGCCGTTCGAAGGCCCGCCCGAAGCACGAGGGGCGGCGACGCGCGCAAAGACCAGGACGTCAGGAAAGGAAGAAAGGCAAAGGAAGAAGGTAGAAGCAAGAAGGCAAAAGTCGCTTTAGCTTTCCTTGGTGTCGTCCTTGAGGCCGTCCTTGAAGTTCTTGATGGCGCTGCCGATGCCTTTTCCGAGCTGGGGCAGGCGACTTCCTCCAAAAATCACGATGACGATGATCAGGATGATGACCAGCTCAGGTAGTCCGATCTTACCCATGATGAAACCCCTTTGGCGGAGGATTGTACCATCACCAACCGCCCGAAGTCTTCGCGCTTTCCTTATGGCGGCACTGGCCCTCCGGGGCGTTGTGCCGATTGCAGGCGACCGGGGCGCGGAGGCTGCCCGTCAGTTCGCCGCGCGCGTCCGTCTCGTCGAGGTGGACGTCACGTCACCGACAGCCGGGGACCGGTGACCGGCCTCACACGTGAGGACTTCAGCGTCTTCGAAGACGGAGAACGGCAAGCGATCAGGCGAGAAGGAAGGACTGCTCATCTATCCAAGCCCGACCACAGCGATCGCACGAACCGCCACGCGACTCCCACTTCCATGGTTTTCGCGAGCCGCCACCTGAGGGTGCGGTAGCTCTGAGTGCCGGCCACCAGGTCGGCCATCACCTCACGAATCGGTTCGCTCTCGGCGAGGGCCGACACCAGCAGGCGTGAGAAGCGCGGACGGAAAAAGGCGGCCTTGATCCGTGCGGCGCGCACCAGGTCTTCGACAATCTCCGTACGGACGCGGTCGGCATAGTCGTGGCTCGCGCGCGTGGACCCGCCGAGGAGCGCGTCCGCGGCATACTGTGCCGACTGCAGCGCGAAGTAGATCCCTTCACGCGTGATCGGGTCGACGAGTCCCGCCGCGTCTCCGAGCAGATACCAGCCCTCGCGCGACACATCAAGCGTCTCGAAGTCGGCGCCCGACAACGAGGGGATGGGCCACGAGTAGGGTTCGACCCGGGAGTAGCCCGTGAAGCCGACGCGGCCGATCCAGTCGCGCACTCTCGATCGCAGTGCGGCGGCATCCACGCCGGCATCGGCTTGCGCGCAGATTCCGATGGCCAGGTGATCGGGCCGCGGGAACGACCACAGATAGCCGGGTGGATCACACATCAGCTCGATCACGATCTCGTCGCTGGTGATGCCGTGCGCGAAAAACCCGGTCGCGATGGACAGCTGATCGCGGCGAAAGGCACTCGCCAGAGTTCGACGCACGAAACTGTTGGCGCCGTCGGCTCCGACCAGATGCGACGCCGTATGCTGCCCTCCGTCGGCAGTTTCTATCTGAAAGGCGCCAGCGTGTCCGCCCAGTTGTCGGACGCGGGCGGCGACGAGCTCGGCGCCCGCGCGGCAGGCGGCGGCGAGCAGGGCGCCGTCGAATGCTGCACGGCTCGCCACGACGAGCGCATCTGCCGCCAGCAGAATGGCGGAGCCGTGGCCACTCTCCGATGTCGGCGCGGTGTCTTCCCCGCGCGCGGCTGTGTCGACGAACCGAGCGGTACGAATGCGAACCGT
This sequence comes from Acidobacteriota bacterium, assembly GCA_023265155.1. GTDB lineage: Bacteria > Acidobacteriota > Vicinamibacteria > Vicinamibacterales > CAVVIG01 > JBGOTP01. The sequence continues at coordinate 25,113 of JAHFUL010000025.1, forward strand.
GGGGAAGTCGGCTGCAGAAAGCGCGCGGCTCACGACAGCCAGCGCGCGTCCGGTGACGCCACCCCCGCACGGCTTTTCACGTGGGTGCGACGGATCGAAGAGCCGCACGCGCGCGCCCTGTTGGGCCAGGAGGTACGCCGCCCACGCCCCGCTCGGACCGGCGCCGATAATCGCCGCATCAAGTTTCATCAGACAAGAGTGGACCAGCTTACCTCCGTGTCCTTCTTGTAAGGGCCCCCAAACCGCGCGGCCCCGATCTCAGAGTCTTCTGTGATGAGGCTCCTGGCGGCGTGATAGATTACACGTCCATGATCGAGGTCGATGGTGGACGATTCACGGTCGGTGTATTTCAGGATGTCGCCTGGGCGGAAAAGGGGATTGAGGCACTCAAGATGGCCGGACTCCCCGCCCAATCTCTGTCCGTTATCGCCAAGGAAAGCCCCGAGGTGGCGGCGTTGATTGAAAAGACGCTCGGGGCGGCGGGCGATCGCCTGGAAATTGTCGGAGCCGGCAGCGTCCTGGTCCGCGGCCCACTGGTCGCGGCGCTGCAGGGACCTGGGCGCGATCTGAGCAGGGTCGGCCTGTCGGGCACGATGCGACGAGTCGGCTTCCAGGCGCACGACGGCCGCATCTTCGAAACGCTCACTGCCCGTGGAGGTGTGCTGGTCGCGATTCACAGCGAACCCCGCGCGGCCGACTCCCTTGCGATCCTCCACTCCTACGGCGGTGGCAACGCGGCGATCGGCGCCTGGACGGGACGCGTCTAAAAACCGGCGCGGTTCTCTTCTCCCACCCAAAGCTGGACGTCTCCGCTGACGTCTCGATTGGACCCGCGGTTCGGACTGGATCAGGAGGGCGCTCAAGGCTGCCGAGCGGTGGAGATTCAGACCGGGCAGAGATGAAGAAGGCGGCTTGTGCGTTCCTCGTGTCGATCGCTGTCGAGCTCAACCTGCGCTGAAGAAATCGTCACCGTCCCGCCTGGACAGGACGATTCAGAGCCGAGGACGGTCCTCACAGCGTCCTATTCCTCAGCGATGGACAATTCGAAGGCCTCTAAGACCCGAGAGTCCGGGGTACTGCTTTTGCAGTTGCAGCCCGGAAGCGCGTGCGCCAGAATGTCTTACAGGCCTTAGGCGAGGCGATGCCAGATACCCCGGACAAACCAGAGCTCGTCGATTCGTCGGCCGGGCACCTCTCCGTCCGCATCTATGGTCGTCCCGAGGTTACGTTCCAATTCGCTCGCCAGCCGAGGCGCACAGCGGTTGCGGTCCTGGGCTCCTTTCTTATCCAGACCGGAATTTTTGCGCTGATAATTTTCGCGGGGCGTTTTGGTTTGCAGGTTACCGGCGTGCTGCCTGAGCGGCCGCCCGACCTGGTATTTCTGCCCATGGAGGGCCGGGGTGGCGGCGGCGGCGGGGGCGGCAACCAGATGAAGGAGCCGCCGAAGAAGGCGGAAATTCCGAAGCCCAAGGAAGTCGCTGCCCCAGTCGAGCCGAAGCCGGATCCCACGCCGACGCCGCAGTTCAATATTCCCGTGACGACGCTGGCGGCGGTGGAGCTGCCAGGAGCCGTTGAAGCGCCGGCCGGCCTGCCGACGTTATCGCAAGGTCCGGGAAGCGGCGGGGGCGGCGGGACCGGAAGAGGAACCGGCGTCGGACCGGGCACCGGTTCGGGTCTCGGCCCCGGATCGGGCGGCGGCACGGGCGGTGGAGTGTACGGTCCTGGCAGCGGCGCGACGGAACCGGACCCCACCTACAAGGCGACGCCAGGCTATACAGGCGAGGCGATGCGCGCGAGAGTCCAGGGCGTCGTCTGGGTGGAGTGCACGGTGACGCCCGCGGGCGTCTGCGCGGACGTCCACGTGGTGCGCTCCCTCGATCCGAAATACGGGCTGGATCAGGAAGCGATCAACGCTGCCAAGCAGTGGCGCTTCAGGCCCGGCACGTTTCAGGGGAAGCCGGTGTCCGTGATCGTGGTGATCGAAATCGAGTTCAGGCTGCGCTGACACAAAAAAGCCTGGCCAGAATCTCTCCCAGCCAGGCTTCTCAATTTACAATTTGCAATTCGGAATCAGGAATTCGTCGACGCCGGTAGTCCCAATTCCCCGCTTGCAGTTGAGAAACGCGGAACACGCATTCCCAATTGTAAATTCCTAATCGTCAATTTCCTGCATCAGTACATGCCACCCATGCCGCCGCCGCCCGACATCGGTGCGTCTTTCTTCTCTTCCGGAATCTCCGAGATGAGCGCCTCGGTGGTCAGGAGGAGTGAGGCGATGGACGAGGCATTCTGCAGCGCCGATCGGACCACTTTCACCGGATCGATGACGCCGGCCTTGACGAGATTCTCGTAGGTTTCCGTCAAGGCGTTGAAGCCTTCGTCGGCCTCCATCTCGCGTACTTTCTGCACGACGATGGAGCCTTCGTGTCCGGCGTTGGTGGCGATGTGGCGCATCGGTTCTTCGATGGCGCGCAAGATGATGTTGACACCGATCTGCTGATCGCCGGGGAGCTTGAGGTCCTTCAGCAACTTGCCCGCCCGGAGGAGCGCCACCCCGCCGCCCGGTACGATGCCTTCCTCGACCGCTGCCTTGGTGGCATGCATCGCGTCCTCGACGCGCGCCTTCTTTTCCTTCATTTCCGTCTCGGTGGCCGCGCCGACCTTGATAACCGCGACGCCGCCGACGAGCTTGGCCAGCCGCTCCTGCAGCTTCTCGCGATCGTAGTCGGACGTGGTGTCCTCGACCTGCGCGCGGAGCTGCTTGACGCGCCCCTCGATCGCCGACGACGTGCCCCCGCCCTCGACGATGGTGGTGTTGTCCTTGTCGATGGTGACCTTCTTCGCTTTGCCGAGATCCTCGAGCTTGATCGACTCGAGCTTGATCCCCAGATCTTCGGTGATCGCGCGGCCGCCGCTGAGAATCGCGATGTCCTCGAGCATCGCCTTCCGGCGATCGCCGAAGCCGGGCGCCTTCACCGCGGCGGCCTGCAGGGTGCCTCGCAGCTTGTTGACCACGAGCGTGGCCAGCGCTTCGCCTTCGATATCTTCCGCGATGATGAGCAGCGGGCGGCCGAGACGCGCCACCTGCTCGAGCACCGGCAGGAGGTCCTTCATCGAGCTGATCTTCTTCTCGTGGATCAGGATGACGGGGTTCTCGAGGACGACTTCCATGCGTTCGGGGTCGGTGACGAAGTAGGGCGACAGGTAGCCGCGGTCGAACTGCATGCCCTCGACCACATCGAGTGAGGTTTCCATGCTCTTGGCTTCTTCGACCGTGATCACGCCGTCCTTGCCCACTTTGTCCATCGCGTCGGCGATGATCTTGCCGATGGTTTCGTCGCTGTTTGCGGAGATGGAGCCGACCTGCGCGACCATGTTGCCGCTGACGGGCTTCGACATCCTCTTGAGCTCGCCCGTGATCGCTTCAACGGCTTTCTCGATGCCGCGCTTGAGCTCCATCGGATTCGCGCCGGCGACGACGTTCCTCGCACCTTCGCGGTAGATCAGCTGGGCCAGCACGGTGGCGGTGGTCGTGCCGTCACCGGCGGTGTCCGAGGTCTTGCTGGCGACTTCGCGGACCATCTGGGCGCCCATGTTCTCGAGCGGATCCTTCAACTCGATTTCCTTGGCGACCGTCACGCCGTCCTTGGTGATGGTCGGCGAGCCGAATTTCTTGTCGAGGACCACGTTGCGTCCCTTGGGGCCGAGGGTTACTTTCACCGCATCGGCCAACTGGTTGACGCCGCGCAGCACGGCCTGCCGTGCCTGCTCGCCGTACACAATCTGTTTTGCCATCTGACTCTTCTCCTGTAGTAGCTCAGCGCGGGTGGGACC
>JAHFUL010000026.1 GCA_023265155.1 Acidobacteriota bacterium
GAGACGGGCAGGGCAGTACTCGTAGTGCGGACCTTCAGGTCTGCTGTCCAAGCAGGACTGAAGTCCTGCGCTACGAGTACGACGACCGATCACCGCTACGACGACCGATCACCGCTACGACGACCGATCACCGCTACGACGACCGATCACCGCTAGATCGCAGGGGATCGTGCCGGACGTATTCTCTGTGAGCTCAGCGTTCTCTGCCCTTCAACCCTTTGACGAGCTCAGGGTCGCCCCGAGCGGCGTCGGGCGACACGCTGGGGACATCCCGAGCCTGTCGAGGGATGCGGTGATCGTCGTGATCCGTCGTCTTGCCTGCATTGGCGTCGAGTTGCGCGGCCAGGGGCGCGAACTCTGGCGTGGGACCGTTCCAACGCAGGTCGTCCACGGAATCAAACAGCGGGATGTCGGTTCGGAGCGTCGCGAGGTCTCGAAAAAGAAACGCCCGCTCGCGATCCCGGGCGAGGGTCGCCGCCAGAGCTCCCGCGCTGGTCGCCGCGACGCGCCACGTGCGCCAGTCTGCCGGAATCGATTCGAGATGGCCGTAACGGGCGAGGACGGCGGAGGCGGATTTGGCGCCCCAGCCACGCAGGCCAGGATACCCGTCCGCGGCGTCGCCGACGAGCGCGAGGTAGTCCGGAATCGATTCAGGCGGCACGCCGAACTTCGCGACGACGCCGGCTTGGTCCCGGATCGTGCGGGTGCGCCGGTTCAGTTGCACGACGCGGGTGCCACGGACCGATTGGGCCAGGTCTTTGTCGGGTGTGCAGATCACCACGCGCTCTACGCGCGGGTCGAGAGACGCAGCTGCTGCCGCCGCGGCCAGCGCATCATCTGCCTCGAGCTCGATCATCGGCCAGACGGCGACGCCCAGCGCGGCGAGCGCCTCTTCGAGCAGAGAAAACTGGGCGAGAAGGTCCGGCTCGATGCCGTCCCCGGTCTTGTATCCCGGCCAGAGCTGGTTGCGGAACGACTCGATGACATGGTCCGTCGCGACACCAAGATGTGTCGTGCCGCTGTTGATCATGCCGAGCACCGACGCGATCACGCCCCGCACGGCGGCCACCTCTCGGCCGCTTCGATCCCGGAGCGACGGGAGCGCGTAGTAGTGCCGGAACAGCTCGTACGTGCCGTCGAGGAGATAGACGTCCAGGGCGCGCTCCAGTCAAAGTATAGCGGCCACCCGGCTCTCGCAGGCCCGACAGTTGGACAAGGCTGTCGGCGTATGCTCATAGTAGTATGAGTATATGAGTCATCGGCTGCAAGTCCTCGTGCCTGAGTCGTTGGACCGGCGAATCCGGAAGGCCGCGCATCGGAGCCGGCTGTCGGCCGGTGCATGGGTCCGGCAGGCCATCGAGCGGGCGCTGCAGGACGACCATCGAGGCGATCCCCTCGATCAGCTCGCCCGGCTGGGCGGGCCGACGGGCGACATCGATCAGATGCTCGCGGAAATAGAGGCGGGCCGCGGCTGATGGTCTTCGTCGATTCGAACGTCCCGATGTACGTGGCCGGTCGTGAGCATCCGCTGCGCGATCCGGCGCGGCGATTCCTGGAGCGCGCCAGAAGCGGGGACGTCGACATCTGCACCAGCACCGAAGCGCTGCAGGAAATCCTGTACCGCTATACGGCGCTCAAACGGCTCGACCTCGCGGCGTCGGTCTACGACCTCTTCGTGCAGCTCTGTCCGACCGTCTTCCCGGTCACACTCGCCGACACTGATCGCGCGAAAGCGCTCATCACCTCGGCGCGTGGCGTCAGCGTCCGCGATGCCATCCACGCGGCGGTCATGCTGAATCACGATGTGCGCGAGATCGCCACGTTCGATGAAGGGTTCGGCGGCATCGCCGGCATCGAGCGAGTCGCGCTCGGCTGACTCACCGGGCAGCGTCACTTGGTCGGCACTCTCGATGTGAGCGCCTCGAACCAACACGACGCGGATTTCCGCACCGGTCGGCGAAGCCCGATTCGGTTCTGCCGCATCAATCACGCCGATGATTTCTCGCTGCCATATGCGTCAGTCCCTCCGCGAACGCGGGTCGCTTCGGGGTGAGCTTCACGTCCTCCGTCAGCCGTTCGCGCGCCTTTTTCTAGGCGCCTGCAGACCATCGTGAATAGGTTGGCGGGAGATGACATGCCATGACCGACTTGCTGAATTGGCTGTATGTTTCCGCGGCCGGGGCAGGGGCCCTGGAGCATCGACGCACTTCGACGCCTCAAGTAGTTGCAGCACTTGAGTTTATCAAAACAACTCGCACGCTCGCGTATCGAATGGTTGAACCAGAGCCACTGAAGGGGCGTATATTAACGCCTCGTTCAGCCAGTGCGGAGGGAGAGCCATGAAGAGACTATTTTGCGGCATCGTTGCGCTATCTCTGTCCGGATGCTCGAGCGGAACAACCAGCCCGCCCTCGAATCAACCAGCGGAAATACCGATCACGTCGAAGTCTCCCGAAGCGATTGACCACTTCAAGAAGGGGCGCACGCTGCTCGAGAACGTGCGCAGCAGCGAAGCCGCGGAAGAATTCAATCAGGCTGTGACGCTCGATCCCGAGTTCGTATCCGCGCGAGCGTATCTGGGCATCGCGACTCCCGGAGCGGAAGGATTGAAGCAGCTCGAACAGGCCACCTCCAGCGCGGCAGCCTTGCCGGAGACCGAGCGTCTTTTCATCGAGGCGACCCTGGCGAACCGCCGCAGCGAGTTGGGCAAGAGCGTGACCTTGTATACCGAGCTCACACACAAAGCGCCGAGCGATTGGCGAGCATATGCCGCACTCGGAGGGGAGCTCGCCATCCAGCAGAAGCACGCCGAAGCGATAGAGGCGCTACGCAAGGCGACGACGCTCAATCCGAAGGCTGGGACGGCCTACAACTCGCTCGGATACGAGAGTCTGCGGCAGGGCGACACCACCGGTGCGATCGAGGCCTTCAAGCAGTATGCGTCGCTCGAGCCGACCGAGCCGAACCCGCAGGATTCGTACGGGGAAGCGCTGCTCGGGGCCGGGCGCTTCGATGAGGCCGCAGCGGCATACGAGAAGGCTGCAGCACTTTCTCCGCGGTTCTGGAATGCGTGGGAGGGGAAGGCATATGTCAAGTTCTTCACCGGCGACTGGGCTGCCGGCGACGAAGCGCTCGGTAAGGCTCGTTCCGCCACGTCGCGTCCAAGCGACAGGAACGCGGTCGACGAAGTGGCCGGCTTTGCCGCGCTGGCCAGGGGCAACGCAGCTGACGCCCTGAAGCGGTTCGACGCCGTGGCGAAAGAACCAGACACGCAACCCGTGCAGATGGCGCAGATGTCCGTCGATCGGGCCCTCGTCTACGTCGAGACGGCCCGTTACAAGGAGGCGCTGGCGCAGGCGTCCGACGCGCTGCAACTCGTCGACAGCGGCAAGTTGCCGCCGGGTGGAGCGACGAACATTCGTAACTTGGCGCTCGTGTCGCGCATTGCCGCCGAAGCGAAAATGGGACAGGCAGACGCCGCTCAAAAGACCGTCGATGCGTTCCAGGGCGAAGCCTCCAGCCATCCGGACAATCCGACCGTCCAGTCTTCACTGCACTTCGCACTCGGGATGCTGAGCGTTGCGAAGAAGGATTTGGCGGGTGCCGCTGCGCACTTCGCGCAGTGTTCGTCTCTGGACTCGTATTGCCGATGGCAGCAGGTGCTTGCAGCCGAAAAGGCGGGGGACAAAGCCGCGTCACAAGCGGCGCGCGATCAGCTGCTTCGCGTGTATCAGCGCGATCCGGTGTACCTGTACGTCCGCTCGAAGGCGGCGCCAGTGAAGGCCCCACGGCAATCGAACTGACTCACGTCAGGGATTAGGGATTAGGGGTTAGGGGTTAGGGATTAGGGTTGGTTTAGGGGTTAGGGAACTCCAGCTTCTAGCCTCCAATTCCAATCCCTGATCCTCAATCCCCCAATCCCAATCCCAATCCCAATCCCCAATCCCCAATCCCTAATCCCTGATCCTTAACAGGTGGAGAATGCAACCGACGTCTGAGGTCGTCGATCCGGTTTGCGGGATGACGATTACGCCTGACGAAGCCGTCGGGACCGCTGAATATCACGGCCAGACCTACTACTTCTGCAACCAGCACTGTCTGGAGCAGTTCCAGGCCGAACCAGGCCGGTTCGTCCGGGGAATTGTCGCTTCAAGCGGACCGACTGGCGCCAAGTACACGTGTCCGATGGATCCCGAGGTGAGGCAATTGGGGCCAGGGGCATGTCCGAAGTGCGGGATGGCGCTCGAACCGGTCCTCGCGGCTCCGATCACGAGGACCGAATGGACCTGCCCGATGCATCCGGAAATCGTTCGCGAGGCGCCTGGCTCGTGCCCGATCTGCGGGATGGCCCTGGAGCCGCGGGTCGTGACGCTCGAAGAGCAGAACCCAGAACTTGACGACATGAGTCGCCGCTTCAGGGTGTCGCTGCTGCTCGTCGCTCCGATCCTCGTGTTCATGGTCGCCGATCTCCTTCCGGGGCAGCCGCTGGTGCACGCTCTCGGCCCCCAGGTGATGTCGTGGCTGCAGCTGGCTCTGGCGACGCCCATCGTGCTCTGGGCGGGACTGCCGTTTTTCCAGCGCGGCTGGGGCTCGATGGTCAATCGGCACCTGAACATGTTCACCTTGATCGCACTCGGCGTGGGGACCGCCTACGGATACAGCGTGGTGGCCACAGTGGCTCCCGGTGCGTTTCCGCAGTCGTTCCGGGAAGGCGGCCAGATCGGCGTGTACTTCGAGGCCGCGTCGGTCATCGTCGTCCTGGTGCTCCTCGGACAAGTGCTCGAGCTCAGAGCGCGCAGCCGCACGAGCGCCGCGATCCGCAATCTGCTCGGACTGGCTCCCAAGACGGCTCGACGAATCTCATCGGGCAACGTCGAAGAGGACGTGCCATTGGAGCTCGTCACCGTCGGCGATCGACTTCGCGTCCGTCCTGGTGAGCACGTGCCGGTGGACGGCGTTGTTGTCGAAGGCACATCGACGGTGGACGAGTCGATGGTGACCGGTGAACCCATTCCAGTTGAGAAGACCGAGGGCACCATCGTCACGGGCGGTACGGTCAACGGCACTGGAACGTTCGTCATGCGCGCTGAACGCGTGGGTGCCGACACGTTGCTCGCGCAGATTGTGCGCCTTGTCGGCGAAGCCCAACGCTCCCGTGCGCCGATCCAGCGACTCGCCGACACGGTATCGGGCTGGTTCGTGCCGCTTGTCGTTCTGGTCGCACTCGTCACATTTGCCCTGTGGTCTGCTTACGGGCCCGAGCCCCGGCTCGCCCACGGTCTGGTGAACGCCGTCGCGGTGCTGATCATCGCCTGCCCCTGCGCCCTGGGTCTCGCCACCCCGATGTCCATCATGGTCGGGACGGGTCGCGGAGCCGAGCTGGGCGTGCTGCTGCGCAATGCCGAAGCGCTCGAGTTGCTCGAGCGCATCACCCTGCTCGTCGTGGACAAGACGGGGACGTTGACGGAAGGCAAACCGCGGCTGATCACCGTGGAGCCGCTCGCGGGCTTCGATGCGCGTGAGCTCCTGCGCCTTGCCGCGAGTCTCGAGAGCGTCAGCGAACATCCGCTCGCCGCCGCGATTGTGAGCGGCGCCCGGGAACGTGGCGTCTCGTTGTCGAGCGTCGAGGACTTCCGGTCTGTTACAGGCCAGGGCGTCGTTGGCGCCATCGACGGAGGTCGCGCGGCTGTCGGCAATGCGAAGCACCTCGAGAATCTCGGCGTCGATCCGGCCGCCCTTCTGCCAAAAGCTGACGCGCTCCGGCTGCAGGGACAGACCGTGGTGTTCGTCGCGGTGGACCGCCGGCCCGCGGGTCTGTTGGGAGTGGCCGACCCCATCAAGCCGACCTCGAAGGAAGCCATCGACCGACTGCACGGCGAGGGCGTGAAGGTTGTGATGCTCACGGGTGACAATCGCACCACGGCAGAAGCGGTGGCCCGCGCCGTGGGCATCGATCGCGTGGAGTCCGATGTCCTCCCCGATCGCAAGGCCGCGGTCGTGAAGCGGCTCCAGGCCGAGGGTCACCGCGTGGCCATGGCCGGTGATGGCATCAACGATGCGCCGGCCCTGGCCCAGGCAGACGTCGGGATTGCGATGGGAACCGGCGCGGACGTGGCGATCGAGAGTGCCGGCGTCACGCTCGTGAAGGGCGACCTCCGAGGCATTGTCCGGGCGCGCCGATTGAGCCGCGCGACGATGCGGAACATCCGGCAGAATCTGTTCTTTGCGTTCGTTTACAACATGGTCGGTGTGCCCGTGGCCGCGGGTGCCCTGTACCCGTTCCTGGGTGTGCTCCTGAGCCCGATGATCGCCAGCGCGGCGATGACCTTCAGTTCAGTGTCGGTGATCACCAACGCGCTCAGATTGCGGAGAGTTCAGTTGTAACCAGACGTGCGTCTCACTCTCATGGCCAGCGGGCGCCTCTCTCGCGGTGTCTCAGCCGGCCCACCGCTCGGCAGGGAGTCGTTGCCGACGTGACCGGATTCGCCACACAATCTCTGGCACCGGCGCAGCCATGAGCGTGACGGCTACCCAGAACGCAGACCAGTTGAACGGCCTCGGCAGCACCTGTCTCGTGATGTCCAGCCCTTCATGTACGGCGCGAAGCGAATCGGCCATGAACACATAGAGTGCGAGCACGATGCCGAGCGAGCCCAGGCCCCACACGATCCGCGTGAGAGAGGTCGCGGGGCTGCGGTCGGGTAACTGGCTGGCGAAGGTGCCCCAGACGACCATCAGCAACGCGATGGACACGGGCGCGAGCACGGGCCCCCACCACGGCAGCGGCAACAGGAAGAGAATGTCCCAATCGAGCAGCGATTTCGGCCAACCAGAGATCAGTCGGAGAAACACGTAGTAGAGAATGTCCCAGACGCCGAACGCAATCGCCGTGTAGCCCAGGCGTTTGTGCCACGTCCGCCCCGCGAGCATGCCGATGGTGAGCAGCATCAAGAGGGTCGCTGCCTCGCGCACGAGCTCAACTGGTCCCAGTACTCCGGCAATCGGCAGCGGATTCTCCTGATAGGGGTCGATGCGATCGGTCATCGCGCGAAGGTAGTACACGCTGGCTGCTTCGACCCACGCCATGCCAACCGCAAACAGCACGACAACGAGCCAGCGTGAACGCTCTCGCCCAAGGCGTTTCATCGGCCGCGCTCTGCGGGAAGGCCCCACGTGGCAGCGAGCTGCCCGATGCGCTGCTCTATTCGATTGATGACATGGTCGGGCGTGGACGTGCCGGCCGTGAGGCCCACCGTGCTGGTTGCGCGGAACCATGCCGCGCGAAGATCCAACTCGGTCTGGATGTGGTGAACGTCCGAACAATAGCGACGGCACGTGCTCACGAGCTCACGCGTGTTGTTGCTGTTCGCGCCGCCGATGACGATGACGATGTCAGATTGGCGCGCCAGCTCCAGAGCGGCATGCTGGCGCTGCTTCGTCGGGAGGCAGACGGTGTCGATGAAGCGGACGTCGGATCGAGGAAACCGCTGCTGAATGAGCGCGACCAGGTGTCGGACCCTCTCGATCGACTGCGTCGTTTGTGCCGCGATGCCAATGCGCGGATGTTCGTCGAGCGCGAGCACATCGGCCTCGTCCAGCACGACATCGCAGTCGGAGAGGTCTTCGGTGAGTCCCCGCACCTCCACGTGGGCGCGCTGGCCGATGATGACCGGATGATAGCCGTCGCCCGCGAGCGCCGTGATCGCCCGATGCGCGGTGTGCACGAGCGGACAGGTGGCCTCCACGACGGCCAGTCCGAGCGCCCGGGTGTTGGCCAGCGTTCGCGCTGACGCGCCATGGGCGGTCACCATCACGGTAGGCGTCTTCACCTGCGCGGCCTCGTGCGCGACGGCAATTCCCCTGGCCTGCAGGGAGGCCATGACCGTTTCGTTGTGCACGAGATCGCCAAGAATAGTGAGCGGCCCGGCCCGAGCCTGCTCGAGCGCCAGCGCGATCGCGTCGCGGACGCCGAAGCACATGCCCAGGTGTTCCGCGCGAACGATTCTCATGACCGGCCACGAGTTTGCAACGAGGTGGACTTTACCATTCAAAGTATAAGACCATGACCGCCGCGCGTCTGTCAACAGTGGACAGGGACCTGGAGTGCGTGAGGCGATCGAGCAGAGGACTCTGAGGTTGTGAGAATCGCGAAGGCGATCGATCGCGAGACGGCGCTGGTTGACGCCGCTGCCGAGGAGCTGGAAAGGATCCGAGAGTACGTCGTGTCCGCCTTCGGCCCCGTTGGTACGGTCGGTCATCGGCGCTTCATGCCTAATCCCACCGCCTTTCAGGCGGTCGGCTTCCAGCAGTTCCGATCGGTCGGCTGCTTCGAGCTGGCGAGCACGTTGGACTAGCGGGACGACAATGGTCACGACTAGAACGACTACCGCACGCAGGCGGCGCGGTCCGCGACGGGTGCGTCCTGCCGACGGCCTGGATCAGCGAATGGATTCAGCTGCTACGCGTGGACGGGAGGCAGATAGTCCTCCGGCGCGACGACGAGCAGGACGCGGCATCCTTCGTCGGTCCAGAGCTCGCCGTGGTCGCTGCCGGCGTCGGCGTGATGGAAGTCGCCGGGGCCGATGCGGCGGCCGCAGGCGATGAGGCTTCCAGAAATGACGTAACACTCTTCGTCACCGGTGTGATGATGCTCGGGAAACCGTGCGCCCGGCGCGACATCGAGGACGAGCGTCGCGTAACCCCGTCGCTCGTTCATGGCCAGCACCTTCATCAGGATCCCCGGCACCGGATGCGGCAGCCAGTCCTTCTCGGTCTGGAGACGAAACGAGAAGCCAAGGGGCAGCGGTGCGCCGGCCTCGCCCAGGCGCGACATGAGGCGTTGCTTCACGCGCGGGCTCGGTGATTCGCCCCTGTCCGACGCGAGCGCGAGCGCGAGGGTCATCCCCTCGTCGAATTCGATCTCGTCGTCGATGGCTGGGTTCGCCGGGTTGGTCATTGGCTGGTGAAGCTCTCCTGAAGCTGCTGGCGCAGGGTCTGCATGCCCGTCCGGACGCGCGTCTTGACCGTACCGAGCGGCATGCCGAAGCGGGCGGCGAGCTCTGATTGCGTCAGGCCCAGAAAGTAGGCCTCCTCAATCAGGCTGCGCTGCTCGGCCGGCAACGATTCGAGGGCGCGCGTCACACTACGCTGCTGCTCGGCGCGCGCGGCGTGCAACTCGGGACTATCCACGACCGGCGGCGGAGGGGGCAGGTCGACCGTCCCATCCGAGGCACGCAAACGCGCACCGTTCGCGCGCAGCCGATCGATGGCGCGGTTGCGTGCGACCCCCACCAGCCAGGCGACCGGCGAACCCAGCACCGGCTTGTACGTGTCCGCCTTTGTCCATGCCGACAGAAAGACATCCTGCAGCACGTCCTCGGCCTCGCCCCTATCCTTGAGGATTCGCTGGATGAGACTGAAGAGCAACCGGCCGTGCCGGTCGTAAAGCTCAGCCATCGCGCTCGAATCCCGCGCGACAATTCGCGAGATCAGCGCCACGTCGGTGTGTGTGTCCTCGGTCTCTGCCACGTCGGTGGGTGCCGGCGCGATTCTATCAGCATCTCAACAGGCAGAGTAGGGCTTCCCCCATTCGGCATCCTTACCTTACCCTTACGTTCGCCGGGCGCGTTTGGATTTCACCCGTAGCCGCAGTACGTTCTCTTCGTGCATGCCATCAAAACGGTCGCTCTGACGAAACACTACGGGCATCACGGGCTGCCCGTCCACCTGCCGTTCCTGGGGCCGGCCCCGCAGCCAATCCGGGCGCTCGAATCGCTCGACATCGCCGTTCGCGAAGGCGAGATCTTCGGCTTCCTGGGACCGAACGGCGCCGGGAAGAGCACGACGATCCGGCTGCTGCTCGGGTACCTGCACCCGACGGCCGGCGAGGGCCGGGTGCTCGGCCTCGACAGCGTCCGCGACAGCGTGGCGATCCGTCGACGGATTGGGTATCTGCCAGGCGGGATCGCGCTCTACGACTCGCTCACGGGAGAGCGGCTGCTCGATTACCTCGCCGAGCTGAGCGGCCGTCCGCCGTCGCGCCGTGCGGAGCTGTGCGAGCGGCTCGAGCTGTCGGCCCGCACGCTTGGGCGGCTCGTCCGCGACTACTCGCGGGGCATGCGGCAGAAGATCGGAATCGTCCAGGCGCTCCAGCACGAACCGGAGCTCGCGATCCTCGACGAGCCGACCGAGGGGCTCGACCCGCTGATGCAGCGGGCGTTCTACGAAATTCTCGACAAGCTCAAGGCCGAAGGCCGGACAATCTTCTTTTCATCGCACGTCCTGTCCGAGGTGGAACGGGTCTGCGACCGGGTGGCGATCATCCGTCAAGGACGGCTGGTCGCGCTGGAGGAGATGGCGAAGCTGCTGGCGCGGCGGAAGCGGAACGTGGAAATGCGGCTCGAAGGATCGCCGCCGCGCCTCGAAGGGGTGACGGGCGTGTCGGGTGTCGTGATCGCCGATGGGCGTGTGACGTGTCGCGTCGAGGGCGACGTCCGCCCGTTCCTCGCCGCGATCAGTGGGGCGCCGATCGTCGACCTGACGATCGAGCCCGCGCATCTGGAGGAGGCGTTCCTCGAATTTTACGAGGAGGCCGACCCGGCATGAACGGACCACTGTTCCGGCATACCTGGCGCTCGCAGCGGCTCAAGCTTGCGGTCGTCTCGATCGCCCTCGTCGTCTGGGGCTTCCTCATGCCGGTCGTCTACGCCCAGTTCGGGTCCCAGTTCAAGACCCTCATGGAGAGTGGGATCCTGCCCGAGCAGTTCGCCCGGTTCGGCAACGGCGATGTCTTCAGCCTGCCGGGATCGATCGCGCTCGGTTTCGTCCACCCGATCGCGATCATTCTGACATCGGTGTTCGCGGTCGGCTTCTCGACGTCCGCCGTCGCGGGCGAGCGGCAGCGGGGGACGCTCGAGGTGGCCCTCGCCAGACCGATCTCGCGGCCGACGCTCTACCTGACGCTCCTCGTCGCGTCGTTCGCGTTCGTCGCGGCCACGATCGCGGCGCTGCTGGCCGGCAGCGTCACCGGATCTCTGTTTGCGGGCGTCATCGGTGAGCTCGCCGTCGGGAGCGTGCCGCTCCTCTGGCTGAACGGTGTGCTCCTGTTCGGCTCGTTCGCAGCGATCGGGCTTGCGGCGTCGGTTTCGTTCGACCGGTTCACGCCGGCGCTCGGGTTGACGATTGGCACCGTGGTTGTGGCGTACTTTCTCGAGATCCTCGGATCTCTCTGGCCGGATGCGGAGTTTCTTCAGCCGTACTCGCTGTTCCACTACCTGAAGCCGAAGGCAGTCCTGACCGGCGCGGCCGCTCCGTTCGACTTCGCCATCTTGGCGGTGGTCATCGTGGTGGGAATGGGGTGGGCGCTCGCGGTGTTCCCCCGGCGCGACCTCGCAGCACCCAGCTGAGCGTGGGGCGAGACGGACCGCGGCCCGGTCAGCCTGACACGCGACTCCGATGTCGACGCCCGCCTGCGCCCCGATCCCATGGACGGCGCCCAGACCGCCGTCTTCCACCTCGGCCATGGGGATCCCGGACGTAAGGCGCAACTGTTCACTTGTGAACACTCGCCTGAATTGCCGCATGAGATGCTTGGCCCATGGAAGCTAGAAAGCCTTCGAATGGCGCCGCGAAGGTGCTTGCGTTCAACGTCCAAACGTTTCTCGATTCTGCGGGGGTCGCGAAGACCATCGTGCAGTACGGGCGAGGCGAAGCCATCTTCACGCAAGGGGATACCTGCGAGCATGTCATGTACATTCAGTCGGGCGGCGTCAAGCTGTCGGTGCTGTCGAAGACCGGCCGAGAGGCCGTCGTGGCAATGCTCGGCCCCGGAGACTTCTTTGGCGAGGGGTGTCTGGCGGGCCAGGCGGTGCGCATGGGGAGCGCAACGGCGATCACGGCGAGCGCGATCCTGCTCGTCGGCAAGGCGAAGATGGTTCGGCTGCTGCACAAGCAGCACGCGATGTCCGACCGGTTCATCTCACACATGCTGGCGCGCAACGTCCGGATCGAAGAGGATCTGATCGATCAGCTCTTCAATTCGAGCGAAAAGCGGTTGGCGCGCGCGCTATTGCTGCTGGCCCAATACGGGAAGCAGGACAAGCCCGTCCGCGTCGTGCCGAAGATCTCGCAGGCAACGCTCGCGGAGATGGTCGGCACGACGCGCTCGCGGGTGAACTTTTTCTTGAACAAATTCAAGAAACTCGGCTTCATCGAGTACGACGGCGAGCTGCCGCTCAAGATCAACAACTCCCTCCTGAGCGTCGTCCTGCACGACTGACCCCGGCCGCTCGATTCCGCGTGACGCCCGGCCCGGTTCGTAGCATACTGTGGCCGACGGGGATGGACCCACCGAAGACCCGAGGGTTCGACGCTCAGGCGTTCCTCAACAGACCGGGGATGGTCGGAAAGGTCGTGGACTATCCACCAGCCAAGGTCATCTACACCCAGGGCGACTCCTCCGATGCCATCTTTTTCATTCAGCTCGGGAGCGTGAAGCTCTCGGTGCTGTCGGAGACGGGTAAGGAAGCGGTTGTCGGAGTGCTGGGCACCGGCGAGTTCTTTGGCGAAGGGGCGCTTGCCGGTCAACCCGTACGGCTCGCGACGGCGACCGCGATGGCCGCGAGCAGGATCCGCGGCATTCCCAAACGGCAGATGATCCGCTTGCTGCACCAGCAACACGCCTTCTCAGACCGCTTCATCGCGCACATGCTCGCCAGGAACAATCGGCTCGAAGAGGACCTCGTCGATCAGCTGTTCAACGCCAGCGAAAAACGGCTGGCCCGCACGCTGCTCCTGCTCGCGCGGTACGGCAAGCCGGAGGGGCCACAACGCGTGCTGCCGAAAATCTCGCAGGAAGTGCTCGCGGAAATGGTGGGGACGACGCGCTCACGCGTGAATTTCTTCATGAACAAGTTCAGGAAGCTCGGCTTCATCGACTACAACGGCGGGCTCAAGGTGCACAATGCGCTCCTGAGCCTCGTGCTGCACGACGCCGCGGCTTCCGATCGCGGAGTGTCAGCGCGTAGCTGATTGCGGCGGGACGTCTCGGGCGCGACGTTTCCCTCAGCTGCAAACCGGCGCAGCCACAACATCACGAGATCGCGACATAAACGTTGGCTTTGTTTCGTGCCTTCGTGTTTTCGTGGCGAATCGCATTTTGATATTCAGCGCTCTGTTTCTTCGAGATCGTTCAGGAGATCGAAGATCCGGTCCGCGGACGCTTTCAGCTCACGAGTGATTTCGCGGTTGTCGACGTTCTGCTGAGCCTCGAGCGCGCGCCTCGCGTGATCGATGTACCGAAGACACCTGGCGACAACCTGGCGCTGTGGCTCGGTGATCTTGAAGACCCGGTCCGTCGTGCGATCCACCGACGGTTCCAGCTGGCGCCAACCGGGTTCACGAACACTATCTCGTTCTTTACGCGAGCGGGTCATGATGGGTCTCGAGCTCATGATATTCGCAACTCACGATGGGGATCTCGGTACCTACCCGCCCGTGGTGAAACCCATATCGGGCTGTTGCAGTCCGAGGCGCACGCAGAAAAAAGGGGTCTGACCCCTTCTTCGCGCGTGTAACAAGGGGGTCTGACCCCTTTTCGGGAGGCAATTAAGGCGGGACACTACAGAGTGATCCCCTTCGGGCAACCTCGCAGGAATCTGGAACGTAAGCGGCCCTCCCGACCTCCTGGATCAGCGTCCTGAATTCGCAGCCGGACCGGGCACGGGGCGGCGAGGAGGAGCGAATAAAAAATCTGCCAGGATCACGAACAATAAAGGTATATTACTGAGGGTTTTCCCGGCTTCATCGTCCCCGCCGAGCCGCAGCATCTCAGGAGGTCGCAATGACGAGACACCGTCTGCCACGAACGTTGGGGCTTGCCAGCCTGATGCTGGCCGCGCTTGTCGCTGCGACCGTTGGCACAACCGCCCAGGCGCCCGCAACCCCTGCCGGTGACGTGACGTTCACCAAAGATATCGCACCCATCCTCCAGCGAAGTTGCCAGAACTGCCACCGCCCCGATTCGGTGGCGCCCATGTCGCTCCTCACGTACGAGGACGCGAGGCCTTTTGCGCGGTCCATGAAAACGCGGACCGCCCTTCGTTCGCAGAGAGGGGCGATGCCGCCGTTCTTTATCGAGAGGAACATCGGGATCCAGAAGTTCAAACACGACCCCTCCCTCAGCGAGGAGGAGATCGCCAAGGTCGCGAAATGGGCGGACAGCGGCGCTCCGCGGGGCAATCCGGCCGACATGCCGCCGCCGCGTCGCTTCGAGAGCGACGACCAGTGGACGATCGGGGCGCCCGATCTCGTGGTGCGGTCGACGGAGGTCATCGTCCCGGCGGTTGGGCCCGATATGTGGACAAACCTTGGACTCATGCCAACGGGTCTCACTGAAGACCGGTACGCCTCCGCCGTCGAGGTCCGGGAGGTCAATGATGTTCCCAAGAGCGGCGGAACCAACACCGTGGGTGGACGTTTCGTGTTTCACCACATGACGTATTCCAGCGTGGTGCAGGGCACACGTGACCCCGGTGCCGACGCGGCCGCCGCGAACGAAGGCGGCGGCAGCTGGCCCATTCACGAAGTCGGACGCAACGCCGATGTCTTTCCACCGGAGTCCGGACGGCTTCTCGCTGCGAATTCGGCCCTGTCTCTCACCGCCGGCCATCTACACTCCAACGGCCGCGAGACGAAAGCGCATCTTGAATTCGGCTTCAAGTTCTTTCCAAAGGGCTACAAACCGCTGTACCGCCGCTCGAGCATGAGCCTGGGCAACAGCATCGATATCGACGCGAAGCCCAATCAAGCCAATCAGGAGCTGCACGCGTACGCCGTGCTGCAGGAGAACACGAAGATCATCACCTTCGAGCCTCACATGCACGCAACGGGGATGCGCATGTGCCTGGAGGCAATCTGGGGCGACAACATCCAGATGCTGAATTGCGTGGGATACGACCACAACTGGGTGAAGCAATATGTGTACGACGACGATGCGGCGCCGCTGTTGCCCAAGGGTGCCATCGTCCACCTCATCGGGATCCTGGACACGACCCCCGCCAACCGGAACCCCGTGGACCCAAGAAACTGGTCCGGCGCCGGCCGTCGGTCGATCTCCAACATGTTCAGCGACCTCGGCTATGCGGTTGCGCTCACCGACGAGCAATTTCAAGCCGAAATGGCCAAGCGCCGACAGAGCATGAAGACCCGCAACAACTACGACATCGGGTGTCCACTGTGCTGGGCTCCTGCATCGCTGCCGGCGCAGCAGGGTGCGACGGGGCAAGGGAACCAATAATGCGGTGCTCGAGAGTGCTTTGGTCGAGCGGGGGGCCTCTGGGGGGAATTTTGCTCGCCCCCTTGCTGGCTCTCTTGTTGTTCCAGGGCGCCGGCGCCCAGACCAGATTCACGTATTCAAGCGGCCAGAGTTTGTCGCCGGCCTACGAAGGGTGGTGGCCCAACGAGGACGGGTCCTTCACGATGTTCTTCGGGTACATGAACACGAACTGGCTGGAAGAGTTCGAGATCCCGATTGGGTCCGCCAACAGCATCGAACCGGGAGGTCCCGATCAAGGGCAGCCGACGCATTTTTACCCGCGGCGCAACCCGTTCCTGTTCACGCTCCGTGTGCCCAAGGATTTCGGCAAGAAGGAGCTCGTCTGGACTCTCACGGCCAACGGGACGACGGAGCACGCCTACGCCTCGCTAAAAGCTGATTACCTGATCGACCCGCAGACGATTTCCACCGAAGTGGGCGGGGACAGCGGCAGCCTCCGCGACGAGCTCCGCACGAACGTGCCCCCGACCCTCAAGGTTGAAGGGGACACGCGCCGGAGCGTGAGGGTGGGAGAACCGCTGACGCTGGTCGCGTTCGCCAACGATCCCGATAACCTGCCGGCTAGACGAGGCGGTGGAAGAGGGCAGGCCGGCGGGAGAGGGCAGGCCGGTGCCGGAACTGCGCAGCCTGGCGTTGGAAGAGGGCAGCCGGGCGGCGCACCAGGGCAGCCTGGCGCTGCGCGCGCAGGACAGGCCAACCCCGCAGTTCCCGTGAGTCCTGCACCTAGACCTCCTGTGTCACTTGCTGCCCGCAGTGGGCCCGGCTTGCGGCTGTCATGGATCGTCTACCGAGGCAAGGCCGCCACGGTGACCTTCAACCCCGAGCAAATGAAGACCTGGACGGACACGCGGTCGTACGCGAATTCTCCGTGGTCGCCTCCGTACAACATTCCCGAGCCGCCTCCGGAAGGCAAGTGGGTGGTTCAAGCGACGTTCCAGGAGCCGGGAACCTATGTGCTCCGGGCGATTGCGAGTGACGGCTCCTTGTTCACCAATGAAAATCTGACGGTCAGCGTGACGCGCTGACACGTCTTTCCGGTACTCGAACCCTCTTGGATGGCGGCCGCTCTTCTCGATCCATCGCACGGCGGACGTTGAACGCGGGAGACGCTCGAGAGAGGCGTGAAAAATGGGTGGGGGACGTGCGGCGGCCGGCATCACCTTCGTCGTAGGCGTCGGGTTGTTTACCGGAATCGCGCTCACGGCGGCGCCGCAGGCACCCGACGGCGCGGCGATTTTCGCACGCAACTGCGCCACGTGTCACGATGGCGCGGCCGGATCGCGCACGCCCAGCCCAGAGGTCCTTCGACAACGATCGCCAGAGGCGATCCTGGCGGCGTTGACGGCGGGCGGGATGCGCCCACAAGGGGGGCGTCTCAGTGGCGTCGAGCGGCGAGCGGTCGCCGAGTATTTGAGCGGCCGAGAGCTTGGCGGGGACGTCACGGGCGCCAAGATCGGGCGGTGCCTGGCGACGCCGCCGCTGCCAAATCCGGCGTCATCTCCATCCTGGAGCGGGTGGTCTCCCACCATCACCAACACGAGATTCCAATCGGCGGAACAGGCCGGGCTGACCGCCGCCCAAGTCCCGCGGCTCACGCTGAAATGGGCCATTGGATTCCCCGATGCCACATCGGCATGGTCCCAGCCGACCGTGGCAAGCGGGCGCCTGTTCATCGGCAGCCAGAACGGGACGGTGTACTCACTCGACGCGAAGACGGGGTGCATCTACTGGACATTCGGCGCAAAGACCGGCGTCCGTTCGGCGTTGGTGTTCGGACCGCAGGAGGGCTCGAACGGCGGCGCGGTGTATTTTGGTGATACCGGCGGCAACGTCTACGCGCTCGACGCCGCGACGGGACGCGAGCTCTGGTCGCGCCAGCTCGATGAACATCCCTTCGCGCGGGTCACCGGCTCACCGACGCTCTATCAGAACCGCTTGTACGTACCGGTCTCGTCGCTCGAGGAGACGGCGGCCAGCCAGGCGGGGTACGAGTGCTGCACGTTTCGCGGCAGTCTGAACGCGCTCGATGCGAAGAGCGGCGCCGTGCTCTGGCGAACCTTTACGACACCAGAGCCTCAGGCGATGGGCAAGAACGCGGCAGGCCTCACGCTGTGGGGGCCGTCTGGCGTGGGCATCTGGACGGCGCCGACCATCGATGTCAAGCGGAGCCTCGTGTACGCCACGACGGGGAACACCTACAGCGGGACGATGCAGCCGACGGCCGATGCGATCGTTGCGTTCGATCTCAAGACGGGAACGATCAAGTGGATCAAGCAGGTGACAACCCAGGATGTCTTCGGGTGTCGCGCCGGGACCGCCAACTGCGGTGAACGGGCGGGACCCGACGCCGATCTCGGGACCCCCGCCATGCTCGTCACCTTGGCTGACGGCCGCGACATCATTGTCGTCGGCCAGAAGTCGGGGATGACCTACGCCATCGATCCCGACAAGGATGGGGCGGAGCTCTGGCAGTATCGTGCCGGCGAGGGCTCCATCTGGGGCGGGATTCAGTGGGGGGCGGCCGTTGACGGCGACCGCGCGTACTTCCCCGTTTCCGATATTCGAACCCCGAAGCCCGGAGGCCTCCATGCCGTCGGTCTCACGACCGGCGAGCGCGCGTGGTACGTCGCCCCTCCGCCCCTCGCGTGCGGCAGCGGTGCGGGGTGCAATGCCGCGCTGATCTCGGCCCCCACGATTATTCCCGGCGTGCTGTTTTCAGGTTCGAACGACGGCGCGCTGCGAGCCCATTCGACCAAGGACGGTTCGATCATCTGGGAGTTCGACACGAACCGCCAGTTCGAGACGCTCAACGGTGTCCGCGCGGGGGGCGGGGCGATTCAGGGCCCCGGACCGACGGTGGTTGGCGGCATGCTCTATCTCAATTCTGGCTACGGCGACCATCTCGGGCGGCCTGGAAACGTGTTGCTGGCCCTGGAAGTTCAGTAGTGATAACTCAGACGGCTTCGGCCCATCGAGGCATACGCTCAAAAGGAGTGCCTATGTCACGTAGGAGACTGCTCACTTTGGTGTTCGTCGCAACGGCATGTCTGATGGCTGTGGCAACGACCGCCCGCGCGCAGAGTGCCATTGCGGGAGTCGTCAAGGACACCTCGGGCGCGGTGCTGCCGGGTGTGACCGTCGAAGTGGCGAGCGATGCGCTGATCGAAAAAACGAAGAGCACCACCACGGATGGCGGAGGGCAGTATCGCATCATCGATCTGCGTCCCGGCATGTACACGGTCAGCTTCACGCTGACTGGCTTCTCAACGGTGAAGCGCGACAGCTTCCAGCTCCCATCGGACTTCACGGCGAACATCAGCGTCGAGATGAAAGTCGGCGCCATGGAGGAAACCATCACCGTGACCGGCGCGGCCCCTATCGTGGACGTGAAGAGCGCGGCGCACGTGCAGGTGCTCGACCGCGACGCGCTCGAGACGATTCCCACCGGACACACGATCCAGGGGATCGGCCAGCTCATCGTCGGTATCCAGTTGAGCTCGCCTGACGTGGGCGGCGCGTTCGGGGCGATGCAAACGTATATGACGGTGCGCGGGCAGTCCGCCGCCGCCAACACGGTCATGGTGGACGGGATGGTGATGAACGGACTGGAGAATAACGGCCAGGTCCAGAGCTACTACAACGACGTAGGGAACCAGGAGATGACCTACCAGACGAGCGGGGTCAACGCCGAAAATTCCGGCGGCGGCGTGACGCTGAATATGGTCCCGAAGGAAGGGGGCAACCGCTTCAGCGGCAGCTCCAGCTACGCCAATCGGCCCGGTCAATGGCAGGGCGACAATCTGAGCGACCGGCTGACGGGCTGGGGTTTGAAGGTGGGCAGCAGCACCGAGTACATCTCCGATTTGACCGCCTCGGAAGGCGGGCCTATCAAAAAGGATAAGGTGTGGTTCTTCGGTACCGCTCGCGACTTCCGGACGGCGAACCGCGTGGCCAACACGTTCTTTGACGACGGAACGCAGGGCGACGACTACAACTACGTCCGCAATGCGAATATCCGATTGACCTATGCGATGAGCCCGCGGCACAAGGTGTCGGCGTTTTACGAGCGGATCTCGAAGTGGCGGGCCCACGACATGCAGAGCCTGCAGGATCCGGAAACCACCTCCAACCGGTGGTGGCTGCCCAATGCCAGCACTGGATCGGCCAAGTACACGGGGACGTTGAGCAGCCGCCTTCTTCTGGAAGGTGGTTACTCCCAAACCACTCTGTACCGCGACATCATGCCCCAGCTGGGGATCACCAAGCAGCGCGGGACGCCGGAATGGTACGCCACAGCCTCGCATAGCGCGACCGGCGGCGGCCTCGGTGTGTCGCCCGCCACCTGGAGCAAGACGTTTCCCTTGAGCAGGGTGTGGCAGGGGTCGACTTCGTACGTGACGGGGTCGCAGCACCTGAAGGCCGGCTTCCAATTCAAGCACGGCCAGCAATACAACAACGTCGACACCAACGCCGATCTGCAGCAGGTGTATCCGTCGTTTACCCGGGACGCGGTGAACAACATCACCTTCCCCACGGGCCTCTTGCTCGGCGCGGGCTCGCCCTGCTCCGGGGTCTCGGCGGCGACGACCTGTTCGGTCACGATCCGCAATACGCCGCGTCAATCGAAGGAACGTCTCGTAGGGGACCTCGGCCTGTACGTGCAGGACTCATTCACGCTGAAGCAGCTGACCCTCAACGCGGGCGTTCGGTACGAGTGGCTGAACTCGCAAGTCGACGGGATGACGGCCCCGGCCGGGCGGTTCGTGCCGGCGCGGACGCAGAACGTGCGCTCGGACATCCCGAACTGGAAGTCCTGGGCGCCGCGGTTCCAGGCGGTCTACGACCTGTTCGGCAATGCCAGAACGGCCGTCAAGTATTCTCTGAGCAAGTACAGCCAGCCGCAAACGACCCTTCTGGCGGCGAGCTTCAACGGGTTGGGGTCGCAGACCGCCAGCCGGAGCTGGACCGATCTCAATCAGGACGACGTCGCGCAAGGACAGCGCACGTGGAACGCCGATGGGACCAGCTTTACCGACTGCGTCTACCTGACGCCGGGGTGCGAGATCAATCTGAGCGGCACGTCCGCTCAAGGTGTGCTCTCGCCCACCTTCGGGTTGATTTCTGAGGGCGGCACGTACCAACCCTTCCCACGGACCTATCGGGTTGAACATGGCATCGAAGTCCAGCACGCCCTGCTCCCCCGGTTGTCGTTGACGGGAACCTGGTATCACTCCGGCACACACAACCTGACGAAGACGGTCGACCGGGCTGCGCTGGCGCCGGACATCGACTACGTGCCGCTCGTCATCTACAACCCGATCACCGGCCGGCCGATTACTTACTACAATCAGACGAGTACCGCCTCAACCCGGCCGACCGACAACGTCACGAGCCTGGAGCCGCTGAACCAGGCATGGAACGACACCTATTCGGCTGAGTTCCGCATGCGGCCGTACGCCGGGGCGCAGGTGTCCGGGGGCATCACGTTGGATCGCGCGATGGCGGTAAACTGCGAGTCGTCGGACCGGACCGTGTTCCTCAGCCCGAACAAACGATTCTGCGACACTCGGAACATGGTGGAGTACGACGGGGGTCCCAGGGTCGGAAAGCCATTCAGCAAGGATTTCAAGGTGTCAGGCTCGTTTCCCCTTTGGTATGGCGTCAATCTCGGCGTGTCGTACCAGAACCTCGATCAGGGCACCCTCGCACCGATCTACACCTTCAGCCGCACCATTCGCTATCCAGACGGCACGGACACCTTCAAGAACCTGGTGTCCGTCAGCGCGCCGGCATGCCCGACAGCCTATGGGTGCCAGGCGGGCGGGATCACCGCGTCGACCTTCGTAGGCGCCGCGACGGGCGCGAGCCTCACGCTGTTCGCGACCGGCACGATCCGCGCAGAACGGCTCAACCAGCTCGACCTGAGGGCGTCGAAGGCCTTCAGGGTGAAGAGCGTGAGCATCTCGCCGGCGTTCGAAGCGTTCAACATCTTCAACGCCGACATGATCATCAACCGCGTGTCATCGAGCTATGCCGTCGCGGCGGGGACCTATCTGGCGCCGAACAGCATCCTGCAGGGGCGCATCCTCGGCTTGAGCAGCAGTGTGAAATGGTGAGGATGTTTCGAGGACGCTTCACGCTGGTCGTCGTCCTTCTCCTAGGCAGCTGGCCCGTCGGGCGGTTCCTTTTGGACGCGCCCCTTCGCGCGGCGACCACCGCCCAACAGCCGGGGTCGGCTTCCGTCGAATCATCGTCACAGCAGGCTGTTGTCCAGCGGTACTGCTTCACGTGTCATAACCAGCGACTTCGGACGGGTGGGCTTGCGCTCGATACGATGGATCTCGCGAACCCTCGCACCAATCCGGAGGTCTTCGAGAAGGTCATCACGAAGCTCCGGGCGCGGTCGATGCCGCCAGCGGGATCGCCGCGGCCCGATGCCGCGACCTACGACGCTGTCGCCATGTGGCTGGAGACGGACATCGATCGGGCGTGGGCGGCCAACCCCAATCCGGGTCGAACCAACGCCGTCCATCGTCTGAATCGCTCCGAGTACAACAGCGCGATCCGCGACCTGTTCGCGCTTGACGTGGATGTGCGATCGCTCCTGCCGGGCGATGAAACAGCAGACGGCAGCTTCGACAACTTCGCGGATGTGCTCTCGATTTCGACGGCGCATCTGGAACGCTACCTGTCGGTCGGGCGTCAGGTGACGCGGCTCGCGACGGGTCTGCCCCCTGCCAATCCCGGACTTCAGACATTCCAGATTCCGCTGCACGTGGTGCAGGACGATCGGCAGAGCGAAGATCTGCCGTTCGGGTCGCGCGGCGGCATCGCCATTCCCTACAACTTTCCAGTCGATGGCGAGTACCTGATCAAAGTCCGCCTGCGGCGGCAGTATCAGGACTACATCATGGGTATGGGGTGGCCGCAGCAGCTGGACGTCCGGATCGATGGCAAGCTGCTGAAACGGTTCATCGTCGGCGGGGGAGCCAAGGGCCGGCCGGCCGCGGCCAGTTACGCGGGGGACGGCGAGCCGGGCTTCGCAGGCGATCCCGCGTGGGAAGAGTACATGCAGCTCACCGGCGACGCGGGCCTCGAGCTTCGTGTGCCGGTCCAGGCGGGCCCGCGAAGCGTCGGCGTGTCGTTCGTGCGCGAGCTGTGGCAGCCCGAAGGCCTTCCGCAGCCGCTCCAGCGCGGCCGTGTTCTGACGAACGACCAGGTGTACATGGACGGCGCGAGCGTGGGTTCCGTACAGATCGGCGGTCCGTACAAGGTTGTCGGACCCGCGAAAGACACGCCCAGCCGCCGCGCGATTTTCACCTGCGATCCGAGCGGGGCAAAGGGGCCCCCGCGGGTCAACGAAGACGCCTGTGCACAGAAAATCCTCTCGCGGATCGCGCGGTTGGCGTATCGGCGGCCGGTGACGTCTGCCGACATGCAGACGCTCCTCGAGTTTTTCGCGAGCGGCCGTCGGGAGGGCGGAAGCTTTGATGCCGGGATCCAGTTTGCGCTCGAGCGCGTCCTGGTCGACCCGGACTTCTTGTTGCGCGTCTCTCGCGATCCCTCCGGGTCCCGCGCGACCGTGCAGCAGGCCGCCTATCCGCTGAACGACCTTGAAGTTGCGTCGCGGTTGTCCTTCTTCCTCTGGAGCAGCATTCCCGACGAGCGCCTGCTTGACCTCGCCGAGCGTGGCGAGCTCACGAAGCCGGCGATCCTCGAACAACAAGTGCGGCGAATGCTGGCGGATCCCCGCGCGTCCACGGCGCTGGTGGACGATTTCGCCGCCCAGTGGCTGAACCTGCGCCGCGTCGGCGAAGTGGTGGTCCATCCCGACTTCTATCCGAATTTCGACGAGAGCCTGCTGCAGGCGTTCCAGCGAGAAACGGAGATGTTCGTCAGAAGCACGCTCACCGAAGATCGGAGCCTCCTGGATCTGCTGCGCGCGGACTACACCTTCGTCAACGAGCGGCTCGCGCGTCATTACGGCATTCCTGGGATCTACGGGAGCCGCTTCCGGCGCGTGACGCTGCCGAACCTGGCCGAGCGCGGCGGGCTCCTGGCGCAGGGCGCGCTGCTCGCCACGACGTCGTATCCCGATCGAACGTCGCCGGTGCTCCGCGGCAAATGGCTGCTCGACAACATTTTCGGCATCGCCGTTCCGCCCCCGCCTCCTGGCGTCGACACGAGCTTCCCGGAGGTCAGGCCGGGCGCGGTGCCGCCGACGATGCGTGAGCGGCTCGCCGAGCACCGGCAGAATGCCGTGTGCAACTCGTGTCATTCGGTCATTGACCCGCCGGGCTTCGCGCTGGAGAATTTCGACGCCATCGGCGGCTGGAGAACCGTGGACGCAGCGGGCCGGGCGATCGACGCCGAGGGCACGACGGTCGGCGGCGAGAAAATTCAGGGCCTTTCCGGGTTGCGGGCGTATCTGCTCGACGAGCCCGATCGGTTCCCGGGCACGGTCACCGAAAAACTGCTGGCCTACGCGCTGGGCCGCCGGCTCGAGTTCTACGATCGTCCGGCCGTGCGCAAAATCGTGCGCGACGCGGCGGCCGCCGATTATCGCTGGTCGTCTGTCATACTCGGCATTGTGAAGAGCCCGACGTTCCTGATGCGGGTGCCGTCGCATACGGCGACGCCCTGACGATATGAAGAATCACGTGAACCGCAGAATCCGCCAAGCTCGCCGAGAGATTTGCGTAAGAATCCTCTGCGAATGCTGCGTGCTGTGCGGTTAAACGGGGTTTGGTACAGGAGACAGCAGAGATGAATTTCCTCACCGCGAAACCGTTACCCCGACGGACCGTCCTCAGGGGACTCGGCGCGGCAGTGGCGCTGCCATTTCTCGACGCCATGCTGCCCGTCTTTTCCCTGCGCGGGCTTGGCGCGGCCAAACCGGTGCACCGCTTCCAGACGTTCTACGTGCCCAACGGGATGGCCATGGAGTATTGGTCGCCGAAAGGCGAGGGGAGCGGGTTCGAGCTGTCGCCCATTCTCGAACCGCTCGCACCGTACCGGAACCAGATGCTCGTCCTGTCTGGCCTCAAGGCCAACTGGAACTACATCCACGCGGGCGCGTCCGGATCGTTTCTAACCGGCACGACGCGCGGCGGGCGCAACGAGGTCGAAATCATCGCGGATGTGTCGATGGACCAGCTGCTCGCGCGGCAGTTTGCGCGCGAGACGCAGGTGGCGTCGCTCGAGCTCGCCATGGACGCCCCGGCCAACGCCGGCGCGTGCACGGGCAACCTGAGTTGCGTCTACACGCACACGCTGTCGTGGCGCAGCCCCACGCAGCCGCTGCCGGTGGAGTACAACCCGCGGGCGGTGTTCGAGAAGTTGTTCGGCGACAGCGGCAGCACCGAGCGCTCGGCGCGCGAAGGCCGGCTGCGGCAGCACAAGAGCATCCTGGACTCGGTCAGCGAAAAGCTCGCCCGCCTGAAGTCTGAGCTTGGGCCGCAGGACCAGGTCAAGGTCGACGAATACACCGAGTCGGTTCGCGATGTCGAGCGGCGCATTCAGAGGGCCGAGGAACAGCGCGACGTCGAGCTGCCGGCGATGGAGCAGCCGCAGGGCGTCCCACCGGTCTTCGAAGACCATCTGGCGCTGATGCTCGATCTGCAGCTGCTGGCGTTCCAGTCGGATCTGACCCGCGTCATCTCGTTCATGATCTCCAAGGAACAGAGCGCGCGTCCGTATCCCCAGATCGGCGTTCCTGAAGCGCACCATCCGCTGTCGCATCACGGCAATGTTCCGGAGCTCGTCGCGCGCATGTCGAAGATCAACCGCTATCACACCGAGCTCTTCGCGGGCTATCTCGCGAAGCTGCGCGCGACGCCGGACGGCGACGGATCGCTCCTGGACCACGTGACGATCCTCTACGGCTCGGGTATTTCCAACAGCAACGCGCACTCGGGTGACAACCTGCCCGTCATGCTGGTCGGAGGCGGCGCTGGACGCCTCAAAGGCGGCCGGCATCTCGTGTACAAGGACAAGCCGTCGATGGCCAACCTGCTCGTCACGCTGATGGACAAGCTCGATGTGCCAGTCGAGCGGCTGGGCGGCAGTACCGGCAGGCTTCCGATCGACACCCTGTCCGGGGTATAGCATGGGTGCAGCATGCGTCGCCTGATTCCACTGCTGGCCGTTTTCCTGATCGGGGCGGCGGGGCGTCCGCCCCTCATCGAAGCCGCGAGGAACGCCGATCGGCAAGCGGTACGCGCGCTGATCCAGAAAAAGGCCGACGTAAACCTCGCCGAAGGCGACGGCACGACCGCGCTTCACTGGGCGAGCTATCGCGACGATGGGGAGATCGCCGATCTGCTCATTCGCGCCGGCGCCAAGGTGAACGCGGCCAACGATCTCGGCGCCACGGCGCTCTGGCTCGCCAGCCAGAATGGAAGCGCCGCCATGGTCCGCAGGCTCCTGCAGGCGGGCGCCGACCCCAACCTCGCGCTCCTCGCCGGCGAGACGCCCGTCATGGTGGCGTCGCGCTCGGGGAATCCGGACGTGGTCGAACAGTTGATCGCCAAGGGCGCCAACGTGAACGCGCGCGCGGCGCGCGGCCAGGACGCGCTCATGTGGGCCGTGGCCCAGAAGCACGCCGACGTCGTCAAGGTGCTGCTCGCGGGCGGAGCGGACGTCCACGCCCGCTCGGAGGCGTGGAGTGACGTGATGGCGGTGCCGCCGCACGGTCTGCTCGAGTACAACCGCGCCATCCCGCACGGGGCCGACACCGCGCTGATGTTTGCGGCGCGCGTCGGGGATCTGAGCTCGGCGAGGCTCCTCGTGGCTGCCGGCGCCGATATCAACGATGCCGATGCGTGGGGCGTGAGCGCGCTGGTGCTCGCGGCGCATTCCGGCTTTCGCGATCTCGTCGAGTTTCTGCTCGAGAAAGGCGCGGACCCGAACGCCGCCGCCGCCGGGTTTACCGCGCTTCACGAGGCGATCATGCGCCGGGATGAGCGGTTAGCGACCGCGCTCCTTGCTCACGGCGCCGATCCGAACGCGCGACTGCAGACGTGGACGCCGACCCGCCGCTCCTCGGCGGACTGGAACTTTGCCCCTGAGCTCGTCGGCGCGACGCCGTTCTGGCTGGCGGCCCGTTTCGCCCAGCCCAACGTGATGCGCCTGCTCCAGCAGCATGGCGCCGATCCGTTGCTGGTGCACCACGCGTCGTACCACGCGGGCGACCCGGCCACGCCGCGCACGGAGCTGACGACGGCGCTGATGGCAGCGACCGGCATGGGTGGCGGCACGGCTTGGGTGCAGCCCGCGCGCGCCGAGCGAGAAGCGCCGATGCTGGAGGCGGTGAAGCTGGCGGTGGAGCTTGGCGTCGACGTGAATGCCGCCAATACCGATGGCCGCACCGCGCTCGATGCCGCAACAGCCTTGAAGTACCAGTCTGTCGTCGAGTTTCTCGTCGAGCACGGGGCGCGACCGGGAACCAACAACACCGGACGAGGCAGGCCGGCCGTGAACCGGTAACGTGGGTCATACTCTGGATACTTATTTTGGAGGCAAGAGGCGCATGAAGTTCTCTATTGCAGTCGTGATTGCGGCAGCGGTGGTGTTGGCGCCGCCTTTGACCGCTCAGAGTGGCAGAGCGCTGATCGTCCAGACCAACTCGGCGGGCGACACCGTCAGCCTCATCGACCCGGCGACCGACAAGATTGTCGGGGAGATTCCGGACGCTGAAGTTATCCACGGCGCCGCAGCGGCGCCCGACGGCAGCCGTTTCTACCTCAGTGACGAGGCGCTGAGTACGGTCGATGTCGTCGACACGAAAACCATGCGCATCACCAAACGGATCCCCCTCAGCGGACACCCGAACAACCTGTCGATTCGCAGGGACGGGCTCCGCCTGTATGTCGCGATTACCGGAGCCCAGGGCGGCGTCGATGTGATCGACACGTCCGCCCAGCAACGCACGAAAACCATCCGCATCCTCGGCGGCGTGCACAACACGTTCATCACGCCGGACAGCAAGCAGGTCGTGGCCGGTTCCACCGGAGGGAACGTGGCGACCGTGATCGACACCGAGCTCGAACGGCCGGTCTGGTCGATTCATTTCGAAGGCGGGGTCCGCCCGATCTGCTTCGAGACCAATGCGGACGGCTCGACCAAGCGGATGTTCGCACAGATCACGAACCTTCATGGGTTCGCGATCGTCGACTGGGCTCAGCGCAAGGAAGTGGGCAGGATCAATCTTCCGGAGATTCCGCCCGCCGAACGGAACAACGAGGGGATCCAGGGCGCTCCGGCGCACGGCCTCGTGGTGACGCCCGACGGAAAAACCCTGTGGTCGACGAGCAAAATCAACAGCGCCGTCTACGTCTACTCGATGCCCGATCTGAAGTACCTCGGAGAGGTGAAGGTCGGCAAAGTCCCGGACTGGGTCACGTTAACGCCCGACGGCAAGAAGATGTACGTTGCCAACGCGCACGACAACACGGTCTCGGTCATTGACGTCGCGGCACGGAAGGAAATCACCAGGATCAAGGTCGGACAGGTACCCAAGCGGAACATCACGGCGATCGTTCCGGCCCTTCCGGCCGGCCAATAGGGTGGGGGACATATGGTACGGGCTAGTACGCTACTGATTGTCACGCTGCTCTTCGCGCAACAGCCGGCGGCGCAGCGGGGCGGGGGCGGTGCTGCGGCGCAGCAGGGCGGGGCCTCTGCAGCGGCGATGCTCGATTACGAAATCTTCAAGACTCGTGTCCAGCCGATCCTCATGAGCCCGCGCAAGGGGAACGCGCGCTGTATTTCGTGTCATTCGAGCGGCGGCGGCGACGCCTATCTGGATCCGCTGGCGCCTGGGAGCACGACGTACACCGAGGAGCAGACGCGTCGCAATTTCGAACGTGTCGCGCGGCTGGTTACGCCAGGCGAGCCGCTCAAGAGTGTCCTGCTCACCAACCCGCTGGCGGAGGAGGCTGGCGGCAGCCACTGGCACAGCGGCGGCAAGCACTGGCAGTCGCAGGACAATCCGGAATGGCAGACGCTCGCGGTGTGGGTGCGCACCCGACCGACCGGCGGTGTCGTGTCGTCGCTGATCTCCACGCCCCCGGCGGCTCCCGGATCGCCGGCGGGCCCGGCAGCCCAGGCAGCTCCGGGAACAGCGACCGCAAAACTGGACTTCGAGGTCTTCAAGACTCGTGTCCAGCCGATCCTCATGAGCCCGCGCAAGGGCAATGCGCGCTGCATTTCATGTCATTCGACCGGCAATGCCTACCTGGAGCCGCTGGCGCCGGGGACGACGACGTACACCGACGAGCAGACGCGCCGGAACTTCGAGCGTGTGCTGCGGCTCGTCACGCCGGGCGACCCCCTCAAGAGCCTTCTGCTCACCAACCCGCTGGCGGAAGAGGCCGGCGGCAGCCACTGGCACGGCGGCGGCAAGCACTGGCAGTCGCAGGACAATCCCGAATGGCAGACGCTCGCGGCCTGGGTACGCGGTGGTCGGCCGTAGGAGGTTTCTCGGTCGGGGGCTCACGGTTGTTGCCCTGGGCTTCGCGCGGCGGTTGTGGGCCCAGGGCGCGTCGTTTCTCCGCTATCG
>JAHFUL010000097.1 GCA_023265155.1 Acidobacteriota bacterium
GATTCATCCCGCGCGGCTCACGCGAACGAGATGGTTCCGCAGCGCCTGGCTGAGACTCGGCGGGCCGGAAATGTCGCTCGGAAATGTCACTTCAGCCGGATCGTCCGCGGACAGATTTCTTTCCCGCCAGGAGTCGCCGAGTCTCACAAACAGTAGCCAGTCACCTTCCGGGCCAATCGATCTTGGAGATGACGCTGACCTGCCCCCTCGACACGAAGTCAGCGACTTCAATTGTCGTGTCACACAGGTGGGGCTGAATTATTCGTCAGGCAGGTCGGTAGGCGGGATGGTTGAACCGGGCGGGATCTTCGTCAGCTTCTACCGCCCGGTCCATGGCTTGTCGGCTCTAGTTAGACGCTGTCTCTGGCGCGGCCGGTCCCATGCCAACAACCAGAAGCCAGAGGTCCTCATCCTTCGTCCCCTCGTAGTGCGTGCCGTTCGCGAAGTCATGAATGTACGACCCCTTCGGCATTCCGACCGTCTTGTCCTTGTCGACGGACGATCCCGTGCCAATGTACATGCGTCCGCCCATGACCCAGACGAATTGATCGTTGGCGTGGCGGTGCGCCGTGCTCCAGCTATTCGGTGTCCGGCGGATAAACTGAACGTATAGGCCGGCTTTGCTCGGATCACCAAAGACATTGACGAACGTGCTGCCGTCGGCTGCCTTGGTCCACACCATATCTTCCAGTTTCTTGGCTATACGCGCCGTCGGGTCGACATTCGGTCCACCAGGAGCACGAGGTGGCTCACTGGCCGGGCCGCTGTTAGAACCACCCATTCCGATAAAGAGCAGCGTCACTCCATCTTGCCCCACACCGTCATAATGCATTCGGGTGGGGACTTCGCTGACAACCGTGCCGGCCTTCAGGGCATCCACTCGATTCCGATCTTGAACCGGCCCTGTACCAGCCAGGAACGTTCCCTCAAGCACCGTGACGTAGCGTTCCGAGGGGTGAGTGTGGGGGGCGCTCCAATTGTCAAATGGGCGTCTCAGGAGCGAGACATAAATTCCGCCCGGTTTTGATGCGTCGCCGTAGAGCGTGAGACTTCCAGTGCCATTCCGCTCCACCCACGGAATCTCTGACGGCAGCTTGTAATCGCGGATGCTGCGATCCAGCGAGACGGGGGCCTGTGCCGCGACCGGCACAATGAGGCCAAGCTGTTCACTGATGGCACCCCGTTTAGGCATTGCAGGCCAGACCGAGATGCTCGCGCAGATTGCGAGCAGGACGATAAATCGAATCAGGAGCTTCTGTCGTTTACACGTTGTCATGATGCGCCCTCCGGTTAGACGATAGTCCGCATTGGCGGCGCCGGTCACGGAAGATCTGTTGTGGGATCCCCGGCGGTTCCCAAGGCCTCTCCCCCCTCGACACAGTCAGTGGTCCATTTTGACTCGCCGCAGGCGAGGTGGTCACAAAGACTATATGGCACGAAGTCAGTCGATCGAATAGCACGCTGGCTGAAATCCGGCAAGCCGGTCGCGACCAACCGGCTCGATGCTGCGGTTAGATCGCAATACGTGCCGACTGCATGAGCGCAGCTCGGATTGTCAGGACGTCGCGCTTGATCGTGCCAATCACGAATTGGCGCGGCAGCGCCGTCATTCGGTCGGCGTCGAGTGTGACGTTGCGAATTGAGTATCTCACTTCAAGATTCATGGGAGCGTTGAAGCTGGTTTCACGCATCGCTTTCGCGAGCATGAAGAGATCCACGGTGCCCGTACCCATCGGTACGTCGATCGTCGTCCACCCGCCGCCGCGCGCGAAGTTTGTGCCCTGGAGCGGGCTGGGGACGACGCTCAGGTCGCCAACCCGACTACCGCCGCGGCCACCCCGACCGCCACCGGCACCTGCGGCATCATCGTCGACAACGCCGCGCGCGACGCCACCGCGGCCGCTTGCCCCCGGACCCGGATACGGTCCGCCTTGCTCGTCGATTCTCGCCAGGTCCTGTTTCCACGTACGATCCTGCCACGCCATTCCCACGATGTAGGGTCGCGCGGTGCGAAAAACCGTTTCGGCCACGCCCGGGTCTCCCCCCATGTGGCTCGTGTCCCAGTGCAGCCCCACATACTTCGGATCGAAGTCCTTCAGGACGTACAGAAGGTCCCACCCGGCCGCGCCAATTGAACTGCCTCCAGTGCCGGCGGGATACATGAGGGTCGTGCCGTGCTTCTGGTTGAGGGTCACAAACCGCTCGATCTTCCGTTTGGTTGCGTCGAGTTGCGGCAGGAGGGGTTTGGTCAAGTCATAGCTGTCGGCGCCGAGCCGGTAATGCGTGATGTTGAGCTGGCCCATCGTGCCGACAAGGGCTTCGACCATCGGGTCGACACTCGTCTGGCTCCCGCCCCGGACCTGCACGACGTTCAACCCATTCCGGCGGATCGCGTTCACGAACGTCGGCAACTCCCGTTGCACGTTGGCGGCGCTTACGTGCGAGCGTCCCTCGCCAACCGTGACCATCAGGCCGCCGCATGTGATCTCGACAATCGCATCCGCGATGTCATTCGGATCGCGGAGCCAGTGCAGGAAGCGAGAATCCGCATCGAGTGTCAATCTCGCAGCGG
This sequence comes from Acidobacteriota bacterium, assembly GCA_023265155.1. Classification (GTDB taxonomy): domain Bacteria; phylum Acidobacteriota; class Vicinamibacteria; order Vicinamibacterales; family CAVVIG01; genus JBGOTP01. The sequence goes on from JAHFUL010000097.1 coordinate 2,573, forward strand.
GCATCGGAGCCGGCGGTGGCGCGACCAGTCCGGATGGCACCGGCGTTTGAGCACGCGCCAGCGTGTTGTCGCTCAAAACCTTTGCGGCGAGCGTCGCTATCACGCTCGATGTCAGAAACTCTCGTCTGTCCATGAGTGCCTCCCGGAGCTACGGCAGCGCGAACGCGTAGACCGTCGTGTTGGCGGCGCGTCCGGGTCTCGCAGGTATGTGAAAGAGCGCGTCGCCGTTGCCGGCGACCGCGATGACATACTGTTTGCCGTTGGCGCCCTGATACGTCATCGGCGTCATGAGCACGTCGTTGTCGAGCGTCGCCTTCCAGAGCTCTTTGCCCGTTCTTGCGTCGAATGCCCTGAACCCGAAGTCACCCGTGGATCCGATGAAGATGAGTCCGCCGGCGGTTGAGATCGGGCCTCCGTCGTTCAGAACGGTGCCGTAGTTGGTGATGCCTTTCGCGACGAGCTCCGGGTATTCGCCAAGTGGAACGCGCCAGACGATGTCCCCGGTGACGGTGCTGACGGCCACGAGCTCCGACCATGGCCCCTGCTGGCACGGATAGCCCCTCGGATCCGTGTAGTAGGTCACGGGGATCTTCTCCCGGGCGAAGGTCGGAAACATCCCCGATGATGAAAACGCCGATTGCGCCAGCACGCCGAGATGGCGCGTGTTGACAATCACGAGATTGAGCGCCGCGTTGGTCGATACGCCTCCCCAGCTGCCCCCGCCCTGGGTACCGGGGAAGTTCAGCGAGGGCACCATTCCATAGGGAGTGTGCGGGCCCATATTGACGGCTTTGTCGTAGAGTTCGGTGCAGTACTTTTCCGCCTCCGGCGAGATCTTGCTCACTTCCTTGCGCGACATGCTGTCGCGCGAGAGCCCGACCGGCTTCTTCGGGAACGGTTGCGTCGGCCACGTGGCATCGCCGGGGATATCGACCATCGGCACCGGCCGCTCCTCGACGCCGAACAGCGGTTCACCGGTGAGCCGATTGAACATGAACAGCATGCCCTGTTTCGTCATCTGGGCGACGCCCGGCACGCGCTGCCCGTTGATCGTGGTCTCGAACAGCGAAGGCTGGGAGTTCGTGTCCCAGTCGTAGATGTCGTGGTGGGCAAACTGAAAGTGCCAGACGTACTTGCCCGTCGAAGCGCGCAGCGCCACGAGGGACGTCGAGTAGAGATTGGTACCGGGACGGTTGCTGCCGAAGTTCGTATCGTTGGCGTTTCCAGTAGGCACGTAGACGATGTCGTTCTCCACGTCGACCGACAACGGCACCCACACGCCGTTGCTCTTGCGGTCCTGCCACCCGTTGGGGCCCCACGTGCCGTCGTTCGGTTCACCAGCGTACGGGACGATGTGGAACCGCCACACTTCCTTGCCGGTCAAGAGGTCGAACGCGCGCGGATCGCCCGCGGGACCGTAGCGGCCGCTTTCTCCCGTGCGTCCCGCAATAATCGCCAGGTTCTTGTAGATCGCCGGCGACATCTGCAGGCTGGCGGTCGGCGACGTGCCGGGCTCGGCGAACTTCTCGCTGAACCCGATTGCCAGGTTGATCACGCCGGCCGGCCCCGGGGCGGGCTTCCCGGTCTTCGCATCGAGCTGCACGATGAAACCGTTCTGCGTCCCGATGAGGAGGCGTGGACCCGTTTCAGGTGTGCCTCCCCAGTAGGAAATGCCGCGTGAGCTCGTAGACGGAATCTGCGGGAATCCACCAGGTTTGAGCGGAGCGACAAGCGCGGGAATGGTTTTCAAATCGAAGACCCATAGCTCTGTACCGGTGTCGGCCTTCAGGGCAATGATTCGCGTCCCCTGCGGCACGTAGAGCACATTGCTGACAGCGATCGGCGTGGGTTGGTACTGGCCCGGAGCACCGAGATCGTAGCTCCAAGCCTTGGTGAGTCTTGCGACGTTGGCGGGAGTAATTTGAGTCAGCGGAGAAAACTTGGTACCGCCCGGGGTGTAGCCGACGTTCGGCCAGTCGACCGCCAGGTTCTGAGCAGTGACCGCGGCTCCGCAGATGAACGCCAGGATGAGAGCAATCGGGATGAAGCGCTTCATCGGTCCTCCATGGCTCGGCGATCAGCCGTGAGCCGCCAGCGTCTCCGTTCGGCGCCCGGAGTCCTAGGGCTTCGGCGTGAGCAGGATCTTGTCGAGTTCTTCAAGAGAGCCTGCCAGTTCCTTGTTGCCAGCAGGATAGTTGTTCGCCTGCAGGATGAAGGCGGTAATGTCGCAGTACGTCGCGAACGGCAGGCCCCCGGGTTTGTCGGGGGGCATCTGCGATCCCATCGCGGCCATGAACGCGCCAACCGTTTTCCACTGGGGAGCGAAATCCTCCCCCTTGAGGGGAGGCGCCTGACCGTCCCCACGCAAGTGTTCCATATGGCAGTCCGAACACGCGCTCTGGTAGGACAGCTTTCCACGCGCCGCCTGTTCATCCGTGAAGACCTTGTCCCAGACAGTCGTTTCGGCTGTTTTGCCCTGGCCGCGTGCGCTGACTGTCAGAGTCAGCAGTATCGTCAGCAGGGCGGCAGCGATTGAGCGAACCGTCTTTACCATGCTCGCATCCAGGTTCCTGGGCGACAATAGACAGCCTCGGAGACCGTGTCAAGGGAAAGGGACTCCTCTACAGTTGAGCGCGCCATTCGCGTTGTTGGTTGCGCAAAAGGGACGGCTGACGCCTAGAATACGCTGTGCGCACAGAACAGTTCGAGGTGATGCGATGGTGAAGCTTGCGCATGTCGTTGGGGGCCTCGTGGCGGCTGCATCTTTCGCGGGCAATACGTTCGCCGCCGACTTTTACGTCGTCGCGGGGGCGGCGGCGGGCGGGGACGGCAGCGCGGCGCGGCCGTTCGCGCAACTCGCCAGGGCCCAAGCGGCCTCTGCGGCAGGAGACCGGATTTACGTGTCGGCGAAGTCGTCCTGGGACGTCCTCGCCGGGCCGATCGCACTCAAGCCGAATCAGAAGCTGCTCGGCGTCTCTCCGAGCGGTCAGGCGCCTCGCTACGAAGCAGAGCAGCCGCAGATCACGAGCAGCGTTGTCGAAGACGCCATCTATGACACGCCGTACAACAATGGAAGGTATCGGCCCACGACCGGAATCGTGATGCTGGCGCGCGGCGTCGAAGTGTCGGGCATTCATTTCGTGGACATGAAAGGTCCGGCGCTGCTGGCCGGCGACCAGGATATTACGGGCACCCGCATTCACGGGAACACGTTCTCGGGCGTGATGCCGAAGTCGAAGAGCCTGATTTACTCGATCGTGCTTGGCGGCACGGTGAACGTGAGCGACGTCCAGGTGACCGACAACTCGTTCCGCGACGGAGTGACGCTCGGCGGAATTACCGTGCAGCAGAAAGGACAGAGCGTCGCTGAGTACTACTTTCAGCGCAACGAGTTTCGAGACCTCGGCGGCCGCGCCTATTTCATTCACTCGGACGACGCCAGCCGGGTAACCACCACCATCCTCGATTCGAACGTCAACAACATTGGCGTACCGCCTGAGCAGCCTGTGCCCGGGTCGGGAAACGACGACAGCATCATCCCCTATCTCACTGGTTCATCGCAGCAGCGGATGCTCGTGAAGAATTTTCACTTCAAGAACGACAAGCGGGTCGGCGGCGCGTCCAACACGGCCATGGAAATATTCATCTATGGACGGCGCGCGGAGGAGGATCGGAACAATTGGTGTCGGAACTGCCGCGCCGACATCGAAATCCAGGATAGCGTGTTCGAGCATCCCGCCACCGACGGTATCCAAATCGCGAATTCCGGCGATGGGACCGTCGTCAATCTCGCGATCCGGCGGACCAGGATCATCGGCGCGGCGCCGCGCCAGACCGGCGGCGCCGTCTCTCTCGATGCGCAGGGGCAAGGCAGCAAAGGCGGCAAGCTGACCCTTCTCATTGAAGAGAGCGAGATCATCGGTTCGAAAGCGTTCGCCGTGGCGGTCGCCAACGGATCTGGCGAGTCGGTGGCGGTGATCGATCTGGGCGGTGGTGCGCTTGGATCGAAGGGGCACAACGTCATCACCGGGAATGTTGAAGGCACATTCAAGCTGCAAGTCGAGAAGGTGACCGCCAGGAACAACTGGTGGGGCGGCGCGGCGCCGACGGTGACGTTGAATGGCGAGGGTGGCGCGGCAGACATGTCGTCCCCGCTTCCCGCGCCACCGAAGGCGGCCCCACCGCCCACGAAATAGAGGCCAGGTGATGGCGCTCCAGGTCACGACCTATCAATAGGAGAAGAAACATGTTGTCCAAACGGATATCAGCCGCGATCGTCTCCGCCGGACTGTTCGCCATCCCTGCGTTGGTTCTTGGCCAGACTCAATCCGAGCCTGCCCGGAGTGGCGCTGCTGACCAGGCCCGATCTGGTCGACCTGGTGCTGACGAGCGAACCGCCGAAAAACGGCCCGATCCGAAGCGGTACGACAGGCAGGTTCAGGCCTTCCTCGATGCCGACAAGAGTGATCCGCCGGCGGCTTGCCAGATCCTGTTCGTCGGTTCGGCCAGCATCTCCGGTTGGAGGACCATCAAAGAGGACCTGGCGCCGAATCCGGTGTTCGCCCGTGGCCTGGGCGCATCAACTGTCGAGGACCAGCTTTACTACTTCGACAAGATCGTGACGCCGTACAAGCCGCGCGCCATCTTCTTGTACGCGGGCGAGAACGACGTCGTGAACGGCCTGACGCCCGACGAAGTGCTCGGCGACATGAAGAAGTACATGGACTACAAGACCAGGGCGCTGGGAAACACGCCCGTCTATTACATCTCCGCCAAGGCGTCGCCGGCCCGCCTTCAGTACGCCGAGGACCAGCAGAAAGCCAACGAGCTCGTGCAAGGTCTCACCACACAACGGAAGGACCTGACGTACATCGATGTCGCGCATGGCGTGTGGGAAAACGGCAAGCTGTTCGGCAAGCTGCTCCCCGTCTTCGTCGAGGACGGCATCCACCTCAACGACGTCGGCCGCAAGGAATGGACACGGGTCATCAAGCCCCAGGTCGACAAGGAAGCGGCTCGGAAAGACGCCTGCAGGTAGGGACCGCGCCGGCGGGACGGTTGGTCGAACGTTCCTTACTTGTTGTTTTTTCCTGTGGTCTGCACGCGAACCGCAGTGAATCCACCCATCGGTATCGTCATCGTCCCGCCCGACGGCAGATCATCGTCGGCGTGCGTGACCATGGGCATGTTGCCCCTCGAGCACGTTCCCTCGAGCGTGCCGACCGTTTGCCA
>JAHFUL010000027.1:0-24512 GCA_023265155.1 Acidobacteriota bacterium
CCGCGAGCTGGATGATGCGCTGGCCCGACGTCGTGGTCGGCTGCGCAAAGCTCGTGTTCTCGGTCAGGACGTTCGTCGTCGTGTTCGCCCCGTACAACGCCTGATTGACGACGATGATGTTGTCGGCGTTGGTGAGGTTGAAGACCTCGAAGATCGGCTGCACCGACAGTTTCCGCGCGAACGGGAAGCTGCGAGCGACACGGAGATCGAGCGAGTAGTAACTGGGCAGCTTGAACTGGTTCCGCACGGTGCCGGGCGCGAAGTCGTTCCGCGTGTTGCCGTCGTTGTTCAAGTCGACGTTGCCGGCGCGGGCCGAGTACGGCTGGCCGGGCGACGCGGTGAAGATGGTGCTGAACGTCCAGTTCCGGACGAACACGCGGCTCCCCGGGCCGCCGGTGTCGTAGATCCCGCTGAACACGACGCGGTGCCGCTGATCGTTGTTGCCGACGGTCCGATCCGCGTCGAAATCCTTCGGGTTCGACGCGTACTTCGCGTCGTCGGTCGAACTGCCCGGCACGACCGCCGTCGCGTCCGGGACCGTGTCCACGACCTTGCCGAGCGTGTACGACAGCCGCGCCGAGACACGGTTGGCGAACCGGCGGTTGAGCTCGAGCGTCAGGCCGTTGTACTCCGACTCGGCCGTGCTCTGGAACGAGATGATTCGCGCGAAGTTGGTGTACGGACCGGCGCCGAAGCGAGGGTAGGTGTACGTCCTCACGGTTCCGGCAACGGTGTAGGTCGCCGATCCGTCGCTGCCGACGTTCAAGTCGGTCGATCGTGGAAGGTCGCGCCCGTCCACGCGAAGGTACGTGACGCCAAGACTCGTGTCGCGCATCACTTCCCACTCGAACCCGGCGCTCGCCTGCTGAACCCTCGCGTTCTGGTATTCGCTCGAGAACGTGAAGATCGTGGGCCTCGGCAGCGCCACGCCGGTCGGCAGGCTCGGAAAGATGGCCGGGTAGACGGGCATCTGGCTCCCGGTGAACGTAATGGTCTGGACGTTGATGCCGTTGTTGGAGTGCGCCGTGCCGACCATGATCGACGGCGTGCGTCCGTAGAACAGGCCGTAGCCTGCGCGCACGACGTACTTTCTGCCAGACGGACTCCAGGCGACGCCGAGGCGCGGCGCCCAGTTGTTGCTGTCGGTCGGCAGCACGCTCGTGTCGATCCCGGCCGCGGCCAGTTGTGCATCCGGGTTCCGGATCGCCGGCTTCGCGAACTTCTGCACGTCGTAGCGAAGGCCGGCATTGAAGGTCACGTCGCGGTTGACTCGCCACTCGTCCTGGACAAAGACCGAGTACTCCTTGATGTCGGGGTGCGTCGTCGGCCCGGTCGTGCCGGGGCCGGCAAACGCCTGAACGAACCGCGCCGGTTGATTCAGATTGAACGACGCGAGGCTCGAGAACGTGTACGCGCCGAAGAAGTTCCCGGGGAAGTAGTTCAGGATGTCGTCGAACTGAAAGTCGAACCCGCTGCGCACTTTGTGCCGGCCCCGGGCCCACGTCAGCGCGTCGGCGACCTGCCAGCGATCGATCGTGGTCTCGCGCGGGCTGAACGTGTTCCGCCCGATCGTGAGGACCGTCAATCCTCCCTGCTGAATGATCGCTTCGGGCTCCGCGCTGTTGGCCTCGCCCGGCTCCTGATCGCGCGCCCACTGGACGCGCGCTTCGTTGAACAGGCGCCCGCTGAGCACCGAGGTCATGCTCCCGTTGAGCGTTCGCGTTCGGACGTTGGAGTCGCCGGTGTGCTGCGACGCGATTTGCGGGCCGCCGTTCTCGAAGTTCCTGCCGTTGAAGTTCTGATGGTTGTACCGAAGCGACAATCGGTTCGGCTGGTTCAACTGATGGTCCGTCTTGACGAGAAACACGTTCTGGTTCTGGGCCTGATCCCAGCTCTCCGACAAGGGTTGCAGCTTGGCCAGGCCCGCCGTCGTGTCGGGGTCGGTCGGCGCGTTCGCGGGAACGTTCAGGAAGACCAGGTTGGGCAGCGTGTTTCGCTGCGCATCGGCGTTCACGAAGACGAAATCGCGATCGCGGCGGATGGGTCCGCCGTACAGACCGCCGAACTGGTTGTAGTGGTAGATCGATTTCGCCCGCCCCTGAAGCTTGTTGATCAAGTTGATGGCGTTCAACGACTCGTCGCGCAGGAACTCGAACACCTCGCCGCTCGCCGTGTTGCCCCCGGATCGCGTGACGACGTTGATGACGGCGCCGCCGGCGCGGCCGTACTCGGCCGAGTAGGCGTTGGAGTTGACCTGAAATTCCTTGACGGCCGCGGCGCTGAATTGATACGGCGCGCGGCCGGATCCCGTCCGGCCGATCGTCTGGCCGAAGAACGTGTTGTTGTCGTCCGCGCCGTCCACGACGAGACTGTTCAGCGTGCCGCGCTGGCCGGCGAAGCTGATGTCGCCGGTGCGGACGTCGGTCGTGACGCCGGGCGTCAACAGGGCGAAGTTGATGAAGTTGCGTCCGTTGACCGGGAGGTTTCTGACCGACGCTTCGCTCACCGTGTCGCTGACCTGTGTTCTGGTGGTTTCGAGCACCGGCGCTTCGCCGGTGACCGTGACCGTCTCCGCCACAGAGGCCACTCGCAGGGGCACCTCCATCGTGACCGTCGATCCCACCGTCACGCTCACGTTCGACTGCTTCTGAGGCGCGAACCCCGCGAGCTCGGCCAGCACGTCGTAGCTGCCGACGGGCAACAGCTCGGCCCGGAACATCCCCGCTTCGTCCGTCACCGTCGGCCGCGAGAGGCCGGTCTCGGTGTTGGTCACCGTGACCGTGACACCCGGCAGCAGGCCGCCCGATTGATCGACGACGGTGCCCTGAATGGCGCCCATCACGCTCTGAGCGTTGGCCGTGTGCGGAAGGGCGAGAGCGAGCGCGACGACGAGTGCCGTCGCCACGGCAGGGCGCCGGGCGGAAAACAGGAAGTGCGACACGGGGCCTCCTGGGAGAGTCGGGAAGACTCGGCTGGAAAGACGTCTACAGCGTAGCAGATCACTCCGCTTCTCGATGACTCGATTCGCGCGGCAGAGTGATTGGCGGGAGCACCTGCTCGATCTGAGTGCGCTGTGACTCGAGAAACGGAGGCAGCACCAGCGACTCGCCCAGATGGGCGCGGCTCTCGTCGATGGCGAAGCCCGGGCCGTCGGTGGCCAGCTCGAAGAGGACGCCCCCAGGTTCTGCTGTGGCGGACCGGCGATCGCCGTGATGTGATGCAGACCGTTGACGCCTGGCATACTCTGTCCTCAGAAATGTTAACGAGTCTCTTGCGTCACGAAACGATCCGTGTCGGGCGCCGATTCTTCAGCGCAGGTTGAAACAATGACAGTCTTCGCCGCCGAGGACGGAAGTGACGCAGAGGACACCGGGTTTCTCGGCGTCCTGTGGGGTCATTCTGAAACGCGCTCTCATCACAGCGCCGTCCGGCGGGGCTAGCGGCCTCGATGTCTCGAGCTCTCGCGCGCGTCCCGGGAATCGCCGGCGTTCTACTGCTCGTCGGCGTGTATGCCTTTGACGTCGGTCACGGCTTCGTGAAGGACGACTTCAACTGGATCCTCACGTCGCGCGTCGAGCATGTCACCGATCTTAGCCGTCTGCTGGGCGCCGCGACCGGATTCTTCAGGCCGCTCGTCTCTTTCAGCTTCGCCATCAATTATGCGTTGTTCGATCTGCGGCCGCTCGGCTACGGCCTCACGAACCTCGCCCTGCTGCTGGCCTGCGTGGGCGTGTTGTTTCTTCTGCTCCGCGGCGTCGGCATTGGGAGAGAAGTGGCCGGTGCGGTCGCGCTTCTATGGGCGCTGAACTTTCAGGGCATCAACATGGCCGTGTTGTGGATCAGCGGACGCACAGCGCTGCTGGCGACGCTCTTCGTCGTCGCCTCGGCATGGGCGTGGACCCGCGGCTCGCGCGCGCTCGCGACGGTTTTGGCCATGGCCGCGATGTGGTCCAAGGAAGAGGCGCTCGCACTGCCGGCGATTCTCACCGCCTGGTCGGCGATCGACCGTCGAGGCGGATTGCTGCGCGCGGCTCGCGAAGCCTGGCCCCTTTGGTTGGTCGCAGGAATCACCCTCGTCTCGCGCACCTGGGCCGGCGCCTTCACGCCACTGTCTGCGCCGCCGCTCTACCGATACCAATTCGACGCGGCGACGCTCTCCGGTAATCTCCTGGCGTACGCCGACCGTGTCGGAACGACTCCCGTGCTGGCGCTTCTGTTGTTCTGGCTGGCTGCTGGCCTTCCACGTGTCGTCGATGGCGGCAACGCCGACACGAGGCTCGAGCAGTCCAGGAACCGCGCGCTGAAGGGGGGCGCGTGGATGCTGTGTTCGTTTGCGCCGACGATTCTCCTGCCCGTTCGCTCGAGCCTTTACGCCGTGCTTCCGAGCATCGGGCTGATGCTCGTGGTTGGCGACCTGACGGAACGGGTCGTCATGCGGGCTCGACCGGCAGCGATCGAGCGGGCCACGGCGGTGGTGCTGCTCACGTTCCTGGCGCTCGTGCCCGTGTATCGCTCTCGAAACCTTCGCTACGTGCAGGAGGCCGAGCTTTCGGCCGCGATCGTCAACGAGCTCTCGATGATTGCCGCCGCCCACCCTGGCGGCGGCCTCGTCGTGATCAAGGATCGACGCGACGTACGTCCGACCGCCGAGCAGGCGTTTGGCCCCTTGGTCGAGCGCGCCGCGCTGCTCGTGACGAACGGGAAGCTTCAGGTGTGGATCGATCCGCCGCCGGCGGAGCTCGGGACTGCTGCGTCTCCTGATTTGCGATCCTCAATCGCGACGTTGGTGGTGGAGGCCGGCGCCCTCAAGAGAATCCAGTAATCGATTACGTCGCGGTGTTACGCCTCGAGGACCGCGCGAAGCTCCACTTCAGCGCGGGCGGAGTGATGACGGTCGTCGCGATCACCATCACCACGACGGCCGAGAACACGCTCTGATCGACAACCGGCGTGCCGGCGATCGCGAGGGTCAGTCCCATGTTGGCAAAGATCAGTCCGACTTCACCGCGCGGGATCATGCCGATCCCGATCGAGAGCCGGTCGAAGCCTTTGCCGAGGACACCGAGCGCGCACAGCTGCTTGCCCAGAATGGCGGCGAAGGTGAGCGTGACGGCAAGGCCCATCACACCTGGCTGGCCGAACACACGGAGATCGGTGCGAACGCCCATGATGACGAAGAAAATCGGCACGAGGAACGATGCGATCGGTTCCACGAGGTGTTCGAGCGTATGTTCCCCGCGGTCGACGAAGTCCTTATAGTGGAGGTCTTCGAGGACCAGCCCGGCGGCGAAGGCTCCGACGATAGGGGCGAGACCGATCTCGTCGGCCAGCCAGGCCAGCACAAAGCAGAAGGCCAGGCCTACGGCAAGGAGCACGCCGCTTGCCTCCAGCTTGGATGCCAACGCGAACAACCGCGGGGACAGGTAGACGCCGAGCGCCAGCGAGCCGAAGAGAAAGAGGCTCGCCTTGACCAGCACCACGGCGATGGCCCCATACGACAGGCTCGCGCCCTGATTGGCGGCGGCAATGATGCCACTGACCACGGCGAGGATGACGAGGCCCTGCACGTCGTCGATGACGGCGGCCCCAAGGATGATGCGCGCCTCGTCGCTCTGAGAGCGCCCGAGATCTTTGAGCACGCGGGCGGTGATGCCCACGCTCGTTGCCGTCAACGTGGCGCCAAGAAAGATATGAGCGTAGATGCTCTCCCCAGGGAGCAGCCACGCCCCGACGCCCCAGCCGAGCACGAACGGGCCGACCACGCCGAGCGTTGCGACCATGAACGACGACAGCCCGACCTTGAGCATCTGCGTGACGGTGGATTCGAGCCCCACCTGGAACAACAGAAGAATGACGCCCAGCCGGGCGAGCATGTCGATCGCGGTGTCGGTCTTCAGGTACTCCAGGCCCGCGAAGCCCCCGAGTGCGAGATTCCCCAGAATCACGCCGCCGACGAGCTCGCCGAGCACCGGCGGCTGCCGGGCGACGACGGCGAAGTGACCGCTGACCTTCGCCGTGACGAGAATCAGCGCGAGCGACAGAATCAGACCGGCGATGGGATCGCCCTGGCCAGATCCTTCCGCGGCGGCGAACGTGGGAACGGCCCACGCGGCGACGAGGCCGACGACCAACCACGCGTGACGACGGAAGGCAGGACGGACTGGTCTCAGCTGGCGGGTTGCAATCACGCTGTGTTTACCGCGTCACGCCGGCGCCTCAGCCTCTGCCTCCACACCGCGAACGTGAAATCGCCGGCGGTCCTCGATCAGCCTTCTGCGGTCTCGACGGGATGGAAATCGGGATACGCCACGTTGCCGTGCTCACCCACGTCGAGCCCTTCCATCTCTTCCTGCGCACTGACTCGGAAGCCTGCGATCGGTTTGACGATTAACCAGCCAAGAGACGCGACGCAGAAGACGAAGGCCGCGACCGCCAGCACGCCGATCACCTGGGGCAGCAACTGCGCCAATCCGCCGCCCAACAACAAACCCTGCTTTGCCACGGACGCCGCGGGGCAGACCGTTGGATCGGCGAAGAGGCCAAGCGCGATCGTTCCCCAGACGCCGTTGGCCATGTGGACGGAAATCGCTCCGACCGGGTCGTCAATCTTGATGCGGTCGAAGAAGAACACGGAGAAGACCACGAGAATCCCCGCGATGACGCCGATCCAGAAGGCATTCCCGACGCTGACGAACGCGCAGGGCGCCGTGATGGCCACGAGGCCCGCCAAGCCCCCGTTGAGCGTCATGCTCAAGTCGGGTTTCCCCGCAACGATCCACATCGTCACCAGTGCGCTGATGGAGGCCGTCGCCGCCGCCGTGTTCGTCGTCACGGCGATGTGCGCGATGGACGCCCAGTCGGCGCCCATCGTCGATCCTGGATTGAATCCGAACCAGCCGAACCACAACACGAACACGCCCAAAGTGGCGGAGGTCATGCTGTGCCCCGGAATGGCCAGTGTCTTGCCGCTCCGGTATTTGCCGATCCGCGGGCCCAGCAACAAGGCGCCAGTCAGCGCCGCCCAGCCGCCGACGGAGTGGACGACCGAGGATCCCGCAAAATCGAGGAACCCCATCTTCGCCAGCCAGCCGCCGCCCCAGATCCAATGACCGACGGACGGATAGATCACACCGACCATGATGAAGGAGAAGAGAAAAAACGCGCCGAACTTGATCCGTTCCGCCACGGCGCCCGACACAATAGTCGCCGCGGTGCCGGCAAACACGAGCTGGAAGAAGAATTTCGCCCAGAGCGGTGTGCCCGTCCAGTTCAGCGCGCTGTACACGCCTTGGTAGGCGTTCCCTGTCTGCGGGCTGTTGTCGGCGCCCCCCACGAACCAAATCCCCGACATGCCGATGAACCCGTTGCCGTCGCCGAACATCAGCCCGAACCCGATGAGCAGAAAGGCCACCGAGGAGACGGCGAACACGATGTAGTTCTTGGCCAGGATGTTGACGGTGTTCTTGGCTCGGCAGAGTCCCGACTCGACGAGCGCGAACCCCAGGTTCATGAAGAACACCAGGAACGCGGTGAGCAGCGTCCACACCGTGTCCATCGCGACCTTGGTGGTGTCGATCGCCGCCGCCGCTCCTGCGGGCTGTCCTTGCGCGGCCATGGCCGCAACGAGGCCCGGCAGGAAGACGATGCCAAGGCCCACCGCCATTCTCCTGATGAAATTTCTTGTCACGCTCATGTCTGTCGACCTCCTCAGGGTGCGCACACGTTGCAGGGCGGGATGGTAGGGCGAAGTTCCAACGCTCAATCAAGAACCGGCATAAATGTAGATGACTCACACACGAACTACAAGAGCGTCCACGTTCGGGCCGGTCTCGAGCCGCGGGACCTCGCACGTGCGTCGTGTCCCATCCCGCACGATCCTGAGGTGTCCGCCCGGCCGGTCGCCGCGGCGTCGAGTCCACGAGCTTGTCTGAGGCCGATCCAATCCGGGCAATGATGTCCCCTTGGCGCCGACGGCCGGAGGGGCCGGGCTCCGGACGCCGCGGCGAGCGGCGAAGCGCGCGCCCAGGTGGGGCAGGCGGCCAAAGCCACAAATTTGTCCGCTCCTTGACGAGTCGCTACAAGAATGTCTGTTGCGCTCCACGGACGCTCCCGCGCCCGAACGACGAACCCGGCTGGTTTCTCATGGGAAACCGCGACGGGACGCTCGAGTCCGGGATCGGACGAGCTGGCGTTCGTCTTGCAGCCGGTTTGTCGCGCTGCTTCAATCGGTTGCGTTGCTTCAATCGGAGGTGGAGACGTGCGTGTGACAACGAAGCTAGGTTGTGTGTACGGTCGGGGAGCCCGCGTGGCTCTCGCGAGCGCGATGATGGCGATGGTGGCCGCCACTCTGCCGGTGGCTGCCCAGGAAAGTCGTCTTGCTGCACTGGTTGTGAATCCCGATGTGCTGGGGATCGCCAGCGTCGCGCCCAAGACCGGATCCGCCGACTTTGCCGCCGTTGGCGCCGCCGAGCAGGCGCAAGCCAGCGGCGGTCCCATGGCCTTCTTCGAAGGCACCGAGGTGTTCGGACTGGTCGACTCGTATTACGACTGGTATTCGACCAAACCGAGCGGAGATGCGCCACTGAGGAACTTCGACACGAAACACAACCAGTTCGGACTCAGCCTTCTGGAGTTCGGTCTGGCGAAGGTGCCGACCGCCGATTCCCGATCTGGATTTCGATTGGATCTCGATTACGGGCCAACAACAGCCATAGTGCACGCCGCCGAGCCGGGCGGGCCCGCGATCTTCCAGAATATCCAGCAAGCGTACATGAGCTATCTGGCGCCCGCCGGCAAGGGGCTGCAATTCGATGTGGGTAAGTTCGTGACCCAGCACGGGGCAGAGGTGATCGAGGCCAAGGATAACTGGAACTATTCCCGTTCGCTCCTTTTCGCCTGGGCGATTCCCTACTACCACATGGGAGTGCGCGCCACCTACGCGGCGAACGATAAGGTGACGATCGCGGGCGCTTTGGTCAATGGATGGAACAACGTTGTGGAGAACAACGAAGCGAAGACCTTTGGTGCCCAGGTCGTTCTTAAACCGACAGCCTCGCTGTCCATCGTGCAGAACTACATGGGTGGTCCGGAGCAGGCAGGCAACGATGATGACTGGCGCCACCTGTCAGATACCACCCTCACGTACACGGCCGGCGCGCTCAGTCTTATGATGAACTACGACTACGGGAGGGATACGGTGGGCGGCCGATCCGTTCACTGGCAGGGAGTGGGCGGATACGCGAAGTACGTCGTGAATGACCGATTTGCGGTGATTCCAAGGGCCGAGTGGTATCAAGATGACGACGGGTTTACGACCGGCACGTCACAGACGCTGAAGGAGTTCACGTTGACGGGCGAGGCCACGCTTGCGCCGCGACTCCTATGGCGGATCGAGTACCGAGGCGACTTCTCGGATGTCGACTTTTTCGAGAAGCACGACGGCATCTTTGTCGACAACCAGCACTCGATTGGGTTCGGGCTGATTTATTCGTTCAGCTCGAAAACTCCGTAGGGACTGACGCGGCAAGCTGCGCCAGTCGGCCTTCCGGCTGCTACACTGGTTGCCGGAGGGCTCGACGGCATGACGATGTTTGTTCGTGTGCGGTGGGCAGGTGCCCGGCTCGTGCTGGCTGGTGTGGCGTGGTCGGTCTTGGTATCGGGACCGGCGTGGGCGCAGACTGCCGGCGGCCCGAACTCGGGCGCGGTGACGTTCACCGGCGGATTCGATGTCCTGCCCGGCGTGCCGTACGTGTTCCGCGGAATCGTGCAGGAGAGAGATCCGAAGCTCACTCTGTGGCCGTACGGGGATCTCGGCATCGCGCTGTGGTCGGGCGATGGAGGACTCAAAAGCCTCGGCGTCAATTTCGGCGTGTGGAACAGCCTGCAGACCGGATCGAGCGGCGTGGACGGGCCCACCAAGCGCCTTCACTACGAAGAGAATTTCTACGCGACGCTCGCGCTTCGATTCGGCGGCGGCGTGTCGCTCGGTAGCACGTTCACAGCGTACTCGAGTCCCAACAACTTCTTCACCACGGTGGAAGAACTGAGCTTCAAGGTGTCCAAGGCCCACATGCTGGCGCCGTACGGGCTGCTCGCGCTCGAGCTGTCCGACGATGGCCAGGCCGACGAGGGCAGCAACAAGGGCACATATCTCGAGCTCGGCATCGGCCCGAGCTGGCCGCGCGGTGGGGCCGGCCTAAGGCTCACGGTGCCCGTTAAAGTGGGCCTGAGCCTCAAGGATTACTACGAAGGGCCGGCCGGCGATGAGAAGTTCGGCTTCTTCGAAGCCGGCGGGCTCGTCACCCTGCCGATTACGGGTGTGTCGAGCCGTTTCGGATCGTGGAACGTTCACGGCGGCGCCGACGTGCTGTTCTTGGGCGGCGAGAGCAACTCGTTGCTCCGGCTGCTGAACTCCGGTGACCGCAGCAAGCTGGTCGGGCTTTTCGGCATCGGCGTGACGTACTGAGGTCGCTGGCGCCGCACTGATCGCGGGGCCGCGGCTGCGGCCCCCGGCCTCACACTCGTTGTGCTCCGCTGGGATCCGCATCAAACCTACGAACTTGTAGTCGCGTAGGGAAGCACCGACATTGTTGTCGCCGCCGCTGGGGAAGGCCTCCGCGATCGGGCTCAATTTTCAGGACAACTGACGAGTTTCAGATTAGGACGCCTCTCCAAAGTGGCTGCGGTCTTGCTGTGCACCCCGGCAGTTTTCTACGCACATCACCAGAAAGGATTCGCAATGAGTGGAGCAGGCTTTTCCAGGAGACTGTTTGCCGGGGTGCTGATGGCGCTGGTCGCGACGTGGATGCTGCACCATCCGCCAACTGTGTGGGCGCAGGGGCAAACGCCCGCGGCTCCCGCCGCGCTGAACGACCCGACCGGCGCGACGACTGGGACGGCGAAGGACGTGGCGGTCAAGGATGCCGCGAATCCGACGCTCCGAGAGGTGATGGACACCGTCGGCCACAACAGGATCGCCATCAACATCGTCTGGACGCTGATCACCGGCTTCCTCGTCATGTTCATGCAGGCCGGGTTTGCGCTGGTCGAGACCGGCTTCACGCGCGCCAAGAATGTGGGCCACACGATGTCGATGAACTTCATGGTGTACGTCATCGGCCTACTGGGGTACTGGATCTGCGGCTACGCGCTGCAGATGGGTGGTGTGGGCGCCGTGGCGGTCCTTGGCGGGACGGCGCCGCTCAACCACGAGGTCGCTGTGACCCTGTTTGGCAAGACGTTCGGCCTCTTCGGCTTCAAGGGGTTCTTCCTCAGCGGCGACTCCTATGATGTGGGCGTGTTCACGCTGTTCCTCTTCCAGATGGTGTTCATGGACACGGCAGCAACCATTCCCACGGGAGCCATGGCGGAGCGATGGAAATTCTCCTCGTTCATCATCTTCGGGTTCTTCATGTCGATGATCGTCTATCCGCTCTTCGCCAACTGGGTCTGGGGCACGGGCTGGCTCTCCCAGCTCGGAGCGAACTTCGGCCTCGGACACGGACATGTGGATTTCGCCGGCTCCTCGGTCGTCCATATGGTCGGCGGCGTGGCGGCGCTCGCCGGCGCACTCGTCCTCGGGCCACGGATCGGGAAGTACGACAGGGACGGCAAACCGGTCGCCATTCCCGGCCACCATATCCCGATGGCCATTGCGGGCACGTTCATCCTGGCGTTCGGCTGGTTCGGTTTCAACCCGGGCTCGACTCTGGCAGGCGGCGACTTGCGCATTAGCATCGTGGCGGTCAACACGATGCTGGCCAGCGCCGGGGGCGCGTTCGCCGCCATGCTGTACGTCTGGGCGAAGTTCGGCAAACCCGATCCGAGCATGATGGCCAACGGCCTGCTCGCCGGTCTCGTGGCCATTACAGCGCCGTGCGCCTTCGTCACGGCGCCCGCGGCGGTCCTCATCGGCGCAATCGCCGGTGTGCTCGTCGTGGCTTCGGTGCTGTTCGTTGAGCGAACGCTGAAGGTTGATGACCCCGTCGGTGCCATCTCCGTGCACGGCACCTGCGGCGCGTGGGGCGTGCTCTCGCTCGGGCTCTTCGCCGACGGTGTCTATGGTGACGGCTGGAACGGCGTGCCCGGAACTGTGAAGGGATTGTTCTATGGCGATGCCAGCCAGTTCCTCGCGCAGTGCATCGGCACGCTCACCTGCTTCGTGTTCGTCTTCGCGATGTTCTACGCGTTTTTCAAGCTCGTGGACGTGACCCTCGGCAACCGCGTGTCGCCCGAAGCCGAGATCGCCGGGCTCGATATGCCCGAGATGGGCGCCATGGGCTACCCCGATTTCGTCCTCACTCCAGGCCCCGAAGGGCACGGCGCCATGAAGAACGCCATCACGCCGTCCGCCATCGGACAGCCGATGCTGTCACCGGCGGGCGATACTCACTGAGCCTTCGGTCCTCGGTGGGCCGTGGCGCCGGTCGGCCGAAAGTGCCGGCCGGCGCTTGTTCGTTCTCTGGTCGGCCGTTTCCGACTACCATACTGCCGATGCCGGCATGCCGTTGCGGCACGCGTCCAGGGACTCCCATCAAATCGTGATGACCGAGCCGCAGATACATCCCACTGGGACACGTTCCGATCCGCGGGCAGTGCGCCGCACACGCATCCTCGCGGCGCATGCCGAGTTGGCGGCGGCGACCGAACGCGGCGACGGCGGACGCCTGGCGCTGCGCCAATACTCCCACCGTATGGACGCGATGGTGCAGCAGCTGTTCGCCGAGGCGGGAACCCTGCTGCAGCCGGTGGGCGTCTTCGCGTTGGGCGGTTACGGGCGTCGCCAGCTCTGTCTGCATTCGGACATCGACCTGCTCATCTTGTTTGCCGGCGACATTGGTCCCGCCGACGAAAAGTTCCTCCATGGATTCCTGAATCCGATATGGGATTTCGGGCTGACCATCGGCCATCACGTGCGAGAGGTTCAGGAGGGATCCCGGCTCGCCGACGACAATCCGGAATTCCTGCTCGCGCTGACCGATGCCAGAGCCGTGGTCGGCGATGCGACGCTCCTGGATCAGTTCATCGCCGCGACCGATCCCACGCGCACCGCCACACGCACGCTCGGCGCGCTCAAGGCGCTCGTCACCGAACGTCACGCGCGCTTCAACGACACGCTCTATCAGCTCGAGCCCGACCTGAAGGAGTCGCCTGGAGGCCTTCGCGATCTGTTCGGCGCCCAGACGATTGCGAAGCTGACCGACCCGGTGCTGCTCGGCCAGGGCGGTTCGGGCCTGCGCGCGCTCGAAGACGCCGAGGAGTTCCTGCTGCGCGTGCGGTCGATCCTGCATCTGGAGGCCGGGCGCCATCACAACGTCCTCAGCCATGAGCTGCAGGACCGAGCGGCCGAACGCCTCTCCTATCCGGGACCGACCGCCCGTCAACGGGTCGAGCGCCTGATGGGCGACTACTTCCGCCACGCTCGCGCGATCGATCGCTCGCTTCGCTGGGCCCTCAAAGCCGCGCCGTCACCGATTGGTCCCAATCTCGTGCGCACCGCCGACAGCGTCAAGTTCGTCGACGGCCGGATCGCCGCCGATCGTCCCGAGACCTGGCTCGCCGTGTTTCAGGCGGCGATCGACGGTCGATGCGCAGTGTCGGATGACACGCTGGCCTGCATGCAGCAGAACGCCGGCCGTTTCACACCGGACCAGTTCTTTCCTGGCGCGGGACACCGTGACGGGTTGCTGCGCTTTCTCACACCGAGGCCAGGGCTCTACGCGCGCCTGTCCGACATGCACGACTGCGGGCTGCTCGGGCAGATTCTGCCCGAGTTCAAAGCCATCAGCTGCCGCGTGGTGCGCGACTTCTACCATAAGTACACCGTCGACGAGCACACGCTGCTGACGATCCGCAACCTCGAGCGGCTTCTCGAACCCGCCCCCGGACGCGAGCGCTTCGGCCGACTCCTGCAGGAGGTCGATCGTCCCGAGCTGCTCGTCTTGTCCCTCCTGTATCACGATGTGGGGAAATGGCGCGACGAAGACCATGCGGCCGAAAGCGCGCGAATGGCGCGCGACATGTTCGATCGGCTCGACCTCGGCCCGGAAGCCCGATCGGCCGTCGAGTTCCTCGTCGTTCACCATCTGACGATGTCGGTCGCGGCGTTCAGACGCGATACCGAGGATCCGGAAATCGTCCGGCAGTTCGCCGAGCTGGTCGGCGTCGAGGGTCGGCTTCAGATGCTGTGCCTCATGACGCTGGCCGACGTCGAGGCGGTGAGCCGCGAGACACTCACGCCGTGGAAGGAAGAGCTGCTCTGGCGGCTGTACGTCGACACCTACAACTTCCTCACGCTCTCGTACGCCGACGAGGTGATCGAGCACAAGGAGTCCTCCATCGCCGAGATCCTCGCTCAAAAACCGGCGGACCTGAGCGCCAGCGACATCGAGGGGTTTCTGGAGGGATTGCCACGACGGTATCTCCAGCTGTTCTCGCGAGAAGCCATCTACAAGCACGTGCGTCTCGCGCGCTCGCTGGACCCCGACCAGGTGCAGGCCTGGCTCTGGCGCCAGGGGAGCGATCGGGAGTTGACCGTCCTCACGCAGGACCGGCCGTTCCTGTTTTCGAACATCTCGGGCGTGCTGTCCTCGTACGGCATGGACATCCTGCGCGGGTTTGCGTTCACCAAGCCCGACGGTCTCGTCCTGGACGTCTTTTATTTCAGCGACGACGAACGGTTCCTCGAGCTGAATCCGGAAGGAGAGGCGAAGATCGTCAAGCGGCTCAACGACGTCATCCACGACCGCACGGATCTGGCCGCGCGTCTCAAGGGTCTCGAGGAAGGGGTGCTTCGTCGCCGGCTGCCCGGTTTTGCGCCGGTCGTGCACTGCGACAACGAATCGTCGCGTCGGTACACCATTGTCGAAATCGTGGCAGAGAATGCCCTGGGCCTCCTGTACCGAATGAGCCGGACCATGTCCGAGTCGGGGTGTGATGTCGATCTGGTGCTGATCGCCACCGAGGGACGACGGGCGATCGACGTGTTTCACCTCACGTCGCAGGGAAAGAAGCTGTCCGCTGAGCAACAGCGCCAGCTGACGGACAACTTGCTACGCGTTCTGGAGGGACGTTCATGAAGCTGATCAAATCGATTGTGCGGCCGAACAAAGTGGACGATGTGAAGGGCGCGCTGGAGCGCCTTCAGATCTCGGGGATGACGGTGACCGAGGTCCGCGGACACGGGAAGCAGAAGGGGCACACGGCGATCTATCGTGGCCAGGAGTACAACGTCAGCCTGCTGCCGAAGATGGAGATTGAAGTCGTGGTGCCCGATACGATTGTCGGCGAAGCGGTGAAGGCGATCACCGAGGCCGCTCGTACAGGTGAAATCGGCGACGGCCGGATTTTCGTGATTCCGGTTCTGGAGAGTTACAAGATTCGAACCGGCGAGAGAGAGGTCTTCTAATCAGGGTTTTGGCGGCGGCGTCAGGTCCTTGACGATGAAGACTTTCTCTCCCGGCCGAATGAGGCCGAGGTCTCGACGGGCGAGCTCCTCGATGGCCGCCGGGTCTTCCTTCAAGCGGCGCACCTCGTCGCGGAGACGGGCGTTCTCGGCGCGCTGGCGGGCGATGGTCGCCGCCAGCTCGTCGTGCTGACGCTTGGCATCGCGCATCGCGATCAAACCGCGGTCGCCCACGAGCGCATCGACGACGATCAGGACGGCGACGAAGAGGAGCAGGAGACGCACGACGCGCCCCGCCCGACCTGTGTGTTGCGGACCGGCGAGTGCTCGATTGACGGGCATGGACACGCGGTGACGCTGAAGATACACCAATCACGCCGTGAAGTACAGCGCAAACGCGGGTATCCGTCGGCTGATTGTCGTCGCACACGACGTTCTCAGCGGAGGTCCGTATGACCGACGTCGTTCTGATTCTCACGACCGCTCCCGCGGGCGAGGCCGGGGAAGCGATCGCTCGCGCGCTCGTCGGCGAGCGGCTCGCCGCCTGCGTCAACGTGCTGGCGCCGATGACGTCCGTTTACCGGTGGCAGGGAGCGCTCGAGCAGGACACCGAGCGGCAGCTGATTATCAAGACGACGAGCGACCATGCGACGGCGGTCCAGGCGCGGCTCCGCGAGCTGCATTCGTATGAGTTGCCCGAGTGTCTCGTGCTGAAGGTGTCCGACGGAAGTGCCGCCTACCTCGAGTGGGTCCAGGCGGAAACGCGAATCGAGTCATCTGATCATTGAGTCATCTGGTCGTTGAGGCAATCTGATCAATCAACGACCAGATGACCAGATGACCGGATGGCCAGATGACCCGATGGCTATATGACCCGCTGACCAGCTCTGCGACGTCGGTGCCGGAGGTACTCCACCGCCATCGGCAGCACCGAGACCAACACGATTCCCAGCGCGACGAGCGAGAAGTTTTCCTTCACGACGGGGACGTTGCCGAAGAGGTAACCGGCCCCCAGGCACAGCCCGACCCAGACCATCGCCCCCGTCATGTTGTAGACCGCGAATGAGGCATACGGCATGTCGGCCGCACCGGCGACGAACGGCACGAACGTGCGGACGATCGGCACGAAGCGCGCCAGGACGACCGCCTTGCCGCCGTGATGTTCGAAAAACGTCTTCGCTCGTGCCACGTGAGCGGGGTTGACCCAGCGTCCCCAACGTCGATCGGTGGCTGAAAGGTGGATGATGCGCGTGCCGACGGCCCGTCCCAGGGCGTAGTTCACGGCATCGCCGGCCACGGCGGCGATCAGGAGCAGGACGAACATGGTCCGGAGCTCGAGCTCCGTCGTCGCGGCGATGGCGCCCGCCGTGAACAGCAGCGAGTCACCCGGCAGGAAGGGCCAGATGACGAGGCCCGTTTCCACGAAGATGACGAGGAAGAGGATGCCGTACGCCCAGTTGCCGTACGTCTCGACGATGCCGACCAAGTACTGGTCGACGTGGAGGAGTAGATCGAAGAGATCGGCCAACGCCCTTAGACCCCCTTAGACTTGGTCCAGCGCCTGGCCGAGATCTTCCGTGAGATCGTCGATGTCTTCGACCCCGGCCGAGATCCGGACGAGGCCGTCGGTAATCCCGAGCGCGTTCCGGCGCTCGGCCGGGACCGAGGCGTGCGTCATCGTGGCGGGGTGGGAAATCAGCGTTTCCACGCCGCCGAGGCTCTCGGCAAGCGACATCAGCCGCACGCCGTTCAAGAGCCGGCGAGCGGCCTCGAGCGAGCCGAGCGCGAACGCCAGCATTCCCCCGAACCCACGCATCTGACGCCGCGCCAGGTCGTGCTGCGGATGCGACCGGAGACCCGGATAGTAGACGCGTTGGACCTTGCGATGGGCTGCAAGGAACTCCGCGAGGGCCAGGCCGTTGGCGTTGTGCTGCGCCATGCGCAGGGGAAGCGTCTTGGTCCCCCTCAAGACGAGCCATGCGTCCATGGGGCCGAGAATCGCGCCCGCGGCGTTCTGCACGAACTTCAGCCACGCGATGTCATCGTCGCGGTTGGCGACGACGACCCCGCCGACGCTGTCGCTGTGGCCGTTGAGGTACTTGGTCGTGCTGTGCGTGACCAGATCGGCGCCAAGCTCGAGCGGCCGCTGGATGTAGGGGCTCGCGAACGTGTTGTCCACGACCAGGCGCGCCTGATGCCGATGCGCGAGATCGGCGGCGGCTCCGAGGTCGGTGATGCGCATGATCGGGTTGCTGGGCGTTTCCACGAAGAGCAGACGCGTCGCAGGCGTAAAAGCGCGCTCGACTGCGTCGAGATCGGCGGTATCCACGTAGCTGAACGACAGCTGATAGCGCGACAGGACTTTGTCGAACAGCCGGAACGTGCCGCCGTACACGTTGTCGGACACGATCACGTGATCGCCCGCTTCAAGGATGGTCGCGACGGCGTTGATCGACGCCATGCCGGAGGCGAACGCAAACGCCGCCTTGCCCGATTCCATGGCGGCGATGTTGCCTTCGAGCGCGGCGCGGGTCGGGTTCTGCGTCCGGGCGTACTCGTAGCCCTTGTGCTGGCCGAGCGCGTCCTGGACGTAGGTGGAGGTCTGATAAATCGGTGTGACGATCGCTCCGGTCGACGGGTCGGGCTCCTGGCCGGCGTGGAGACAGATGGTACTGAACCGCGCGTTGGGTCTCAGTTTCACGAAACCGCTACGATAGCATGTAATACCGCCGGCCGTGCTTGCACGGCTAGAATGTGAACGATGTGTCAGCCGCGCCAGCCCGGCTCGAGCGCGGCCGCTTGCGGCCGCGCAACGACTCACGAAACGTCACCGCGGTCCGTCGCCTCGTTCCGCAGGCTTCGAGGGGCTTGGTGACGTGAAGCGCGCCCTGCTTCGAACGCTGCCGGGCCGGGCCATTGTCATCGGCCTGACGATCAAGGTCGCCGTCCAATTGTTGCGGCTCGCTGCCGGCGTCGTCCCGGCCGCCGTGGACGTGTTCGATACCGTCGCGTCGATCGCCGTGCTCGTGGGCGGCGGCTACTTCGTCGTGCGCGGGATGGCCTTCCTGAAGCGTCGGCTGCTCTGGCGTGTCCGTCGCAAGCTGATCATCTCCTACATCTTCATCGGGTTCGTGCCGGCGATTCTGATTGTCGCGTTCTTCTTGCTGGGCGGCGTCCTCCTGTTCTCGAATTTCAGCTCGTACCTCGTCCAGATGCGATTCCGGGCGTTGACGGAGCGCGCCTCGTCAGTCGCCTCGACGACCGCAGTCGAGATTCAGCGGGCTGGCGGACGGGACATGGCCGCCATTGTTTCGCGCCGTGAGGCGGCCCTCGCGTCCGAGTTTCCGGGAGCGTCGTTCGCGGTCGTCCCGATGAACCGGCCGTGCGCGACCGCGGGGGCCGCGGCTCGATCGGCCGGCGCGTCGGCGTCACCGATGGCGACGGCCGGCGCCTGGTCCCATGTCGATCCGCCGACGGACGTTCCGGACTGGATCACCTGTGAGGGCTTCGCCGGGCTGCTCGCCTACGAGCGTGAAGACGAGAACGGGAGCCGTGCCGCCTCGGACTCCGCCGGCTCCGACGCGCCGGACATCGCGGCTTCGTTCGGCGTGAACACGCATGCGCTGGTCCGCGCGATGGCCTTCCCCGAATCACGACAGCCCGAGTACGCCGTCGTTGTCGACCTGGTGATCAACGACAGCGTCACGCAGCAGGTGCGGCGCGACACCGGCGCCGAGCTGACCGGCATGTTGCGCCTGGTGGGCGCGAACGTGCCGCGCCTCCCTCCGCTTCTGCGGCGGAGGAACGATCCGGATGAGACGACCGCGGCCGCTTCCGCCGGGTCGTCGTTGGCTCCGGTCTCGTACGCGCACCTCGAATACTTCGACTGGACGACCGGGGACCGTGGCGGCGTGCTGCGGGCGCCGATGCGCTTCGGGGTCGGCGAGATCTACCAGCGGATCTCCAGCCCGAGCTTCAGCGGCCAGAACTTTGGACGCAACCTGTTCCTGCTGCTCGTCGTCATCGGCGTCTTGTTCCTCATCATTCAAGGGGCGGCGCTCGTGACCGGCCTCGCGCTCGCGCGGTCGATTACCGGCGCGGTGCACGAGCTGTTCGACGGGACCGAGCGCGTGCGGCAGGGGGACTTCACGCACAAGATCGCGGTCGTCGAGCAAGATCAGCTCGGCGAGCTGAGCGAGTCTTTCAATTCCATGACCGCCAGCATCGAGGATCTGTTGATCCAGGCGGCGGAGAAGAAGCGTCTCGAAGAAGAGCTGCGCATCGCGCACGAGATCCAGATGTCGCTGCTGCCGCAGGGCCCGCTCCGGATGCCCGGGTTGTCGGTGACCGCACTGTGCGTCCCCGCGCGCGAAGTCGGAGGGGACTACTACGACTTCCTCCCGCTGGACGATCATCGCGTGGGCGTGTTGATCGCCGACGTCTCGGGCAAGGGGACGTCGGCCGCGCTGTACATGGCCGAGCTGAAGGGCTTGATCCTGTCGCTGAGCCGGATTCACTCCTCACCCCGGGAGCTGTTGATCATGGCCAACCGCATCATCGCCAAGCACCTCGATGCGCGCAGCTTCATCACGATGACCTATGCGGTGATCGATCTGCACGCGCGCATCATGACCTACGCGCGGGCCGGCCACACCCCGCTCATCTACGTGCCCGCGCGGAACGGCGACGCGCCGTCGGCCGCGCAGATCCTCGCGCCGGACGGCCTGGTGCTCGGGCTCAAACTGGACGAGGGCCAGATGTTCGAGAGGATTCTCGAAGAGGAAACGATCCCGCTGCGGACGGGCGACCTGTGTCTATTCTTCACCGACGGCATCAGCGAAGCGATGGATGCCGGAGACGACTGCTTCGGAGAGGAGCGCCTCGGCCGCCTGGTGGAGGAACATGGCCATCTGCCGGCCGACCAGGTGCGCGAACGCGTGCTCCGCGAGATTGCGGCATTCGTGGGCGACGCACCCCAGCACGACGACATGACGATGATCCTGTTGAAGGTCGAGGATCTGGGCGTCCAGCACGCGCCTCAGTACACGATCAATACGTCGGCCGCCGCCCTCCGGATGAGCGGCCAGGCGACGCCCTCATGACGGCACGGGTGTCCCGTCCCAGCGGTCCTACTGGCGCACGCCCGTTCGGGCTGTGGCTGCGGGTGACATCGTGGACCTGATCGTCATCTTCCGGACGCAGTCCGACGTCGAAGCCAGCATTGTCCGCGGACTGCTCGAAGCCAACGGGGTGATGTCGATTGCGTCGTCGGCCGTGCCGCACTCGTTGTTTCCGCTGAGCGTCAACGGGCTCGGCGAGGTTCGGATTGCAGTCCGCGCCGACGAGGCCGACGACGCCCGGCGGATCATTGAGGACCATCTGACGGACATGACGAACGGCCGCGTCGTACGGCTGCGCGACGAGTTCGACGCGCTCCAGCACGCGATCGACTACCGGTTTCGCGATCGCGGGCTGCTCGAGCATGCGATGACCCACACGTCGCGGGCGAACGAGGACGTCAGCGGCGGGGTCACCGACAACGAGTCGCTCGAGTTTCTTGGGGACGCGATCCTGGGGTTCGTCGTCGCCGACATCCTGTTCAGGGAGTTCCCGGAGCTCAACGAAGGGCAGAAGTCCAAGATCAAGGCGGCGCTGGTCTCGACGACGACGCTGGCCCGTCAGGCCGAACGGCTGACAGTCGGCGATCACCTGCTGCTTGGCCGCGGTGAGGAAAAGACCGGCGGCCGCCGGAAACAGGCGCTGCTCGCGGACGGATACGAAGCCCTGATTGCGGCGATCTACCTGGATGGCGGCGTCGAACAGGCGCGCGCCTTCATCCAACGCGAGTTCGCCCCGCTGTTCGCGGACGCACGGCGCGACGGCCAGATGGGGCAGGACCACAAGTCGGCGCTCCAGGAGCTCCTGCAGTCGCGCGATCAGCCGCTGCCCGAGTACCGCCTCGCAGGCACGCTCGGGCCCGATCACCGGAAGCTCTTTCGCGTGGAAGTCTCCGTGCGGGGCGAGCCGCTCGCCGAGGCGACAGGGGCGAGCAAGAAGGAAGCGGAGCAGGAAGCGGCGCGGCTGGCCTTGGAGAAGTTAATTGATTCTTAATTCTTCATTCTAAAGCCACTCCACCGGGCGCGGTCGCTTTCTGAATACGACGACGCCAATCATTCCGACGACGAAGCCGGCGACGTGGGCCATGAACGCGATCCCCCCTCCGCCGCCGGTGGCGGCGTGCGCTGCGATCGCGCCTGCGCTGAACAGTTGGATGAGAAACCAGAAGCCGAGCAGGAAGATCGCCGGGATCTCGACGATCTCGAAGTAGAACCAGAGAGGGATCAGCGTGAGGACGCGCGAGTGCGGGTAGAGCACGATGTACGCGCCCATGACGCCCGCCACGGCGCCGCTGGCGCCGATGGTCGGGAGGGTCGAAAGCGGATCCATCGCAACCTGGCCGAGCGCGGCCACAACACCCGAGAGGAGATAGAAGACGAGGAAGCGTCCGTGCCCGAGCTGGTCTTCGATGTTGTCGCCGAAGATCCAGAGGTAGAGCATGTTGCCGATGATGTGCGACCAGCTTCCGTGCAGGAACATCGAGGTGATGAGCGACGGCACGGTGAAATCCGCCGGCACGACTCCGTACATCTGAAGAAAGAGTGGCAGAACGTCTCGAGGCAGCGCCAGCTCGTAGAACCACGCGAGCGCATTCAGGACGATGAGCGTGACCGTGATGTAGGGTGTCGTCCGGGACGGAATCACGTCCCGCAGAGGGATCATTCGAACAATTCTACTGAGATTTCAGATTGAAGATTTCAGATTGCAGATTTGTTGTCGATTGCAGATGGTTCGCGGACTGCGGGACTCTTCTCGCCCATCGACGTTCGCGCTTGTCGCGATCCTGACGCGCACGCTCGGGATTGACCGAGAGCGGCGATGTCGGCTCTCAGCTCAGCAATCTGAAATCTTCAATCAATCTTCAATCTGAAATCTGCAATCTGCAATCTGCAATCTCACGACACACCGTGTCCGGATCCCACGGCTTCGGGATGCGCGGAGGCGTTGCCTGGCCCGGCTGTTTCGCCGCTTCGCACACGCTCGACGATGCGTCGGAGATCGCCGTCGCCGATCGCCTTGCGGTGCTCGCCCATGGTGATCACTGCGTGATACACGAGCCCGAGCTCGTCGTGTGTGAGCAAGAGTCCCAGCATCTCGCAGCGCTTCTGTACGGCGTGACGCCCGGAATGGCGGCCGAGCACGAGCTGCTCGGGCTCTTGTCCGACGTCCTGCGGGCGCATGATCTCGTACGTGCGGGCGTCCTTCAGAACGCCGTCCTGGTGGATGCCGGCCTCGTGCGCGAAGGCGTTCCGTCCGACGATGGCTTTGTTCGACTGGACCGGTTCCTCGGTGATCCTGGACAGGAGCTGGCTGGCCGCATACAACCCTTCGGACTTGACGGCGGTCTCGTACGGGAGACGATCGCGCCGGACACGGAACGCCATCACCAGCTCTTCGAGCGACGCGTTTCCGGCTCGTTCCCCGATGCCGTTGACGGTGCACTCGATCTGGCGGACGCCCCCCTGGACGGCGGCGATGCTGTTGGCGACCGCGAGCCCGAGGTCGTCGTGGCAGTGCGTGCTGAAGACGGCCTTGTCGGCATTCGGTACGCGAAGGCGGATTTCCTCGAAGAACTCACGGAGATCCTCGGGCGTGGCGTAGCCGACCGTGTCGGGCAGGTTGATGGTCGTAGCGCCCGCCGCGATGGCGGCTTCGACGACGCGGCAGAGGAAGTCGCGGTCGCTTCGAGTGGCGTCCTCCGCCGAAAACTCCACATCGTCGGTGAAGTTTCGCGCGAGGCGGACGCCGTCGATGATCTGCTCGAGACAGGCCTCACGTGAGATGCGGAGCTTGCGTTCGAGGTGAAGGTCCGACGTCGCCAGGAACGTGTGGATGCGGCTGCGCTCCGCCGGCTCGAGGGCGCGCGCGGCTTCTTCGATGTCGGCCTGGCGGGTCCGCGCGAGCGCCGCGATCACCGGCCGGCGCACTTCCCGGGCCACCTGCCGGGTCGCCTCTGAGTCGGCCGGAGACGCGATGGGGAAACCGGCCTCGATGATGTCCACGCCCAATGCCTCGAGCGCGCGCGCGATGGTCAGCTTCGATGGCACGTCCATGGAGAAGCCTGGGGCTTGCTCACCGTCCCGGAGCGTCGTGTCGAACACGATGATCTGCGTGGGGTTCTGACTCATGCGTCAGTTGTAGCGTCCAGGGGTTGTAGAAGTCAAAGTGATAATTATTACGGTAAAATAATCAGAACTTATATGGACCTCATGGCCCTGCGCATCTTTCTGTCCGTCGCGGAGGAGCGGAGCTTCTCCCGCGCCGCGGCCAAAGTGCATCGAACGCAACCCGCGGTCAGCCAGGCGGTCCGCCGGCTCGAAGCCGATCTGGGCGAGCAGCTGTTCGACCGTTCGTCGAAGAGCGGCACGCTGACGGACGCTGGACGCGTGCTGCAGAACTACGGTCAGCGGCTCGTGCGTCTGGCGGAAGAGGCCGAGTCGGCCATGCGCGAGCTGCGCGACCTGCGCCGCGGCCGCGTGCTCATCGGCGCCAACGAAGCGGCCGTGCACACGCTCCTGCCGTTGATGGCGCAGTTCCGACTGCAGGTGCCCGACATCGCCGTGGACGTCCGGCGTGTGCCCGCGCGACAGATCGCCGTCGAGGTGCAGCAGGGGAGTCTCGACTTCGGGGCGCTGACATTCCGCCCGGCGGAGAGCGGCCTCCTCGAGGTGGTTGTCGGCAGCGACGAGCTCGTCTTGCTGCTTCCGCCGACGCACGCGTTGGCGAAGCGAAAGCAAGTCTCGATGGAAGACGTTGCGGACGAGCCAATCGTGGCGCACAACGATCCGTCGCCTGCGCGCGAACGCGTGCTGCGCTTGTTCGAAGAGCGGCACATCACGCTCAACATGGTGATCGCGTTGCCGAGCCTCGACGGCATCAAGCGCGCAGTCGAGCTGAAGCTGGGCGTCGCGATGCTGCCGCGTCGGTGCGCCATCACCGAGATTGCGAGCGGCCGGCTCGTCGCGGTGCCCGTGGCCGGCGTCTCGCGCCG